>NZ_JBGTDD010000020.1:0-38412 GCF_041748495.1 Parasphingorhabdus sp.
GCGAGCATCAGGAGCGGAAGGATGGTCATGGCGCGCTTATTAGCAAGCAAATAGCGGTTCGGGCAATTAGCAATTGAATGGTCGGGCTGAACACGGCAAAAGCCGCCGGTGTCAAATATCCAGCAAATGATCGCCCGCCATTCATCCGGACTCGCGCTTGTGGCCGGGGGGATCAGCGCGACCGGCTTTGCACCGCTCGCTCTCTGGCCGCTGAGCCTGTTGATGCTCGCCTTGTGGATGATGATTGTATTTCAGGCTCAAAGCCGCAAGGCCGCTTTTTTTGCCGGCTGGCTATTCGGCGTCGGCCATTTCGTCGTCGGGCTGAACTGGATTGCCAAAGCCTTTACCTTTCAGGCGGCGATGCCGGGATGGCTGGGCTATGTGGCAGTGATCCTGCTGTCGCTCTATCTGGCGATATTTCCCGGTCTGGCGGCCTTGATCGGCTGGTGGATTGGCAAAGACCGACCGGCGACGTTCTTGCTGACCATGGCCGGGGCCTGGATTTTCAGCGAATGGCTACGCAGCTGGCTGTTCAGCGGATTCATCTGGAATCCGCTGGGCACGATTGCGCTTCCGCTTGGCCAGATGACCGGCCTCAGCATATTTATCGGCACCTACGGCTTGTCCGCGCTGCTGTTTGCCGGTGCCGGGGGCCTGTGGCTGCTGTTCCTGAAAAGATGGCAGGTGGCGGTTCCCCTGATTGCCGTGTTCGCCGGACTAGCGCTGATCCCCCATCCCCAGCCGAAGCCGATTACGGCGGACCAGCCGCTGATCACCGTGGTCCAGCCCAATATCGGCCAGCAGGACAAATGGCAGGCCGGCTATGAAGATCAGAATCTGCAGAAACTGGCCCAATTGACCTTGCGGACAGATGATCGTCCGCGGATCATTTTCTGGCCGGAAGCGGCAATTCCCGACTATCTGGAGACCGGCTATCCGGCGCGCTATTATTATGGTCGCCCGCCGGAATTTGTCCGCCAGCAGCTGGCTTCGCTGATGAAGCCGGACGATGTTCTGGTGCTGGGCGCGCTCAAGCTGGAATTTGATGAAGCGGGCGGGCGGGCGGTTGGTGCCCGCAACAGTGTCTTTGCGATGGATGCGCAGCGCGAGCTGATCGGTCGCTATGACAAGGCGCATCTGGTCCCTTATGGCGAATATCTGCCGATGCGACCCCTTTTGTCCGCGATCGGCCTATCCCGTCTGGCGCCAGGCGATTTCGACTTCTGGCCGGGGCCCGGACCCCGTTCGATCGATCTCGGCCGCTTTGGTCAGGCGGGCCTGCAGGTCTGCTATGAAATCATCTTCTCGGGACAGGTGGTCGATCCGGACAATCGCCCCGACTTCATCTTCAATCCGTCCAATGATGCCTGGTTTGGTAGCTGGGGGCCGCCGCAGCATCTGGCGCAGGCCCGCTTGCGGGCGATCGAGGAGGGGTTACCGGTGATCCGTTCCACCCCAACCGGCATTTCGGCGGTGATTGACGCCGCAGGAACAGTTAGAGCCAGCGTTCCGATGGCGGAAGCGGGCCGCATCGACATGCGCTTGCCAGCGGCCCGTTCACCGACGCTTTTCGCGCGCTACGGCAATGTCCTGCCGCTCGGTTTGGCGGCGATTTTGCTGCTATCCGCCATTGCCATCCGCGTACGCGCTCGTTAAAGCGCATAAAAACATTTCCTTATGTCCCATGGGTCAGTCGCTTTCTGACCAATAATCAGGAATTTATCATGCGTTCAGAATTTATTTTCACTTCCGAATCGGTCTCCGAGGGCCATCCCGACAAGGTTTCCGACCAGATTTCCGATGCCATCGTCGATCTGTTCCTGTCCAAGGACCCGGAAGCGCGGGTGGCTTGCGAAACCATGACCATGACCGACCGGGTGATTCTGGCTGGCGAGGTTCGCGGCCAGGGCATGATCGATACCAATGGCAATTGGGCGCCCGGAGCGCAGGAAGAAATCCAGACTGCGGTCCGCGAAACGGTCAAGAAAATCGGCTATGAGCAGGACGGGTTCCACTGGCAGAATCTGACCTTCGAAAATTATCTGCACCCGCAGTCGGCGCATATTGCGCAGGGCGTGGATGAAAGCGGCAACAAGGATGAAGGTGCCGGTGATCAGGGAATCATGTTCGGCTATGCCAGCGACGAAACCCCGGAGTTGATGCCAGCAACGCTGCATTATTCACACCAGATTCTGAAACAGATGGCGGATGACCGGCACAGCGGCAAGGCACCGTTTCTGGAGCCCGACAGCAAGAGCCAGGTGACCCTGCGCTACGTCAATGAAATGCCGGTCGAGGCCGTTGCTCTGGTGGTTTCGACGCAGCACGCGCCGGGCTATTACAAGGACAGCGACAATCCCGCACTCTATCAGGAATTGCGCGACTATGTGATGGGTGTGTTCCATCAGGTGCTGCCGGAAGGCTTTATCACCGACAAGACGGTGATCCACGTCAACCCGACCGGACGGTTTGAAATTGGCGGCCCGGACGGCGACGCCGGCCTCACCGGCCGCAAGATCATCGTCGACACTTATGGTGGTGCCAGCCCGCATGGCGGGGGTGCGTTTTCCGGCAAGGACCCGACCAAGGTTGATCGTTCGGCAGCCTATATCACCCGCTATCTGGCCAAGAATGTGGTCGCCGCAGGACTCGCCAAGCGTTGCGCGATCCAGTTGTCCTATGCAATCGGTATTGCCGAACCGCTGTCGATCAACGTGGACCTGCACGGCACCGGCAAGGTGAGCGAAGAGAGACTGGAAGAAATATTGCCGCAACTGGTGCGCCTGACCCCCAAAGGCATTCGCACCCATCTCGGCCTGAACAAGCCGATTTACGGCCCGACCGCCGCTTACGGCCATTTCGGCCGCGAGGCCGATGGTGATTTCTTCACTTGGGAGAAAACCGATCTGGTGGACGCGCTGAAAGCCGCGCTCTGAGGCCGACCATGCCGGCAATCGTGACTGCAGTATGACCGCCTATAAGGACGGCGATCCGACCACTATCCGCCAGCTTTATGGGCGGAGGCAGGGCCATGCGCTGCGCGATCAGCAGGTCGAACTGGTCGAGAAACTGCTGCCGCAAATCGCGGTTCCGGTCGAAGGTCCGGTGACCGCAGCGTCGCTGTTCGGCGGTGACCGGCCGCTGCATCTCGAAATCGGTTTCGGTGCTGGCGAACATCTGGCGGCCCGTGCTGACATGCTGCCCGATCATGGCTTTATCGGCTGCGAGCCCTATCTCAACGGGATGGTCGGTGCGCTGCAGCATGTCCGTGACCAGAATCTGGCCAATGTCCGCCTGCATATGGGCAATGCGCTGGACGTGCTGGAACGGATCCCGGATGGTATGCTGAGCTTTGTCTATCTGCTGCATCCCGATCCCTGGCCCAAGGCGCGGCATGCCAAAAGGCGGTTCATGAATCATGGCCCGGTCGACCTGATCGCGGCCAAGCTGAAACCGGGCGGGGAGTTCCGCTTCGGCACCGATCATCCGGTCTATCTGGAATGGGCCTGCATGATCATGAACCAGCGGAACGAGTTTGAGTGGCTGTGCGCCAGTCCGCAAGACTGGATGATCCGGCCCGGCGGCTGGCCGGAGACGCGCTATGAAGCCAAGGCCCGACGACAGGGCCATGATGTCTGGTATTTCCGCTACCGGCGCAAATAAACCAGAACGCCGCCAATCGATTCATATTTGAATCCGTGGAGAACTGGCGGATTGCTGCCGGATAAACCATTTCTTAAGCATGTTTGTTAGGCATGCTGTGATGTCGAACCTTAACCTTCCTTGTCTATCCAACGCTTAACCAAAAAATTGGTCGCACAATTTGATGACAGTACTGGGAGGTACAAAGGCAGATATGGACATAGCTCCAGCAAGCGCAGGCGCAGCGACCGATTTTGACGCATCGCACAACAGTGCCACGCCCGCCGACCTCCGGATAAGACCCCGCAATCGAAATTTTGCCAGCGCCGTGATCAACCGCCGCCGCTGGGTGGGCGGCGACCCCTTTGCTTCGGCCTTTTTCAACGCCTTGTCCGTCACCTTTCCGGAGGGCGAGCTTTTCTTCATCGATTCGCTCAAGCAATTTCGCAAGCGCGTGCCGCCGAAGTTGCAGCAAGAGATCCGCGCCTTCATCCAGCAGGAAGCCATCCACAGCCGGGAGCATCACTGCTTCAACGAACATCTCAAAGATTGTGACTTTGATATCAGCCGGCTGGAAGCAACGATTGCCAGCGTGGTCGACGGCATTCGCGCCCGGCCGGAACATGCCCATCTGGTGGCGACCATGTGCATCGAGCATATTACCGCCATTCTGGCCGCAGAAGTGATTGCGAACCCCAGACATTTTGAACATGCTGACGAACAGCAGCGCAAGCTGTGGCTGTGGCACGCTTCGGAAGAGATCGAGCACAAGGGCGTGGCCTTTGACACATGGCTGCATGTGACGCGGGACTGGAGTCCGCTGAAGAGCTGGCTGGTCCGGTGCAGTTTCATGGCCAAGATCGCGATCGGCTTTACCAAGAACCGCGCGAAAGGCGTTCTCGACCTGCTGCGCCAGGACGGCATCTCGGGACCGCGCGCCTGGTTTGGGCTGGCCCATTATGCGCTGCTTGGCAAGGCGCCGTTCCGCAGGACCTTATGGCCGCTGCTGCAGTTTTTCAAACCGGGCTTTCACCCCTGGGATATCGACGACCGTCCGCTGATCCGGCTGGCCGAAAGCGAATATGAGGCGGCGATCATGGTCGAAGAGGATGCCGGGTCCGACAGCCCTCCGATTACTGAAGGGCTGCGCAAAGTAGCCTGATCACGCTGCGAGTGGTCGCATGACCTCGCATTCTTTCTCCGCATCCAGCAGACAGGAAAATTCGACCGCTTGCGCTTCCCCGTTTCTGCCGCGGCTGAACCGTCCAACCGTTTGACCGGTCGGCTGAAAACCCAATTTGCGCAGCACCGCCCCCGAGGCCGGATTGTCGAGGAAATGACTGGCGACCAGGCGCTTGTGGCCGAGTGCGCGCGCATTTTCCAGCACCGCCCGGCCCGCTTCGGTGGCGAACCCGCGGCCCCAATGCGGCCGACTGATCCAGTAGCCGAGGTCGACATCGCCATTGTCCTGCGCATCAATGCCGATGCAGCCCGCCAGCTTCGGCGCGCCTCCTTTGCGGCTGAAAATCAGCCAGCGGGGGGTGGCAGGGTCGGCGGGCAAGGACAGGAATTGCCGGGCATCGTCCAGCCGATAGGGCCACGGCGCGCTGGCGAGATTGCGGACAATCGCTTCATCATTAATTGCGGCGTATAAGGCATCGGCGTCTTCGGGCCAGCCGGGTCTCAGCAACAAACTTGGTGTAACGGCGAACATAGGGACTCTCCATCGTCAAATTGTGACGCCCCCGTCCTGACTGTTAGCCCGCTAGCGGGTGACCGTTACAAGATAGTGACGTTACAACAGGGAGAGACAAAAAAAGGGAGAGGATGACCCTCTCCCTGAAATTGACGGTTCTGTTGAACCTGTCGGGTCATCCCTCTGGTGGATAACCCTTTATCGATTATCCGTTATTCGGCGGCTTGCGCGACGAGGTCGACAGACACATATTTGCGTCCGAGCTTGCCCTTGTGGAATTCCACCTTGCCATCAACGAGCGCAAACAGAGTATGGTCCTTGCCCATACCGACATTGCGACCCGCATGGGTCTGGGTTCCGCGCTGGCGAATGATAATATTGCCGGCGACAACAGCTTCGCTGCCGAATTTCTTGACGCCCAGACGACGACCTGCCGAGTCGCGACCGTTGCGGGAGGAACCACCTGCTTTTTTATGTGCCATGGTTTAGTCCTTTTTCTTCGCAGCCGGCTTCTTGGCGGCTGGCTTCTTCGCTGGTGCCTTCTTGGCAGCAGCGGGTTTGGTTTCAGTTTTCGCAGCAGCCTTTTTCGCTGGTGCTTTCTTGGCCGGAGCCTTGTCGGCCGGAGCGGCCTTTTCAGCCGGAGCAGCCTTGGCTTTCGCGGCCGGCTTGTCTTCGGCCGGAGCCGCTTCCTTCTTCGGAGCCGCTTTCGCTGGCGCCTTTTCAGAGCCGATGGCGCTGATTCTCAGCACCGTATGCTGCTGGCGATGGCCGTTCTTGCGGCGATAATTGTGCCGGCGGCGCTTCTTGAAGATAATGACCTTCTCGCCTTTTTCCTGTCCGAGAATCTCAGCCGAGACGGTCAGGCCCTTGACGTCCTTGATGTCGCCGCCGTCGCCAGCCAGCAAAACGTCGTCCAGGGTTACCGAATCACCAGCTTCGCCAGCTAGTTTTTCGACTGCGATAATATCTCCTGCGGCAACCCGATATTGTTTGCCGCCGGTGCGCACAATTGCGAACATGGCTATTTTCCGTTTCAAATTTGTGGTTCCAGCGCACAAGACCGTTAACGCGAGTCCTTCGGCTCACGCTGGAAAGAGTGGGCAGCTAACCGATGGAAGTGGCGCTGTCAACCAGCTTAAGGCGATTTTGGCTAATCCCGTTGGTCGGGCCGCGCCAGCCATTGTGGCGGCATATTCGCCGTTGCAGACCGGATAAGCCTCTCGTAAAGACGGAGCAATGAAAAAACTCGCAGCTTTGGTGACGATTATCACGGTTAGTCTGTCCGGTTGCGCCATGCAGCAGGGCGATTTTCCGTCGCTGCAGAAACGTCCCTATGAAGACGAACCGGTGATGGATGCACCGGCTGCTGCCCTTCCGGTCCAGTCCTCGCTACCCGCCGAACTGCAAGTCAGGCTCGATGCAGCGATGGCGCAGAGCCAGACGGCGCATGACCGGTACCAGGCGCGGCTGCCCGGTGTGAGAAGCCGGGTGGAGGCCGCGCGCAATGCGGCGGTGTCGAGCGAATCATGGGTCGTGGCCCAAATGGAAATGGCGGCGCTCGAGATTGTCCGCAGTCCGTCGGTCGAGGCGCTGGCCGATATCGATGCGCTTTACCGGGAGCAATTGCTGCGTCAGATGGAAGAAGGACAGACCGGCGGTGCGGCCATCATTGCGAGCCAGCGAGAAGCTGTGCTGGCGCAGGTTGATTCGCAGCAGGCCGAGATCGAGGCGATGAAGAACCGGCTGCGCTGATTCAAGCCTGGCTAGCGCAGGGCGTCGATCGCAGCTTTGTGGGCCTTGGCATTTTCGACATAATGGGCAACGCCCATGTGCATCCCGGCAATCGCCTGTTCCGGCAGATCGCGCATGAACTTGGCTGGCGATCCGGCCCACAGCTGGCCGCTGGGGATGCGCTTGTTCGGGGTCAGGGTGGCGCCGGCGGCGAGCATCGCGTCGCCTTCGATCACGCAGCCGTCCATCACCGTCGTGCTCAGGCCGACAAAGGCGCGGTCTTCGAGCGTTGCACCGTGCAGCATCACCATATGGCCGACCAGCACATCATCGCCGATGATCGTCGGATTGCCGTTGGGTGTGGCCGGGGTGGCGCTGTCGCAATGGATGGTGGTGCCGTCCTGGATATTGCTGCGCGCACCGATCCGGATGAAATTCACGTCTGCCCGAATCACGCAATTATACCAGACACTCGATTCGGGGCCGATCTCGACATCACCAATAATCTTGCAGCCCGGCGCGATGAAGGCGCTGGGGTGGATTTTCGGGCTTTTGCCATTGAACGGCAGGATCAGCGGGTCGGTCATATTCTCGAATTCCAGTCTTCAGCGGTGATTTTGTAAACAATAGTCGGGTTGAGATCCTTGTCATAATTGGGGTCATGAAAATCCAGTTCGGGGCAATGGACCATGCCCAGCCGCTTCATCAAGCCCCAGCTCGGTTCATTGCCGGCGACCGTCAGGGCCACGACGAAGGGCGCGTTCCATCGGGAAAAGGCCGCGTCCATGCACGCGCTCGCGGCTTCCTTGGCATAGCCCTTGCCCCAGGCATCTTCGCGCAGGCGCCAGCCGATTTCATGCGCGCCGGTCAGCTTCGGCTGCGGCGCATTGACCCGTTTCAGTCCGCAGAAGCCCAATATTTCGCCATCGGACTTGCGCTCGACGATCCAGAATGTGTGACCGAAGTCGCGGTCATAGCCGGCCAGCCTGGTCACCGCCGCGTCAAAGGTTTCGCGACTTTGCACCCCGCCCAGCCAGCGCATCACATTGCGGGTGTTGAGATGCTCCATGAACGGTTCGATGTCGCTGGCGCGCCATTTGCGCAGGATCAGCCGCTCGGTCTCCAGAACAATATCTGCGGCGTCTTCAGCCATGCAGCAACCGTGCCGCATCGGCGGCAAAATAGGTCAATATGCCGCTGCAACCGGCGCGCTTGAACGCGATCAGCTTTTCCATCATCAGCGCATCATGGTCGCCGATGCCGGCGGCGGCCCCGACCTTCACCAGCGCATATTCGCCCGATACCTGATAGGCGAAAATCGGCACGTTGAACTCTGCCTTGGCGCGATAGATGATGTCGAGATAGGCGAGCCCCGGCTTGACCATGATGCTGTCGGCGCCCTCGGCTATATCGAAGGCGATCTCGCGAATCGCCTCGTCGCTGTTGGCCGGATCCATCTGGTAGGTTTTCTTGTCGCCCTTGAGCAGCCCTCCCGAACCGACCGCATCGCGGAAGGGGCCGTAGAAGGCGCTCGCATATTTGGCGGCATAGGCCATGATCTGGACATTGTGATGCCGTGCCAGTTCGAGCACGTCGCGGATCGCGCCGACCCTGCCATCCATCATATCGGATGGCGCGATGATGTCGGCGCCAGCATTGGCCTGATTGAGCGCCTGTTTGGCCAGAATGTCGAGCGTGCGGTCATTTTCGACATAGCCGCGATCATCGATCAGCCCATCTTGTCCGTGGCTGGTGTAAGGATCGAGCGCGACATCGGTCAATATGCCGATATCGTCGCCAAGCGCATCCTTCACTGCCCGGGTAGCGCGGCACATCAGATTGTCGGGGCTGAGCGCCTCCTTGCCATCGTCGCTGCGTTTTTCGGCCGGTGTATTGGGAAACAGGGCGATGCAGGGGATGCCCAGATCGAGCGCTTCGCGGGCGCGCTCGACGATGCCGTCGACCGACCAGCGCGACACCCCGGGGAGCGAAGGGATCGGTTCTTCGACGCCATTGCCTTCGGTGATGAACAGCGGCCAGATCAGATCCGACGGAGACAGGCGATGTTCCCGGACCATCTCCCGGCTCCAGGCATGGCTGCGGGTGCGGCGTAGGCGGCTGTGCGGGAATGAAGCTTGCTGTGACATGGCAAAGGCTTAGCCGAGCCGACCGCGGTGCTCAACTCTTCTGTGAACTGGGGCGCCGCTTTTAGCTTTTCAGGGGTTTGTTGAGCCGGTTGATCTCGCGTTCGGGCTGTGCCTCGGCCGAAGCGCTTTTCAGCGCGTTCAAAGCCGCGCCGGGTGCGACGCGCTGCAATTTTTGCAGCTCGCCCTTGAAGCGGCGCAATTCCTGGCCCCCCAGCTGCGCGCGCTCGACAAATTTGACCGACCGGGGATCAATCGAACGCCCGCCACGATAGAGTTCATAATGGAGATGCGGTCCCGTGGACAGGCCGGTTGAACCGATATAGCCGATAATCTGTCCTCTGCGCACACGACCGCCGTTGCTCACCGCGATCCGGCTCATATGGCCATAGCCGGAAGCCAGTCCGCCGCCATGTTGCAATTTGACAAAATTGCCGAAGCCACCCTTGCGGCCCGCGTGGACGACCGTGCCGTCGGTGACCGCATATATCGGCGCGCCATAGCCGCCGCCGAAATCCATGCCGCTGTGCATGCGCATGTAGCGCAGGATCGGATGCCGCCGCATGCCGTAGTTCGAGGTGATCCGTCCGTTGGTCGGCCGGGCCAGTTCGCCGTTAGACTGGCCGACACCCGAGGCCTCGAACCAGTTGGTCCGGCCGCCGCTCTGCCACCTCAACATCTGTGCCGCCGGTTTGCCGCCACGTTCGAGCCCGGCATAGATCAGATCGCCGACTTCCACCTCGCCGGTTTCGGCGCGGCGGTAGGACAGGATGATATCAAATTGGTCGGTGCTGCGGATGTCGCGGGAGACGGACATTTTCGAACCGATCACCTGGAGATATTTCTGGACGGCGTCGCCGGGCGCTCCGGCGGCGCGCGCGGAGCGGTAGAGGCTGGACCCGACCGTGCCCTTGATTCGCAGCGGCGTATCGTCAACCAGGATCGGCTTGCGGTTCAGTTTCAGCCGGTCGCCGTCACGCAATATTTCGAGATTGAGATCGAAGCGGGCGCGAAACGCCAGTTGATCGAGCGGCCGGGCCTGATTTTTCGCCGGACGACGGCCGAGTATGACGTCGATCTTGGTGCCCGGCTTGATGTCACCGAGAGAAACGGCTCCGCTCACCAGATCATTGACCTGTCCGGCCTCATCGCTGGCGACTCCGGCGCGTTGCAGCACCCGGCGCAGACTGTCGCCGCGACCGAGCGTGGCGACCAGTTCGATCGACGGCCGCTCGGGGCTTTCCGCCAACGCGCGTACGGCGTCGGTGGCCGCCATGCGGATGCCGGTGTCGGAACCATAAGCCAGCGGTGCAATCATTTGCGAACGGGCCTGGTCGGCGCGATAGCCGCTCAGCGGGTCGGCGCTATGGCCGGTAATCGGACCAAAATCGGGCAGGCAGCTGATCGCGACGCCGCACAGGGCGGTCAATGTCACCAGACCGCGGAACCAGGTCGGGCTGCCGATATCAACGCCAAGATCGGGGACCCAGTCGAAATCGGAAAAATATTCCCGCCATTCGGCGAACCGCTCCCCGGGGAAATCGCTTATCGGAAGCGCCGGCCGCAGGGGATTGGCCGCAGCGATGGCAGCCCCCTGAACGTGCATGTCGATATCGTCGATACTCTTGAACAAACGCACCCCTCGGTGATGCAAGTTTTTGGCTTTGCATCCGATATGTTGGAATATCTCTGTGCAGCAACTTGGTTAAAGTCAAATTAAGCCGCCATTCAGGCAGAGCACATGCGGCGAGCCGTGTAAAATCAAAGTTATCCGGTCGCATCAGCAGTTTTTGTGCCAAGCCCCTTGCAACTCTGTGCCCGATGGGCTGTTGTGTAGATAATGTCCCGGTTCTCCCAGTCGTCTCTTGTCGCCGTTCTCGGCCCGACCAACACCGGCAAAACCCATCTTGCCATCGAGCGCATGTGCGCCCA
Source organism: Parasphingorhabdus sp. (assembly GCF_041748495.1). Classification (GTDB taxonomy): domain Bacteria; phylum Pseudomonadota; class Alphaproteobacteria; order Sphingomonadales; family Sphingomonadaceae; genus Parasphingorhabdus. The sequence continues at coordinate 11,146 of NZ_JBGTDD010000020.1, forward strand.
TTCGAGCGGGATGATCGGATTTCCGCTGCGCTTGCTGGCGCGGGAAGTCTATGACCGGGTGGTGGCGCTGAAGGGAGCCAATCGGGTGGCGCTGGTCACCGGTGAAGAAAAGATCATCCCGAAAGACGCGCAATGGTTCCTGTGCACCGCCGAAGCGATGCCGATGGACCGCGAATTTGCGTTTGTTGCGATCGACGAAGCACAAATCGGCATCGACCCCGAGCGCGGCCATATATTCACCGATCGTATGCTGCATGCGCGCGGCCGTGACGAAACCATGATTCTGGGCTCGGAAAGCCTGCGGCCGCTGATCGAATATCTGCTGCCCGATGCCGAAATCATAACCCGGCCGCGTTTTTCCACCCTGAGCTACGCCGGTTCGCGCAAGCTGTCCCGGCTGCCCAAAAGATCGGCGATTGTCGCCTTTTCCCTAGAGGATGTCTACGCGATCGCCGAAATGCTGAGGCGCCAGCATGGCGGTGCGGCGATCGTCATGGGTTCGCTATCGCCGCAGACCCGCAATGCCCAGGTCAAAATGTACCAGGACGGCGAGGTCGATTATCTGGTCGCTACCGATGCGATTGGAATGGGCCTCAATCTCGATGTCGCCCATGTTGCCTTTGCCGCGCTGAAGAAATTCGACGGCCATCGCCGACGGCGTCTGACCCTCGCCGAAATCGGCCAGATTGCCGGCCGCGCAGGCCGCCATCAGAAGGATGGCAGCTTTGGCGTGCTGTCCGGGCTGGCCTCGTCGGATGCATTGCAGGCCGAAGATATCGACAATCTGGAATCGCATCGGTTCCCGAAGCTGGACTGGCTCTACTGGCGCAATGCAGATCCGGATTTTGGTTCGGTCGAGCGGCTGATCCGTTCGCTGGAAGAAAAGCCGCAGATCCAGCGATTGCATGCGGCGCCGGAGGCGGTCGATCTGGCGGTTCTGAAGCGGCTGGCGATGGATCCGGCTCTGGTCCGGCTCGCGGGCTCGCCGGACAAGGTGCGCCTGCTCTGGGAAGCGGCCTGCATTCCCGATTTTCGCAAGGTCGGCTCTGATCATCAGGCGCGCTTCATCGCCTCACTCTGGTCGCATCTTGCCGAGGGGGCGGGCGTCATTCCCCACGCCCGGATGGCCCAGGAAATCGCCCGGCTGGAAAATGTCCAGGGCGATATTGCGACCCTCGGCGCGCGCATCGCGGCGGCGCGCAGCTGGAGCTATATCGCGCAGAAATCCCATTGGGTGGAACAGCCCGAAGCGATGATCGATCGCACCCGCGCGCTGGAGTCCCGGTTGAGTGACGCTATGCACGCGCTGCTCACCCAGCGTTTTGTTGACAAGCGTACGCGGGTCTTGATGCGCGGTCTGCTGAAAGATACATTGGCGCAGGATGTCGCCGTCGATGATGATGGCAGGGTGCTGGTTGAGGGACAGGAAATAGGAACACTCAAGGGCTTCCAATTTCTCGTGCCATCCGATAGCCGGAGAGAAGATCGCAAGATGTTGCTTGCAGCGGCAGAAAGATATTTGGGACGGATTATGACAGACAATGCAGACGCTCTTGCCAAGGCACCGGACTCTGTCCTCGCATTGGTTCCCGATGCTGCCGGACAGCCAGCGATATTGTGGGGCGACAGCCGGCTGGCGGTGCTGAGCAAGGGCAAGACCCTGTTGCAGCCCGAGATCCGGTTCGAGCGGTCGATCAAGGATATGGCCGCCGAGGACAGTCAGAAAGTGATCGATCGGGTCAAGGCCTGGGTCGAGGCGATGAAGGCCAAGCATCTACAGGGGCTGGTGAAAATTGACGTGCTGGCCAATGAGCCGGAAACGCCAGCAGCGGTGCGCGCGCTATTCGCCCAGATCGTCGATGCCGGCGGGATATTGTCGCGGCGCGATATCGATCAGGCGGTTCGCGCGCTCGACAATGACATGCGCGGCCATGCGCGCCGGGCCGGACTGGTGTTCGGGGCGCTCGATATTTTCCATCACGCGCTGATGAAGCCCGGGGCGGTGCTCTGGCGGACGGCGCTTTTCGCGGCTTTTGACGGGCAGCCGATGATCGAGCAGACGCCGGATAATGCGGTTCATCTCAAGCAAGGAACATTCGTCGGCGCCGACCACGCTTCCCGGCTGGGCTTTCGCAAGGTGGCCGACGAATATGTCCGGGTCGACATGGTCGAACGATTGGTCAAGCAGGCGCATGAGGCGCGGCAGCAGGGCGAGATATTCGCGATCGACCCTGCTCTGGCGACATCACTGGGTCTGTCGAAGGCCGGTCACGAGGCACTGCTCGCGCTGGCGGGCTTCGCGAAAACCGATGAAAAGCCGGTTGTACAGGAAAAGCCGGTTGCCGATGCCAGTCAGGCGCCGCAAAGTGGAGCGGATGGTTCGGATGCTGCTGTCGAGGAGGCTGCCGCTCCCGATGAAGCGCCCGCTGCAGCGGTGGCACCGGACGACGCAAAAGCGGACAGCGTCGCGCCGCCGGAAGCAGCGGTCGCCGCGGTGCAATATTGGCGCTGGAAGGGCATGGCGCGCAACGCGAAGCGCAGCCAGTTCAAATCCCGCACCAAACATCAGAAGCAGGACAAGCCTGCGCCCGTCAAGCGCAAGGCCGAGCCGGTTCTCGCCACCGCTGGCGGTGCCTTTGCCGAGCTGGCGGTGCTCCGGGAGCAGATGAAAAAATAGGATGAAGGCTTGAGCGGCAGAGAAGCGGACCGTAGCCACGCAGCGCTTCCGGTGCTGCGGATCGACAAGCTTTTGTGGTTCCTGCGCTTTGCCCAGAATCGGGTGATGGCGCGCAAGCTGGCGGAAAAGGGGCATGTCCGGATGAATGGACGACGCATCGAGCGCGGCCATGTCAAGGTCCGGCAAGGCGATATTCTCACGATCCCGCAGGGACAGGCCGTCCAAGTGGTGCGGATCATCGCGCTGCCCGAACGGCGCAGCAGCGCTTCCCAGGCGCAATCCTGCTACGAGATATTGCAGACTGGTATTTGAAATAGCGGCTAAACCAACTGTTGACGTGTCAGAAATTGCGCAATAGCTAGGATGAAATTTCTGATCACGAATGGCGGACTGGTATAGGGGAGTTCACGACCAGATGACTTATGTTGTTACCGAAGCCTGCATCAAGTGCAAATATATGGATTGTGTCGAAGTCTGCCCGGTAGACTGCTTTTACGAAGGCGACAACATGCTGGTGATCAATCCCAGCGAATGCATCGATTGCGGCGTCTGTGAACCGGAATGCCCGGCCGAAGCAATCCTGCCCGACACCGAGGACGGCCTGGAAAAATGGCTCGAGGTGAACACTAAATATTCTGAGGAATGGCCAAATATCACGGTCAGCCGCGATCCGCCAGCGGATGCGGAAGAATATAAGGGCATGGAAGGCAAGTTTGAAGCGTTCTTCTCCGAGAAACCCGGCGAGGGCGACTAGCCAGTGACCCGACTGTCCCAGTTTCCGGGCGGTCACCTTTTGTCTTTCTGACCAAATAGGATCCGGCTGATATGTCGGCGGCGGACTGCTGGTGGCTGACGCCGCCGGACCCGCACATTGGTGCAGTGCAACGATAAAATTGCTTTTTTGTGACGAATCTGTTAAGGTTGATTCAATTGGCGGCTGGACACCTGAGGGAGCGGGTGGTGTTCGGTCGTTAAATATATCTACGAAAGGGTTTTTTCGTCAGACGAACACGAAATTCGGACGTTGGTAACGTTCTTTTCCAATGAATCAAGAAAGGCTTTTTATGGCTGCGAATGTGCTGTCCTTTGATGTGGGCGATTATGTTGTTTATCCAAAACATGGCGTTGGCCGGGTTGTCGAGCTGCAAAATGAAGAAATTGCCGGCATGCAGCTCGAGCTCTATGTTTTGCGCTTCGAAAAGGAGCGGATGACGCTGCGGGTTCCGACCAACAAGGCAGAAGGCGTGGGAATGCGCAAATTGTCGTCGGACAAGACCCTGCGCGAAGCCATGGAAACGCTGAAAGCCAAGCCCAAGGTCAAGCGGTCGATGTGGTCGCGTCGGGCCCAGGAATATGAAGCGAAGATCAACTCCGGCGATCTGGTATCGATTGCCGAAGTGACCCGCGATCTGTTTCGCGCCGATGACCAGCCGGAACAAAGCTATTCCGAACGACAGATTTTTGAAGCGGCATCGAGCCGTCTCGCTCGCGAACTGGCGGCGATGGAAGACACCGATGAGCCGACGGCTTTGACGAAAATTCTCGAGATCCTGAATATTGCGGCACCGCAATATTATGAGGTCAAGGACGACTGATCGACCGGGTTTTACCGTTCATCGAATTTGCAAAGGGGCTGGCACAGCGATGTGCCAGCCCCTTTTTTGTCTGCGGCTGGGAATTTTTGGTTGATCTTGACCGACCACAAGCGTATTAGTGAATTAATACAGTGAAGGAGGGATGGATGAAGAAGATAGTGTTTCTGGCACCGCTGCTGGCGCTCGCCGCCTGTGAAGGCTCGATCGCCAATGCGGTCGGCGAGGCCGCCAGCGATAACGGCATCAGCACCGGCAGTTTTTCCGATGGTATCGCCATTGGTACCAAGGCCAGCAATCCGGGTGAATTCGCCGGGGTCACGCTAGCCGGCCCCGACAATATCATTTTCACGACCGGCGATGCATTCTCGATCCGCGCGGAAGGCGATGCGGAGGCGATCGAACAGCTGCGCTACAAGATTTCCGGGGACGAGATCAAGATCGGACGGAAAAACAGCGGTATATCCTGGGGTGATAGCGGCACGGCGGTCATTTATGTCACCGCTCCGGCGTTGAAAAGTGCGAAGCTTGCTGGCTCGGGCGATATGGATGTCGACGCGATGACCACGGAATCGACAAAATTGAGCATCGCCGGTTCCGGCAATATCCGGGTGGCCAGAATTGAAACGGCATCGCTCAATTCGAAAATTGCCGGATCGGGCAATCTGACCCTGGCGGGAACCGCGCAATCCATCGACATATCGGTAGCCGGATCTGGCGACGTCAGTGGCAAGGAGATGAACGCGGATAGCGCCAGCATCTCGATTGCCGGCAGCGGCGATGTCGAGCTGTCCTCGGACGGATCGGTCAATGCCAAGGTCATGGGCTCCGGTGACGTCCGGATTCACGGTGATGCAACGTGCAAGTCGCGAGCGATGGGATCGGGTGATATCACTTGTGGCTGATCATCTGACCATCGGCAAGCTGCTGAAATGACTTGGCGATCTGCCCGCTCTGTGGCAGCTTCGTGAGCGATGCCAAATCTATGGGAAAAATATGCGGTACCAAAGCTGATCCGCTTTGCCTGCTCTCAGCCTGCGGTGATGAAAGACCGCAGCGAGATCGTGCCCAGAGCCGATGGCGAGGTCCTCGAACTTGGCTGCGGCGGCGGCATCAATCTGCAATTTTACGACCGCAACCGGGTGACCCGGCTGACCGGTCTCGACCCGTCCGCCGAACTGCTTGACTATACTCGGCGGGAAGCCAGCGCGCGGGGCTTCGACATGAACATATATGACGGCATTGGCGAAGCCATGCCATTTGCCGACGCCAGTTTCGACACGGTGCTGTGCACCTTCACCTTGTGCTCGGTGCAGGATGGCGGGCAGGTGCTCGCCGAAATGCGGCGGGTGTTGAAACCTGGCGGGAAGATCCTGTTTCTCGAACATGGCCGGGCGCCTGACAAGGGGCCGGAAAAATGGCAGCGGCGGATCGAACCGGCGTGGAAACATATTGCCGGCGGCTGCCATTTGCACCGTCCGGTCAGCAAATTATTTGAAGCGCACGGCTTTGCGCTGACCGACAATCGCGGTCATTATGCCCCGAAAACGCCGCGCTGGCTCGGCTGGATGGAATTGGGAGAGGCTCGGCCGTCATGAGATTTTTTCTGGGCCTGCCGATCATAGGCATATTGCTGCTGCTCTCGTCCGCAGGGCAAGCGGCCGAACGCAAATTTTCCATTTTCGGTTTTGACGATATCAGGATCGGCAATGGCGTCGATGTCGTGCTGACCTCGGGCAAGGGGCCGTCGGCGCGCGCCGAGGGTCCTACGCGAGAAATACTGGACCGGGTCTCGCTGCAGAGGAACGGCAAGCAGCTGGTCGTCTCGGTGCGGCCCAAATCGCTCGATCGCAACAATTATGCCGAGGACGCTCCGGTCACCCTCTATCTCAGCAGCTTTGCGATCCAGAATGTCTCGCATCTGGGTTCGGGTCTGGTGACGCTGGACAAATTGTCGGGGCGGACACCGAAAGTGCGTCTGGGTGGTTTTGGTTCGCTCCGGATCGACGCTGTCGAAGCGGACCGGCTCGATGTGGCGATGACTGGCGGTGGCCAGCTGATGATGACGGGGCAAGCGGATGCCGCCCGGCTCGAGCTTCAGGGCGCGAGCATCTTCGCCAGTCCCGATCTCAAGGTCAAGCAGCTGACCCTGATCCACCGCGGTCCGGCGAGCAGTCATCTCGCGGTCGAGCGGGAAGCGAATGTCAGTAATTTCGGAACCGGACGCATCCAGATCGATGGCCGCCCCAATTGTACCGTACGGACCGACGGCTCCGCCGAGATCATCTGCAACCCCGACCGATAGCGGATGGCGCAATCAGGTCAGTGCACCGTCCCGATCGTCTGGTCGATGGACAGCAGAACGCACAAGCGTTCCACTTGCCGCCATTTGCAATAATGGAGATGGTTGCCAAGCGACCGGCTCTTGTCAGCGCGATTGGCCGCCTCCAGTCCCGCTTCGTCGCCATAGCTGGTGATCAGCGCTTCGGCATCACTATAATGGGTGGAGTCAATGAATATGGGCAATTGCATTTTTGGCTCCTGCTGCAGAAAGCTTATTGCTTCCAAGCTGATGGCCACCTCTACATTCGACCGGTGGAGATAACTTCAAAAGCTAGGGTTAGCAGCGGGTTAATCATAAGTTGGACGGGAAGCTCTGGTCACGGCCAGCGTTGTGGGTTAGGGCGGCGGCCATGAATCCAGAAACATCAGACAATGGTTCCAATCCTTCCGATTCCGGGACCGGTAATCGCAACGGCGGCGGCGTGTTCATCGCGATCGGTGCGATCGTCGGCGCCATTGGCGGCGGCGTCCTGGGACAGCCGTCGGCCGGATTGCTGGCCGGACTTGCTCTCGGAACGGCGGCGGCGCTGCTGATCTGGTGGAAAGGCCGATAAGCATGTCAAACCGCGCTTGTCAGGACCTCTGACGCCACCTATTGTCAGACCATGTTGAAACATATTAGAAATATCGCGATTCTGCTGATCATCCTCGGGGTGGGGGCTGGATTTTATTTCACCCGTGGCGACACCGCCAGATTGCCGCTGGAAGCGACAACCGGCGTGGAGCCAGCGCTGACCAATGTTCGCAAGGAAACATTTCCGACCATAAATATCGCCAAGGCCGAGCCCTGGGGCGAAGGGGAAGGCCCGGTTGCTGCCGATGGCCTTGTCGTCGAGCGTTTCGCCGATGGCCTCGACCATCCCCGGTCCATGTTCCGCTTGCCCAATGGCGATGTTCTGGTGGCGGAAACCAATAGCCCGCCGCGAACCAATAGCGGCATCGAAGGCTGGATCATGCGCAATCTGATGAGCAAGGCCGGGGCGGGAACCGAATCCGCCAACCGCATCACCCTGCTGCGCGACAGCGATCAGGACGGCACGGTCGACGAGAAATTTGCCTTTATGGAAAATCTCAACTCGCCGTTCGGCATGGCGCTGATTGACGACACGCTTTATGTCGCCAATACCGATGCTGTCTATGCCTATCCCTACACGGAGGGTGTTACGAAGATCACCGCCAAGGGCCGCAAGGTAGCCAATTTGAACGCGAAGGCGCCGAACAATCACTGGACCCGCGATTTGCTGGCCAGCAAAGACGGCAAATATCTGTATGTTTCGGTCGGGTCGAACAGCAATATCGGCGAAAATGGCATGGAGCTTGAGAAACAGCGCGCGGCGATATTGCAGGTCGAACTCGCGACCAACAACAAGATCATCTATGCTGCCGGTATGCGCAATCCGGTTGGCATGGCCTATTTGCCGGGCACCGACAAATTTTACACCGTGGTCAACGAACGCGATATGCTGGGCAGCGATATGGTGCCGGACTATCTCACCGAAGTCCGCTGGGGCGCGCATTATGGCTGGCCATGGCATTTCTGGGGTGGTCATGTCGACCCTCGGGTCGATCCGAAAAATCTTGACCACCGGCAATATGAGCGGCGGCCGGATTATGCCCTGGGCGCGCATGTGGCGCCGCTTGGTATCGCTTTTTCGCACGGCCAGGCCCTGGGCGCGCCTTTCGACACCGGTGCGGTTGTGCCGCGGCACGGCTCGTGGAACCGCCAGCCGCTCGCTGGCTATGATGTGGTCTATGTCAACTTCAGCCAGCGCGGCGAACCGGAAGGCAAGCCGGTGACGATCCTGAGCGGATTTACCACGGAGGATGGCCGCGCACGTGGTCGTCCGACGATGGTCGCTTTCGACCAGACGGGCGCGGTGTTGGTCAGTGACGACGTTGGCGGGATCATCTGGCGGGTATCGCGCAAGGGCGCTGCCAAAGCTGCGGTGGCGGCCGAATAGGCTAAGCCAGAGACCGTCCGGCTCGTCCGGCCAGTTCGACAATATATTGCCACGCCACCCGGCCTGACCGGCTGCCGCGCTGCTTTGCCCAGAGCAAGGCATTCTCGCGCTCGAACATCAGATCATAGGCCGCGGCATAGCGGGCGATGATCGCCAGATAATCGTCCTGCGAGGCGGCATGAAAGCCCAGCCGCAGACCGAACCGATCGGACAGCGCCAGCTGGTCGTCAACCGCATCGCGCGGGTTGATCGGGTCGTCCTGCTCATTCATCTGCCGCGACAGGATATGGCGCCGGTTTGAAGTGACGTAGAGCCGGACATTGGCGGGCCGCTGGCTGGTGCCGCCCTCCAGCATCGAGCGGAGCAGGCGCGGCTCGGCACTGCCTTCGGCAAATCCGATATCGTCGATGAAGAGAATGAAGCGCCGGTCGACAGCGGCGAGCATTTCAAACAATGCGGGCAGGTTTTCCAGCTGGTCCGACGACGCCTCGACCAGAGCCATATCCTCGCCTTGCCTCTGCACCGCCCGGATCACGGACTTGGCAAGCGCTGATTTGCCCATGCCGCGGGAACCCCACAGCAGGACATCATGCGCGGCATGGCCGCTGGCGTGGCGACTCGTGTTGTCCAGAAGGCGGGCCTTTTGCTGATCGATACCAGTGAGCAGATCGATATCGACCGGATCGAACGGCGCTATGGCTCTGGGTCCACGGCGGTCCCACAGAAAGGCGTTTCCCGTCGCCCAATCCACCGGCTTGTCGGCTGGCGGGGCCAGGCGCTCGAGCGCTGCAGCGATCCGGTGCAGCAGCGCCTTATCATCCTCTCCGGTCATACTCAGCCAGCCAGTTCCGCGCTGTCGAGACGATATAGGATCTCCGCTCCCGCCATCGCGGCGGGCTTGAGACCCAGCGCTTCGGGGACCAGATGGTCGAGATAATAGCGGGTGGTGACCAGTTTGGCCTTGAGAAACGGGTCATCGCCATCGGCGAGTTCGGCGGCGGCGATCCGGTATTGTTTCTTCATCAGCATACCGCAGGTCGCGGTCGCCAGCATGGTCATGAACGGATAGCTCCCCGCCAGCCGATCATCGATCGACGCATCGCCGCTTGCCATCCATTGCCGGATATCTTCGCAGGCATTGGCGAGCCCCATCAGGCTGTCGTTCTCTTCGGCTTCGCTCCGGATTTCGGCGATAAAGGTCTGCATGGCTTCGCCGCCATCCAGCCCCAGTTTGCGGCCGACCAGATCGGCCGCCTGTATGCCGTTGGTGCCTTCGTAGATCGGTGCGATCCGGGCATCGCGAAAATGCTGGCCGGCGCCGGTTTCCTCGATAAAGCCCATGCCGCCATGCACCTGCACCCCGATCGATGCCACTTCATTGCCGATATCGGTGCCATAGCCCTTGATCAGCGGCGTCAGGATTTCGGCGCGGGCCTTCGCGCCCTCGATGCCGAGAGTCGCGCGGTCGACGCTCGACGAGGCATAATAGAGCAAGGCCCTCGCGGCCTGGGTGAGCGCCTTCGAACGCAGCAGCATCCGGCGGACATCGGGATGTTCGATAATCGCTACCGGAGCCTTGTTGCCACTACCGGCGCGCGCCGACTGGATCCGCTCGATAGCGAAGCGGCTGGCCTGCTGGGTGGCGCGTTCGGCGATCTGAACGCCTTGTGACCCGACATTGATGCGGGCATTGTTCATCATCGTGAACATCGCTTTCATCCCGCCGAACTCTCCGCCGATCATCTCGCCGATACAGTTTCCCTGCTCGCCATAGGCCATGACGCATGTCGGCGAGGCATGGATACCGATCTTGTGTTCGATCGAGACGCAGGTCACATCATTGGGCGCGCCGGCCTTGCCGTCGGCGTCGAGATGAAATTTGGGAACAATGAACAGCGAAATGCCGCGGGTTCCTTCCGGCGCGCCCGGGGTGCGGGCCAGCACCAGATGGATGATATTGTCGGTCAGATCATGTTCGCCAAAGGTGATATAGATTTTCTGCCCCTTGATCCTGTATTTGCCGGCATATTCGCCTTCGGTGATGGGTTCGGCGGTGCTGCGCAGCGCACCAACGTCGGAGCCGGCCTGCGGCTCGGTCAGGTTCATCGTGCCGGTCCAGGCACCGGAAATCAGATTGGGGAGATATTTGGCCTTCTGCTCGTCGGAGCCATGGACGTGAATCGCTTCGATTGCGCCAAAGCTGAGCATTGGGCAGAGAGTGAACGCGAAATTGGCGGCGCCACAGGTTTCCAGGATCAGCGCAGAAAGCGAATAGGGCAGGCCCTGGCCGCCAAATCCCTCCGGTCCGTCAATCGATGCCCATCCGCTCTCGACAAATTGCGCATAGGCTTCCTGATATCCCTGGGGCAAAGTCACCTTGCCGTCGCGCCATTGCGCGCCCTCGCTGTCGCCGATCCGGTTGAGCGGAGCGAAAACGCCTTCGGCAAACTGGCCAATGCCTTCGACAATCGCTTCGACCATATCCTCACTGGCACCGGCAAAGCGGTCGTGGCTGGCCAGCTCACCGATCTCGGCAATATGCTTGAGGACAAAATATTGTTCGCGACCTGGGGCTGTAAACCTCATGAAATTGCTATCCGTTGTTGCCTGAATTTCCGCTGGGCTATAGCGCAGGGGCATGTCCGGCTCAAATGATCATATTGGCACAGCCAGTCGTCGCTACGGCAAGGCGACGATCGCCGATGCCGAGGCGCTGCTTCGTCGGGGCGGGCTGGTCGCAGTGCCGACGGAAACCGTCTATGGACTGGCCGCCGATTCGACCAACGCAGCGGCGGTGGCGGAGATATACCGGACCAAAGGCCGCCCGGACTTCAATCCGCTGATCGTCCATGTGCCGGACCTGCATGCCGCCACAATGCTTGGTCAGTTCAACGATCTTGCCGTCGAATTTGCCGAGACATTCTGGCCCGGTCCGCTGACGCTGGTAGTGCCCAAAGCGGTAAACTGCCCGGTTGTCCCGGCGGTTACCGCAGGACTCGACACCATTGCCCTGCGCTGTCCTGCGCACCCGGTGATGCGCGAACTGCTGTCAATTCCCGGTCTGTTTCTGGCCGCGCCGTCGGCCAATCGCAGCGGCGGGATCAGTCCTACCACCGCCGATCATGTTACACGCAGCCTGGGCGATGCCGTACCGCTGATCCTGGACGGCGGTGCGTGCGAAAAGGGCATCGAGTCGACGATCATCGCGGTCGATGATGGCGACTATCGGATATTGCGACCGGGACCAGTGACGCCAGCCCAGTTGGCAGCGATTGCCGGCAAACCAGCGGCAACCTCAGACCGCGGGACAATCGAAGCGCCTGGGCAATTGCTGTCGCATTATGCGCCGGCAAAGCCGGTTCGTCTGGACATCGAAACCGCACAGTGCGATGAATATCATATTGGCTTCGGAGCCGTGCCGGGGGACATTAACCTGTCGGCTCATTCCGATCTCGCGGAAGCGGCCAGCCAGCTGTTTGCCGCGCTCCATCTGGCTGAAGCGAGTGAAAAACCGAGAATTGCTGTGGCACCCATTCCCGATAGCGGCATCGGGCTGGCCCTGAATGACCGTCTCCGCCGCGCGGCCTCTCCCAGATAGCCAACCGAAAACTGCGCCAAATATCAAAAATGATACCGTAATAACACATTCAAGCAGCGCGCTTTAACAATCCAGTCCTTTTTTGCCACTATTTCGCAATTTTCGATTGGACCAGTCCCGTTAGCGACCTAAGGAGAACATATTAGGGGTGGTAATGCGCGATATGACGCTTGGCAGAACGATAATATCGATTTTGATCAGTCTGCTTGTCCTGTCCGGTTGCAGCATTGGCGAGCCGGAAGCAAAGTCCAAATCAACCGACCCCATTCCGGCCTTTGTTACGACGGTCCAGCCAGCCAGCGATAGCGAAACACTCAAAGCTGCGGGCACCGTTCGTTTGCGCCGGGAAACAGCGCTGGGTTTTACCAGCGGCGGTAAAGTCGCTTCGGTCCGCTATGAAGAAGGCGACAGCGTGAAACGCGGTGCGTCCCTCGCCGCATTGGATAGCAGTACGGTTGCCGCAGATCTCAGCACAGCGCGGGCGGAACGCGATCGCGCAGTAGCGGAATATGAGCGGTTCGAGAAACTGTTCAAGGACGGCTGGGTCACCAAATCCCGTCTCGAGCAATCGGAGGCGGCCGCGCGCGCGGCCCGGGCGAGGATCGAATCCACGGAATTTGCCAGCCGCACCTCCCATATCCGCGCGCCGAGCAATGGCATCATCCTCTCCCGCAATATAGATGAGGGGCAGATTGTGACGGCCGGAATGACCGCGCTGATTTTGGGAGAAATTGACAAGGGTTTTGTGCTGCGGGTTCCGATGACCGATGCCGATGCTGCCCGTCTCACCGTTGGCATGCCCGCCAAGGTCTTTCTGTCTGCCGTTTCCGATACGCCGATTGACGCGGTGGTCAGCGAGAAAGGCGGGCGGGCAGATGAGCGGACCGGCACGTTCGAAGTGAGTTTTTCGCTGCCAGCCAGCGACCGCTTGCGGTCGGGGCAACTGGGTATGGTGGAAGTCCAGGTACCCCGCGTGACCTCGCCGACATTTGCGATCCCTGCCAATGCGATTTTCGGTGTGCGGTCCGGTGAAGGCCTGGTGTTCGTTGTGGATGATAAGAACCGGGTCAGGCAGCGAAATGTCCAGATTGGCAAATTGACCGATACCCATCTCGAAATATTGGCTGGACTTACGGACGGAGATGTCATCGTGAGCCGGGGTATCGAAAAGCTGAGGAACGGCGACTTGATCAAACCGGTCCGGAAAGCGCGATGATCACGGACAGGAAACGGGAGGGTCATCGGGCCTGACATGCTCGCCCGTTTCGTCATTTCACGCTGGCAACTCAGCCTTGTTCTATTTCTCCTTCTGGTTGTGCTGGGGATCGCCGCGTTCAACAATATCCCCAAGGCTGTCGACGCCCATTTTCCTATTCCCGCTGTCAATATCATCGCGATCCAGCCCGGGGCCGATGCGCAGGAAATGGAGGAGACGGTCGCCAAGCCGATCGAGGATGTCGTCCAGGGGCTAGATGATATTGTCGAAGTGCGTTCAAGAAGCACCGATGGCGGGACTGTTATCTCGGTTGAATTCAGCGAATGGTCGGGCGACGTCGACGGCTATTTCGATGATGTGGTGCGCGAAGTGTCCGCGATCCGCGACCAGCTTCCGGAGGGGCTGCAGAGACTGGAATATCGCAAGATCCGGACGACCGAGGCTGCGGTCATGCAAGTGGCCCTGGTCAGCGAAACCGCTTCCTGGCGGCGGATGGAAAAATATGCGGACGATCTGGTCGATGTCTTCGCACGTAATCCCGGCGTTCGGGAATCGCGGGTTTTTGGATTGCCGCAGCCGGAAGTCAGCGTGAAAGTCAGGTCGGATCGCTTGTCGGAACTGCGGGTACCGGCCAGCGTGATTGCCGATGCGGTGCGTCAGGGTGGCACCGACCTGCCCGGGGGAGCTGTACAGAGCGGGGAGCGAAGGCTGAACGTCGAAGCGGGTGGCGCATTTCGCGATCTGGAGGCCATCCGGGACTTGCCGCTCCGCGCGTCCGGTGGTTCGCTGTTGACCGTTGGCGACGTCGCGGATGTCGACTGGGGCGCCGAGGAGCAGATATACCGGACCCGGCATAATGGCCAGAGGGCGGTGTTTCTAACCGTCACGCAAAAAGATGGTGTGGACGTTACCCGTCTGAAAAATGAGCTGGATATCGCGATGGACCAGCAGCGATCGGTCTTGCCGCCGGACATCGGACTGGTCATGCAATTCGACCAGAGCCGCGATGTGAAGCGGCGATTGAGCGAACTGGCCCGCGATTTTACGATAGCGATCGCCCTGGTCATCTTCACATTGCTGCCGCTTGGCTTGCGGTCCTCGGCGATCGTGATGATCTCGATCCCGCTGTCGCTCGCCTCCGGCATGCTGGTGCTTTATGCGATGGGATATAATCTCAGCCAGCTGTCGATCGCGGGGTTCATCGTATCGCTGGGGCTGCTGGTGGATGACAGTATTGTCGTGACGGAAAATATCGCGCGGCATTTGCGCATGGGCAAGACGCGGACCCAGGCCGCGATCGAAGCCAGTCTGGAAATTCGCGCAGCGGTGATCGGTTCCACAGCCGTGCTGGTTCTGGCTTTCGTGCCCCTGTTGTTTCTGCCGGGTGGTGCCGGCGCCTATACAAGATCCTTCTTCATTGCGATTATCGCGACGGTGATTGCCTCGCTGGCAATTTCGCTTTCCCTGATCCCGTTTCTTGCCAGTCGCATGTTACGGCGGGACGAAGACCCGGAAGGCAATCGGGCGCTCCGCTGGGTCAACGACAAGATTCAGCGCTTCTACCGGCCATTTCTGCACATCGCCCTGGGGGCACCCGTCAAGACAGTGGTGCTGGCGTTGACCTTGTGCCTCTCGGCGTTCGCGCTTGTACCGGTGCTGGGCTTTTCGCTCTTCCCCTTTGCCGATGCACCCTATTTTCGCGTCGCGGTGGAAGCCGAGCAGGGCAGCAGCCTCGATCGTACCGACCAGATTGTCAGCGAAGTAGCAAAAATTCTGGAAAGCGAACCCAGTATCAAGGTCCGCGCGGAAAATATCGGAAACGGCAATCCACAGGTTTTTTATAACGTCGGCCCCAAGGCCGAGCGGATCAATTATGGCGAAGTATTGGCGGTTCTGGACAAATGGGATACGCGCCAAGGCCCGCAGATGATCGACCGGTTGCGCCGGCAGCTTGATCAGATTGCGGGTGCCCGGGTGAAAATTGAACTTTTCCAGAACGGGACTCCGGTGGAGGCGCCGATCGTGATCCGAGTGGCAGGACCGGAACTGGATAAGCTCAAGGAACTGGCCGGCACAATTACCGATGTGTTGCGAAAAACTCCTGGCGCGAGGGATATCGTCAATCCGGTAGCGAATGACGAGATCGATCTCGACATCGGCCTGAATGAAATGAAGGCGGCGCTGCTCGATATTCCGTCTGGCGCACCTCGTCGGGCGATACGGCTGGCTATCAGCGGCGAACGCGCGGCATCCTTCCGCGATCAGGAAGGCGACGACTATCCGGTCACTGTCCGCTATCCGTTCGAGAGCAGCCTGCCGATGTCGGTACTCGACGATATTTACGTTGCAACGCGCGCCGGCGATCCGGTACCCTTGTCGCAGATAACCGATCCTCAACTGACCAATGTGACGCCGGAAATCCAGCGCTATCAGTTGCAGCGGACGGTGCTGGTGACGGCGCAGGTTGATTTTGGAGAAGTCCCCGCGACGGTGAACAGCCGGGCTGTGCAGCAGCTGGAGCAGATAGATTTTCCGGAGGGCTATACCTGGTCGGTGGGCGGCGAGGCGGAGAAAATTGGGCAGACCTTCGGCAATTTCGGACCGTTGATCGTAACTGCAATCATGCTGATTTTCGCGGTGCTGGTAGCTGAGTTCCGGCGTTTTCGCGAGACCATCGTGGTCGCTGGCGTTATTCCACTCGGGACATTCGGCGGCATAATCGCGCTGTTCGTCACAGGAAACTCGCTCAGTGTGATGGCCATTATCGGCTTTATCGCGCTGATCGGGATTGAAATCAAAAACTCGATATTGCTCGTCGACTTCACCACCCAATTGCGGAATCAGGGAATGGGATTGCGGGAAGCGATCGAGAAGGCGGGTGAGGTCCGTTTCCTGCCGGTATTGCTGACATCGATCACGGCAATCGGCGGCCTGACCCCCCTCGCTCTCTGGGGCGGTGCGCTTTATGCGCCGCTGGCCGCGATCATCATCGGCGGATTGATCAGTTCGACCCTCTTGTCTCGCGTGGTAACACCCGCCATGTATCTTCTGGTCGCACGACGCGATCAAGACAATGGTAACGCAAATGGTGGCGGCGATATTGCCACCGCGTGAAGGAAATTTTTATGGCAATGCAGGAAGCCATTTTTGCCGGTGGCTGTTTTTGGTGCACCGAGGCGGTATTCAATGATATTGCGGGAGTCCATTCGGTTGAAAGCGGTTATATCGGCGGCGAGAAACCGGACCCTACCTATCGGGAAGTGTGCTCCGGCAATACCGGCCATGCCGAAGCGATCAAGATCGGATTTGATGATGCGGTCGTGAGCTATTCCGACCTGCTGGACATTTTCTTCGCGACCCATGATCCAACCCAGCTCAATCGTCAGGGCAATGACATCGGCACTCAATATCGATCGGCGGTTTTCCCCCTCGACGATGAACAGCGGACCGAAGCGGAGGCCGGAATATTGCGGGCTGGTGAAAATCGCGCGGAATCGATTGTTACCACGATCGAGGGGCCGGCCACCTGGTATGTTGCGGAAGATTATCATCAGCAATATTGGGCTGACGAAGGCCGCAGCAATCCTTATTGTGTTGCCACGATTCCACCAAAGCTGCAAAAATTGCGCACCAGTTTTGCCGACAAGTTGAAGGACTAGAACAGACCAATGAAACCGATCAGAAAAGCTGTTTTCCCGGTTGCCGGCATGGGGACGCGGTTCCTGCCGGCGACGAAAGTGATGCCCAAGGAACTTTTCCCCATCGTCGACCGCCCGCTGCTCCAATATGCGGTGGATGAAGCGCTGGAGGCCGGTATCGAGCAGATGATCTTTGTCAACGGACGCGGCAAGGGGATGATCGAGGACCATTTCGACATGGCCTATGAACTGGAACGGACCATGGCGGATCGATCGAAGGACCGCTCGGTTCTGGACGGAACGCGTTTGCGGCCTGGTGACTGTGTCTTTGTCCGGCAGCAGGAGCCGCTCGGTCTCGGTCACGCCATCTGGTGCGCGCGAGACATCATCGGCGATGAGCCCTTTGCCATTTTCCTGCCGGACGAATTCATGGTCGGATCTCCCGGTTGCATGACTCAAATGGTGAGCGCCTATGACAAGTTGGGTGGCAATATTGTCTGCGCGCTGGAAATCCCGATCGAGGATACGCCGTCTTATGGTGTGATCGATCCGGGCTATCGGGACGGGCCGATTACCGAGGTCAAGGGCCTGGTCGAGAAACCGGCGGCCGGCACCGCGCCGTCCAATTTGATTCTGCCGGGTCGCTATATTCTGCAGCCGGAGGTGATGCGGATATTGGAAACCCAGGAGGCAGGGGCCGGTGGTGAAATCCAGCTGACCGATGCGATGGCGCAAATGATCGGCAAGCAGCCGTTTCACGGCATGACATTTGACGGCAGGCGCTATGACTGCGGATCCAAGCAGGGCTATGTCGAGGCCAATCTGGCGCTGGCTCTGGTGCATCCGGAGATTGGTAGCGACATTCGGGCGATGGCCGAGCGGTTGTTGGCGGAATAGCAAGCCGCCAAGGCATTCAGCCCGTCTTCATCAGCTGGGTTGCACAAGCCATTTGAGGAGTGATCCATGCGCGCATTTTGCCTGTTGCCTCTAGCTGTCGTCCCTGCGCTGCTTAACAGCTGCGTTGCGGGTACGATTATCGCTGCGCCATTCAAGGCGGCGGGCACGGTGGTGGAAACCGCGGTCGATGCGACCACCCAGACCCGGTCCGAGAGGGAAGAGGATCTGGGCCGCAAGGTGCTGGCGGAGCGCAAGAGGCAGCGCGACCTCTGTCTGGATGAGGCGCAAAACAAGCAGGAACGACGCAATTGCAAGGATGCCTACGAGCAGGATGATTGAGTCAGTCCGATCCCGCCAGCAGCGGCGGCGGATATTTACCGTCGACTGGTTCCATCGCCGCCATTTTCGCTATTTCCTCCACGAACAGTTCGACCCGCTTTTTCCAGCGATAGTGAGTCGAGGCGGAGAGAATGCCCTTGCCATGTTCCTTGCCGTATCGGGTCCAGAAACGGACGGCGGCGTCTGGATCATAGCCAGCATTGGCCATCAGCCAGACCGACAGACGGTCCGCTTCGATCTCGGTGTCCTTGATCCGGCCAGCGCTCTTGCCAAATTGTCCAAAAAAGCCGCGATTGACGTCCTGCGCATCAAGCCGGTCGCGGTGCTGCAGCAGATTATGGGCGAGTTCATGCGCGATCACTGCAGCAAATTCGGCATCATCGAGAAAATATTCCGCCATGGCGGAAGAGATGGAGACGATTTCGCCATTGGCAGAGGCGCTGCGGTCTTCGCTCACGCTGATCTGGAAACGGCTGGGGCAGGCTGGCCGGGATTCCACCGTCAACTGGCGTTGTTCGCCGCCGCGCAGGATATCGAGTGTCACATCGCCCCGGGCCAGGGCCTTGTCCAACTGGTCATTCACCGCGGCGATTCGCCGATATTCGGGGGGCTGTTTCGCGAGCGCTGGATCGTCGAGGGCAATATCCTCGATCTTCTGACCGTTGATGGCGAGAATCGTATCTCGGACCAGCAGTCCCGCCCTCTCGGCCGGACTGTCGGGCGCGACCGCGTTGACCGCAACCCGTCCGTCGATACCCAGTGCGAAGCGGGCGAGCGCCTGGTCGGGATATTGGTCGATATCATGGAGCATCAGGCCGGTCTGCGCGATTTTGGGTTCGCAGAAGGCGGCGTTGGCGGCGATCAGCCGGTACCCGATTGTATTCACCCGATCGTCCAGCAATTGCAGGCCCTTTAGCGCCAATATGGCATCGGAACTGAACCCGGCATCGGACTGCTCCTGCGCGGACAGGGGGGCAGCGATGACCAAGGCTGCGAGCGCGATATAGGTGCGGATCATTTGACGCATCTAACCCAGCCTGCCTTTCGGCAGGTTGAACGCGCTCTGCATCGCGCTGTCGGTCAGGTTCCACCATGCCAGGATCAAGGCTGCACCCAGCAATATGATCGCTGCGATCCTTTGGAACAGGGGCTGCGCCTGATCGGCATTGCCCAGATTGCGTGCCCGGGAAGCGAGAGCGGAATAAAAGGTCAGGCCGGTGGTTTCCGTGATCACCGTCAGTCCGGCAAGAATGGCAAATTGCAGAAGCAGGGGACCATTGGGATCGATGAATGGCGGGATGAATGCGGTATAGAACAAGAGCGCCTTGGGGTTGGACATATGCACCGCCAGCCCACTGAGAAATCCCTTTTTGAAGCTGGCAGGCGTGGCCGATTGTCTGGCCAGCGCGCTGGTACCCCCTCTCAGCATCCGCAAGGCCATCCAGGCGAGATAGGCGACGCCGATCCAGCGGAGTACGGAATAGGCGGTCGGAACCGCCTGGATCAGAGCGATCAGGCCAAAGGCGGTGAGCCCATACCAGATAAAATTTCCGATATTCACGCCGACGATCGGCCCGAGCGCGCCGCGCATCCCCCCTGCGGGTCCGTGCGGCAAGGCATGGCTGACGGCTACCAAGGTTGCCGGTCCGGGCGTGAGGCAGAAGATCAGGTCAGCGATCAGGAACAGCAGGATGGTTTCGAGCGGCATTAATATTCAATCTTGCCTTCCTGATGAACTTTACAAACTTTACAATGTTAAAGCCAAAATGTCTTCATCAGCGATTTTCGAGAGAAACCCGGCCTTGCAGGCCAGTGCAATTTTGGTCGCCAGGAAGTCCGTTGCCATGATTGAATATGCTTTCTGTTGAAGGCAAAAGGCAGAATACAGGATCAGCGCCCTGTAGGACAGCAAAATGAACGCTTCACGCATTCGCTTGTCTGGTGAGAGACAGTTGTCGCTTCCAAGCAGAAAATATTGCCTGATTGCGGGGTCCTGTATCAGTCGAGCTAGCGCAAATTATGCTTCAGATGGTTAATCAGCGCATCCACCCGGGCGGGGCGCAAGCGAGAGGGGGGCATGATGATGTTGAGGGTGATGTCCCCCATGCGCCATCCTGGCAGGATGTTGACCAGCTGGCCCGCCTCCAGCGCCTTCCGACACAGAAAGTCGGGCAAATAGCCTATGCCCCGACCGGCGATCAGTGCCGGCAGCATGACATCACCATTATTGCTTTGAAACCGGCATCGGGGGCGCACACTGGTGGACTGGCCATCGGGACCGGTAATTTGCCAGAATTCGGGGTTGGGCGTGTTGGAATAAATGAAACAGTCGTGATCGATCAGATCGGCGGGTGCTGCAGGTTGGCCCATCCGCTTGAGGTAGCTCGGCGCGGCTATGAAATAGCCGTCGACGTCTCGCAGCCTGATCGCCCTGAGGCTGCTGTCCGGAAGCGCGGCGATGCGGATGGCGCAATCAAAGCCCTGTTCGATCAGATCCACCCGCGCGTCATCCAGCTGGAGATCGACGGTGATCTCGGGAAAAGCACACATGAAGTCGGCGATCACCGGCGCCAGATGTGAGAGGCCATAGCTGAGCGGTGCAGCAAGACGGACCTGCCCTTTCAAAAGATGCGTGGTATCGCGTGCGGCCTCCATCGCAGCCTCGCCGTCCCGGGCAATTTGCCGGGCATGATGCAGCAGCGACTGTCCCGCTGTCGACAGGGAAATCTTGCGCGATGTGCGGTGGAACAGGACCGTGCCGAGCGCCTGTTCCAGCCGGGAGATCGCTTTTGAGATCGTGGGCTTGGAGAGCGCAAGTTCATGGGCTGCGGCGGTGAAGCTGCCGCGCCGCGCAACCGCCTCAAAAATCGCCCATGCTTCAAAATCCGGTAAGGCCATCACATGACTTTAATCAATAATTGGAAACAATCAAATTCTATATTGTCTATTTTAGAAACAAATGTTTCAGCCTACTTCCAATGCATAGGAAGCGGAAAGAACATCGCTTCAACTGGAGAAAGACGATGATTGAGAAACGTGAATTCAAGGATCTGGCGCATGTCGATCACGAGTGGTTGCAGGCCCGCCATCATTTTTCCTTTGGCAAATATTGGGATCCTTCCCGCATGGGGTTTGGCCCGATCCGGGTGTGGAATGATGACGAAATCCAGCCAAAGACCGGATTTCCGATGCATGGCCATCAGGACATGGAAATCATCACCTATGTCCGTGAAGGGGCGATCACCCATCGCGACAATATGGGCAATGAAGGCCGCACCGAGGCGGGTGATGTCCAGGTGATGAGCGCTGGCACCGGCGTTATGCACAGCGAGTATAATCTCGAGGACGAGCAGACCCGCCTGTTCCAGATCTGGATTGAACCGCGGGCTGCCGGTGGTGCCCCGCGCTGGGATGCAAAAGCCTTTCCCAAAAGTGACGACCGAGCCGATCAGCTGGAAATTCTTGCCAGCGGCTTTGACGAAGATATTGCCGGCGGCGCGCTGATGATTGGCGCAGATGCGAGGCTCTATGGTGCCAGCCTGACGAAAGGCACGGCGATCACGCACGAGATTGCCGAAGATGCGCATGTCTATCTGGTTGGTTCCGCCGGTCAGGTGCGGGTCAATGGCGAACTGGTCGATACCCGGGATTCTCTGGCGATCAGAGATGTCGCATCGCTGCAAATCGAAGCTGTCGACGATGCCGAATTTGTCTTTGTCGAAGCATGGGAAACGCAGAACCGATAACAGCAAGGAGCAGCGCCAGGTCGACTGGCGCTGCTTCCCCTTATCCTCACCAAATTACTGGAGAATGAAAATGGCGAAAATATTGATACTCTATTACTCTTCTTATGGTCATGTTGATGCGCTGGCCCAAGCGATTGCCGATGGCGCACGCGAGGCAGGCGGCGACGTGACTATCGGCCGCGTTCCGGAGACGGCTCCGCAGGCGGTGGTTGAAGCATCCGGCTTTTCGTCCAATGACGATCATCCGGTGATCGAACCTGATCAGCTGGCGGACTATGATGCGATCATTGTCGGCTCCCCGACCCGCTTCGGCCGCCTGTCGAGCCAGATGGCCTCTTTCTGGGATCGCACCGGTGGTCTGTGGATGAACGGCGCGCTGGTCGGCAAGGTCGGTGCCTCGTTCACGTCCACAGCCTCCCAGCATGGCGGTCAGGAAACCACGCAATATTCGATCCTGAGCAATCTGCTGCACCATGGCATGACCATCGTCGGACTGGATTATGGCTTTTCCGGTCAGTTGAGCAATGACGCGGTCATTGGCGGTTCGCCTTATGGCGCATCGACCATTGCTGGAGGTGACGGCAGCCGGCAGCCGCACGAGATCGATCTGGCTGGTGCCCAATATCTGGGCGGCAAGGTCGCACGGATAGCGGCGAAGCTGGCCGCATAGACAATATAAAAAAGCCCCGCTGAATATGCTTCAGCGGGGCTTTTATTTGAACTATTTGGAGAGACTATTTGTCTTCTTCATCTTCAGCGGGCTGAGCCGCTTCGGTGTCGTTTTCTTCAATGCCTTCACCCATGGTTTTGGCCATATGCGAATCACCCGTTGCCGCATCATCCGTCTGCGCCAATTCCGCCGCATGCTGCTCTTCAGAGCTATCCGCTGCAATCAGTGCTTCTTCGACCGGTGCATCACGGAAAACGTCGTCGGCAGAGGGCTCTGCCTCGACAGGAGCAGCGGCTTTCGCCACTTCTTCCGCCTTCAGATCCGCTGCCGCCTGCATGGCATCCAGCATTTTCTGCTGTTGCGCCCGCAACGCAGCGTCACGGCTGGTTGCCGCGATCCGCGCGCGGTTCATGCCCGCACCGGTACCGGCAGGGATCAAACGACCAACGATCACATTTTCCTTGAGACCGATCAGCTGATCCTTCTTGCCCTCAACCGCTGCCTGGGTGAGCACCCGGGTGGTTTCCTGGAAAGAAGCGGCAGAGATAAAGCTGCGGGTCTGCAGGCTTGCCTTGGTGATGCCAAGCAGCACCGGCTTGCCTTCCGCCGGTATCTGCTTCTTGGTCAGCTTGGCATTATATTCCAGCATCTCTTCCAGATCGATCTGTTCGCCCGGCAGCAATGTGGTGTCGCCACCATTGGTGATTTCAACCTTCTGCAACATCTGACGAACGATCGTCTCGATATGCTTGTCGTTGATTTTCACGCCCTGCAGACGATAGACTTCCTGAATTTCCGAAACCAGATATTCGGCCAGGGCCTCTACCCCCAGAACTTCAAGAATATCATGCGGATCGGGAGAACCGGAGACCAGATTGTCGCCCTTCTTGACGAAATCGCCTTCCTGCACGTCGATGACTTTCGTCTTCGGCACCAGATATTCTACCGGTTCGCCTTCTTCCGGAATGATGGCAATCTTGCGCTTCGCCTTATAGTCGCGGACAAATTCAATCCGACCATCGATTTTCGCGATGATCGAATTGTCCTTTGGAATACGCGCTTCGAACAGTTCGGCCACACGCGGCAGACCGCCCGTAATGTCGCGGGTTTTTGCCGCTTCGCGAGATACACGTGCAAGCACGTCACCGGCGGCAACCTTGGCACCGTCTTCGACGGACAGGGTTGCGCCATTTGCCAGCATATAGCGGCCTGCTTCACCGCTGCCCTCATCAAGCAAGGTCATGCGCGGACGCAGGTCTTCCTTGTTGGCACCACGGCCAGAGGCGCGATATTCCATGATTACCCGCTGGGCGATGCCGGTGGCTTCATCGGTCTGTTCGGTCATCGTCTTGCCTTCGATGACGTCCTGGAATTTGATGACGCCCGGTTTCTCGGTGATCATCGGCATGGTGAATGGATCCCATTCGGCCAGACGATCGCCCAGTTTTACCTTTGCGCCGTCCTTGATCAGCACGCTGGTACCATAAGGCACCTTGTCGGCAGAGCGTTCGCGACCGTCATTGTCGATCACGGCGATGATACCGCTACGCGCCAGCGACAGGAAGCGTCCGTTCTTGTCTTCAATCACCGGCATGTCGCGATATTCGACCTTGCCTTCGGCAACCGATTCCAGATTGGACTGCTCGTTGAGCTGCGCTGCGCCGCCGATGTGGAAGGTCCGCATCGTCAGCTGTGTGCCTGGTTCACCGATCGACTGAGCGGCAATTACGCCCACCGCTTCACCGATATTCACCGGTGTACCGCGCGCAAGGTCACGGCCGTAGCAGGTGCCGCAGACGCCCATTTTGGATTCGCAGACCAAGGGTGAACGAATGCGCGCCGACTGGATGCCGAGCTCTTCGATCACAACAATCGCCGCTTCGTCGAGCAACGTGCCCGACTTGATGACAACGCTGTCGTCTTTGCTGTCGATAATATCTTCAGCCATGGTGCGGCCGAGGATACGTTCGCCCAGCGATGCGATGACCGAACCGCCCTGGACGATGGCTTTCATCTCCAGTGCATTTTCGGTGCCGCAATCTTCCTCGACAATGGTGCAATCCTGCGAAACGTCGACCAGACGGCGGGTCAGATAGCCGGAGTTGGCCGTTTTCAGCGCCGTATCCGCAAGGCCCTTACGTGCCCCGTGGGTGGAGTTGAAATATTCGAGAACCGTCAGGCCTTCCTTAAAGTTCGAGATGATCGGTGTTTCAATGATCTCGCCGGAAGGTTTCGCCATCAGGCCGCGCATGCCGCCCAGCTGTTTCATCTGTGCCGGGCTACCACGGGCGCCGGAGTGGCTCATCATGTAGATCGCGTTGATTTCGCGTTCGCGGCCATTTTCATCCAATGGCGTTGCCGCCAGTTCGTCCATCATCGCGTTCGCAACCGTGTCGCCGCAGCGGGACCAGGCGTCGATCACCTTGTTGTATTTTTCCTGCTGGGTGATCAGGCCATCCTGATATTGCTGTTCATAATCAGCCACCAAGGTCCGGGTATCTTCGACCGTCTTATCCTTCGAGTCCGGAATGATCATGTCATCCTTGCCGAAGGAGATGCCGGCGCGGCAGGCGTGACGGAAGCCAAGGCCCATGATCGCGTCGGCGAACAGGACCGTGTCCTTCTGACCGGTGTGCCGGTAAACCTGATCGATCACGTCGCCGACTTCCTTCTTGGTCAGCAAGCGGTTGACGATGTCGAACGGCACCAGATGCGATTTCGGCAGACATTCGGCGATCAGCAGACGGCCCGGCGTGGTATCGAAACGCTTGAGGATCGGGTTGCCCGCTTCATCGGTTTGCGGAACCCTGGTGGTGATCTTGGAGTGCAAAGTCACCGCACCGATTTCCAGCGCCTGATGCACTTCGGCCATATCGGCCAGCAACATGCCTTCGCCCGGCTCGCCCTTGCGGTCCATTGTCAGATAATAGATGCCGAGCACCATATCCTGCGAAGGAACGATGATAGGCTTGCCGTTGGCGGGCGAGAGGATGTTGTTGGTCGACATCATCAGCACGCGTGCTTCCAGCTGCGCCTCGAGGCTCAGCGGGACGTGGACGGCCATCTGGTCACCGTCAAAATCGGCATTGAAGGCGGAGCAGACCAGCGGGTGCAGCTGGATCGCCTTGCCCTCGATCAATACCGGTTCGAAGGCTTGGATGCCGAGACGGTGAAGCGTCGGTGCGCGGTTCAGCATCACCGGATGCTCGCGGATCACTTCCTCGAGAATGTCCCAGACTTCCTTGCGCTCTTTTTCGACCCATTTCTTCGCCTGCTTCAGCGTCATCGAAAGGCCCTTGGCGTCAAGGCGCGCGTAGATGAACGGCTTGAACAGTTCCAGAGCCATTTTCTTCGGCAGACCGCACTGATGCAATTTCAGTTCCGGACCGGTCACGATGACCGAACGGCCGGAATAATCGACGCGCTTGCCGAGCAGATTCTGGCGGAAGCGGCCCTGCTTGCCCTTGAGCATGTCGGACAGGGATTTCAGCGGGCGCTTGTTGGCGCCGGTGATGGTCCGGCCACGACGGCCATTGTCGAACAACGCATCGACCGATTCCTGCAGCATGCGCTTTTCGTTACGGACGATGATGTCCGGCGCGCGCAGCTCCATCAGGCGTTTCAGGCGGTTGTTCCGGTTGATCACGCGGCGATAGAGATCGTTGAGATCCGAGGTCGCGAAACGGCCACCATCCAGCGGCACCAACGGGCGCAGTTCGGGCGGGATCACGGGGATGATTTCGAGGATCATCCATTCCGGCTTGTTGCCGGAATCGATGAAGCTTTCGACCACTTTCAGGCGCTTGATGATTTTCTTGGGTTTCAGCGTCGACTTGGTCGTCCGCAGATCTTCCATCAGGTCATCGCGTTCCTGCTTCAGGTCGAGGTCCTGCAGCATGATCTTGACCGCTTCCGCACCGATACCGGCAGAGAAAGCGTCTTCGCCATATTCGTCCTGAGCTTCGAGCATTTCGTCTTCGGTCAGCAGCTGGAATTTTTCCAGAGCCGTCAAGCCGGGTTCGATAACCACATAGCTTTCAAAATAGAGCACGCGCTCGAGCTGCTTGAGCTGCATGTCGAGCAGCAGGCCGATGCGCGAGGGCAGGGATTTCAGGAACCAGATATGCGCAACAGGAGCGGCAAGGTCGATATGGCCCATGCGTTCCCGACGGACCTTGGTTACCGTGACTTCGACACCGCATTTTTCGCAGACGATGCCTTTATATTTCATGCGCTTATATTTGCCGCACAGGCATTCGTAATCCTTTACCGGACCGAAGATGCGGGCGCAGAACAGGCCGTCGCGTTCCGGCTTGAAGGTCCGGTAGTTGATGGTTTCCGGCTTCTTGATTTCACCAAAGGACCAGCTGCGGATGCGCTCTGGCGAAGCAAGGCCAATCTGGATCTGGTCAAATGTTTCCGGCTTTGCGATCGGATTTGCAAAATTTGATACTTGATTCATGTCTTAATTCCTCTTGGGCTTTCGCCCCAAATTTGAAATGCTGCGTGGCGTGAAACTAGTGCTTCACTCCGCCGCTATCGCAATCCCGTCGTCGGCTTCATCATCATCGTCACCAAAGCTGGAGAGCT
>NZ_JBGTDD010000021.1:0-9573 GCF_041748495.1 Parasphingorhabdus sp.
TTGCAAATATTTGACAGCAAGGATTTCAAAATGAAAAAATTATCTCGCGCCACTTGGGCTTTTATTTTCGATCACGAGGTCAGCCCGCTGCGTCATATTCGGGATTTTCAGGTGCGTCACATGGTCTTGCATCTACTCGGCTGGATGTGGGCAATTTCGTTCTCTCTGGCTATCGGAAGCTACACGTTCATGGCCATTAGCTTGCTTGGGCATGCGGTTCTGATCAGTGCTTTGGCCGTCACAGCAGGAACATATGCAGCTGCCACATATCGGCCAAGCCTTTTCGACACAGAAAAGGTCCGTACTCGAGGGTGAAACAGCTTGGAACCTTACGGACTAGGCTGCGGATTCTTTAGAGTCTAAATATCGGAATGTCAGCGATGGCAATGGCTGCGCGGAGATTCTGGTGCGGTGGAGGAAGAGGCTGGTCGGACATTGGCGCTGCGGTCCTGATTGCCATAACAATAGCGATGTGTAATGCTCGGCCATGGCCAAAGCTGATCGACTTGACCGCCTGGACGCCCGTCGTTCAGAACTTGAAGCGGAATATACGGCTGCGCTCATCGACGCGTTGAAAGTGGCGGCTTCGGGCAAATCGGGCCTGTTTGACCATAATGGGGACCGCAGGACACGCTCTGCCCTGGCGCCCACGATCGACCATCTGCAGGAATTGGGTCAGACGATAGACAAGGCGAGGGAACTACTCGCCATGCCGCCGTTCGAACTCCAACAGCAATTTATCGCCTCGCGCGGCCCGGTCGGGCCACAGGCCGTCGGCGAACCCAAACAGGCGCGGGCCTGGCTTGATCGCCTGGCTTTTGCTGCCGAAAATAAGGACAGCTAGTTCCGGAAGGGGCTATCTGCCGCCGTCCGGGACCCTCATGGCCAATCACAGCAAAAAGCCCGGAGCAATCGCTTGCCCCGGGCCTTGTCTTTGTCGTCTGATCGCAAGGATCAGCTCGAATAATACATGTCATATTCGACCGGGCTTGGCGTGGTTTCCCAACGGCTGACCTCTTCCCATTTCAGTTCGGCATAGGCGTCGATCTGGTCTTTCGAAAACACATCGCCCTTGAGCAGGAACTCGTGATCGGCTTCCAGCGCTTCCAGCGCTTCGCGCAGCGAACCGCAAACCGTCGGCACTTCGGCCAGTTCTGCCGGTGGCAGGTCATAGAGATTCTTGTCCATCGCCTCGCCGGGATGGATCTTGTTCTCGATCCCGTCGATGCCCGCCATCAGCAGCGCGGCGGAGGACAGATAGGGGTTGGCCAACGGATCGGGGAAGCGGAATTCGACGCGCTTGGCCTTGTCGCCGGCACCATAAGGAATGCGGCAGGAAGCCGAACGGTTGCGGCTCGAATAAGCGAGCAGCACCGGCGCTTCAAAGCCTGGAACCAGACGCTTGTAGCTGTTGGTCGTCGGGTTGGAGAAAGCGTTGATCGCCTTGGCATGTTTGACCACGCCGCCGATATAATGGAGGCACATTTCCGACAGACCTGCATATTCATTGCCGGCGAACAGCGGCTTGCCGTCCTTCCAGATCGACATATGGGTGTGCATGCCGCTGCCATTGTCGTCCTTGATCGGCTTCGGCATGAAGGTCGCGGTCTTGCCATAGGCATGGGCCACCTGTTGCACGACATATTTATAGACCTGCACGCGATCGGCGGTCTCGGTCAGCGTGCCGAAGGTGATCCCCAGCTCATGCTGGGCAGAGGCGACTTCGTGATGATGCTTGTCCATCGGCAGGCCCATTTCCAGCATCGTCGCGACCATTTCGCCGCGAATGTCCATGCAGCTGTCGACCGGAGCCACCGGGAAATAGCCGCCCTTGGCGCGGGGGCGATGGCCCATGTTGCCGACATCATAGTCGCGGCCGGTGTTGGTCGGCAGCTCGATATCGTCGATCCGGAAACCCGAGCGGTCATAGCCGTTTTCAAATTTCACATCGTCGAACATGAAAAATTCCGGTTCCGGTCCGACATAGATGGTGTCGCCGATGCCGGTCGACTTCAGATAGGCCTCGGCCCGGACCGCGGTGGAGCGCGGATCGCGGCTGTACAGCGATCCGTCACCCGGTTCGACGATATTGCAGACCAGGATCATCATCGGGGTGGCGGAGAACGGGTCCATATAGACGGCGTCGAGATCGGGACGCAGGATCATGTCGGATTCGTTGATTGCCTTCCAGCCCTCGATCGAGCTGCCGTCAAACATGAAGCCTTCTTCCAGCACATCCTCATCGATCACGCCGGCGCACATCGACAGATGCTGCCACTTGCCGCGGGGATCGGTGAAGCGCACATCGACCCACTCGATCTCGTTTTCCTTGATCATCTTGATAATATCGGATGCTGAATTGCCCATATTTTGGTCCCTTGGTTCTGGTTGATTTGGGTTGGTTGCGAATGGAAAGAAAGGTCAGATGGCGTCGTTGTCGCGCTCTCCGGTACGGATCCGCAGCGCCGATTCGACCGGGATCACGAAAATCTTGCCGTCACCGATGCGGCCGGTCTGCGCCGCCGCCGAGATCGCTTCCACCGTGCGGTCGGCCAGGCTGTCCTCGACCACCACTTCCAGCTTCACCTTGGGCAGGAAATCGACGACATATTCGGCGCCGCGATACAGTTCGGTATGCCCCTTCTGCCGGCCGAAACCTTTCGCCTCGGTCACCGTGATCCCGGACACGCCGACTTCGTGCAGCGCTTCCTTGACTTCATCCAGCTTGAAAGGTTTGATTATCGCTTCGATCTTTTTCATTTTTAACGTCCCTGTGTACCTCTTCCTCGGCCGTTCCTCTTGCGCAAAGGGAAGCTGCCTCAGCCGGGCACAATTGCCCGATACTATTCAATTACCATGCCAGAATCGATTCGCGAACAGAATCACCGGAATGCTCGACTATATTGCTAATAGCTAATCGCCCGGCTGACAATGCCGCCTAAAAAACAGGCATTTGCCCGGGGAGATGATGAACATTTGGGCAGATTATGCCCGATCCTCACCGCGCCGTCGGTGCCGTCATGTCCGGCAGATGCTCCTTGGTCCAGTGCGACCGCTCGACCACATAATGGCGGATATTCTCCACCTGTGCGGCGCTCAGCTGCGATCCGAAGCCGACCATGCCATGCTGCTTCAGCGTCCCGCCGGTGACCACCGATGCCCAGGCTTGCTTGTCGCCGAGCACACCGCTGACTCGCAAATCCGGGGTGAAGCCATTGCCAACCGCGCTGTCGCCATGACAGACCAGACAATTGCGGCCATATAGTCCCTTGCCGGCAGCAACTTGTTCCGGCGTGCCGGTCTGTTGCGGGGGATCCCAGACCACATCGCTCTGTTCGGGCAGGGCCGGCAATTTCGCCTTGCCGCCCAGTTTCAGCACCACCAGCCGCGGAATATTCGGCACCTGGCGGGTAACCCCGCCGGCCACGCCGGCGACCAGCGGAAAGGCCCCGCCCTTGCTGGTCAGGAAGGCGACATATTGTTCACCGTCGATCATATAGGTGGAAGGCGCGCTGACGATCCCCGACTGCATCGGCAGGCTCAGCAATTCCGCGCCCTTGTCCGCCGAATAGGCCTTGAAAAAGCCGGTGCTGGTGCCCTGGAACACCAGATTGCCGGCGGTCGTCATCGTGCCGCCATTCCACGCCGCCGGATAGTCGACGCTCCATTCGACCTTGCCGGTTTTCGGATTGAACGCGACCAGCTGGCCGGTGGTCGCGGCGACCGCAGCCTTGTAGACCTCCTTGTCGTCGGGCAGCTGGCCAATGGCCCAGCCGATTCCGACATTGAAGCCCAGCCGTTCACGCGCCTTGTCGATGTCGCTGACCGGCACTTCATAGCCCTGCGGGATCTGCTGGGCCGGGATATAGACCAGTCCGGTCTTCGGATTATAGCTCATCGGATGCCAGTTATGCGCACCCAGCGCACCGGGAATGGCGATGAACGGCTCGCCGGTCTTGTAGAAGCGGGCATCGGGATTCTCGATCGGCCGCCCGGTTTCCAGATCATAGCCGGTGGCCCAGTTGATCCCCTCGACAAACGGCTCGGCGCTGATCAGCGTGCCGTCGAGCCGGTCGATGACAAAGAAAAACCCGTTTTTCGGCGCGTGATAGAGCACTTTGCGCATCTTGCCGTCGATCGCCATTTCGGCCTGGATGATCGGCTGGGTCGCGGTATAGTCCCAGGTCTCGGCCGGTGTTTCCTGATAATGCCAGAGATATTTGCCGGTATCGGGATTGACCGCGACGATCGAGGACAGGAACAGATTGTCGCCGACCCCGCCCGAGCGCAGGCCGTGATTCCAGGGATTGCCGTTGCCGACGCCAAAGTACAGCTGGTCCAGTTCCTCGTCATAGACGATGCTGTCCCAGACGGTACCGCCGCCGCCGGATTCCCGCCATTCGCCATCGCCCCAGGTCGCCGCGGCCGCTTTTTCAAAAATCTCGTCGCTCGCCGCGCCGTCCGCCTTGCCTTCTGCATTGGGCACGGTGTAGAAACGCCATTTCAGCGAGCCGCTGCGGGTGTCATAGGCGGACACATAGCCGCGCACGCCGAATTCCGCGCCACCATTGCCGATGATCACCATATTCTTGACCACCCGCGGCGCGCCGGTGATCGTATAGGGCTTGCTGTTGTCGGTGGTCTGGGTTTCCCACAAGCGCGCACCGGTAATCGCGTCCAGCGCGATCAGCCGCCCGTCGATGGTGCCGAAATACAGCTTGCCGCGATTGATCGCGACACCGCGATTGACCACGTCGCAACAGGCGTCGACCGCCTTTTCGCCGGCCACGCCGGGATCATAGGACCACAGTTCCTCGCCGGTCTTCGCATCATAGGCAAAGACCTTGGACCAGGCGGTAGAGATATAGAGCTTGCCGTCGACCACGATCGGCGTTGCTTCCTGACCCCGCGCATCGGGCAGGTCCTTGAACCAGGCAATGCCAAGCTCGCCGACATTTTCGGTGTTGATCAGGTCAAGCGGGCTGTGCCGCTGCTCCTTGGCGTCAAAGCCGATATGGTCCCAGTCCGTGCTGACCACGGCCGCGGGCGCTGCCGTCGGCTCGCTGTTCTGGCTCTCGCAAGCCACCAGCATCAAGGGCATCAACATCATTACCAGCCTGCGCATCACCCGTCTCCCAAAACTGCCGGATGGTCAGCCATCCGTGCAATTTAACTGACTAGCTAAGCAGGGGGCGACAGGTCAAGGACTATAGCGGCGGCAGGGGCAGGGTGAAGAGGCCACAGCCCGAAAGGCTGCGGTCAGCTGCTCGTCTGGATGAACAGCGATGGCAATAATGCAAGTGCGGTCGCAATCAATAGCAGCGCCAGCCAGCGCCAGCGTCCCATGCCTTGCCACATGCCGGAAAAGGCTGTGCGCACCCGCAATGATGCGGCCCCGTCGCGAGCAATTCTCAGGGAATAGATCGCCGCGCCCGATACGGCCAGGCCAGTCATCGCCAGACCGAACAGGAACCACGGCAATTTGGTCCAGTAGCCGCCGAAATATCCGAAATGCAGCGGGTCGGCCATTTCGGCGATACGCTGATGCACATTGAGATCGCGACCGTCGGTGACCAGAAGCACCTCCGCCGTGCGCGCATCGACCCACACGGCGTTGGACCGGGGGCGTACCAGCACCGCCTCATGGTCGCCGTGGATCTGCAGCAGCGGATCGTCCGGACTCGGCAGGATCACCCGCTGGATGCGCATCGCCGGACGGGCCGCAATCGCCGCATCGAACGCACGTGCCAGACTGGTGGGAAGCCGGCTCTGCGGTGACAATTCCTCCTCCTGCACGCGCGGCTGCGGCGGCGCATCGCCGCCCAGGCTCTCGATGAAATACCACAGGCTCGACAAAGCGATCAGGGCGACAAACCACAGGCACCAGACTCCGGCCAGACGGTGGAAATCGCCCCACCAGGTTCGCGCATCGCGCTTGCGCAGCGGTTTGGCGAAGCCGCGCCACCATTTCTTGTACACTATGAACGAGGAAACCAGGCTTGCCAGCAGCAGGAAGGCGAGAGACGAGACGATCGGCACGCCGAATTTCACCGGCAGGTTGAGGTGCCGGTGCATGTTGCGCAGCACGCGCTGGGCGCCGACCCAAGGTCCCTCGCCCTGGATTTCACCCGTGGTCGGGTGCGCGTGGAGCAAGCCGAGCGAACCGTCTTCATGCTCGATCGTCACCTTGGCCGCGAACGCCGATGCGTTGGGGGCGTCGATTGCATTGGCCTTGGCCACGCCGGGATAGCGCGCCGCATTGTCGGCAATCGCTGCCCAGGCCACTGGCCCTGCCACCGTCGCTGGGGAAACCCGCAGGCTCGGTTGCAACAGCCAGTCGATTTCGGCGCTCACCACCGCCAGCGTCCCGGTAAACAGGATGAATGTCAGGAACAGGCTGAGCTTGAGCCCGACCCATTGATGCACCTTCCACCAGGTTCGCGCGGCCTTAGGCGCGGGTCTCGCACGCGCGGCCACCGCGCCGCTGCTGTCCCGCGCCATGTCCATCAGAAGCTGTAGCCGACCTCGACGAACAGCGATCGCGGCTCACCCGGGAAATGGCCGGTACGGTCGATGAAGCCCGACGCCGCGTAGGTCTTGTCGAACAGATTGTCGACGCGAACCATCGCCCGGATCGGCCCGGACTCGTAGATCAGCGAGGCGTCAAACACCATGTACGGATCGACCGGCTGGCCGCTGATGCTGACCCGGCTGGAAACATAGTCGCCGCCCAGCGCCGCGGCGAGGCCCAACTCCGGAAATTGGTAGCGGGTCCAGAAACCAAGCTGGTGCTGCGGAGCATTGGCAAAGCGGTCGCCCACCGCGTTGGAAAAGCCGCCCCCGCCATTGTCCTCGCTGATGCGCGTATCATTATAGCCATAGGCGACGGTGACCACCCAGTCCGGCGTCACGTCTGCTGCAATGTCAATTTCAATGCCCTTGCTGGTGATCTCGCCAAGCGAGATCAGATCGTCGACACCATCATTGCCGACATCGCCGCGCGGATCGGTCTGCAGGATATTGGTGCGGCGGATCTGATAGGCCGAGAGCGAAGACTGGATGCGCCCGTCCATCAGCGCCGTCTTGATACCGCCTTCGATGATGTCGCCCGAGGTCGGGGCGAACGGTCCGCCCGCCAGCGGGTTCTGCGAGCTTGCGCTCTGGGGTTCGAAGCTGGTGGCATATTGGCCGAAAGCGGATATTTCATCGGTGAGCCGGTAAACCATGCCCAGCCGGTAGGTCGTCTGGTCATCCTCGAAAACCGTGCCATTGGCATCGTCGCGAAAACTGTCCCGTCGCACGCCGCCGGTCAGGATCAGCCGACCGATGGTCAACTCGTCGAGCAGGTAGAAACCGGTCCGCCGCCCGTCGGTTAGCGTGACCCTGAACGGACCCTGGTTGTAGGTCGCCGGATCGGACTGGCCGTAGACCGGGTCGAACAGGCTGAGCGGGCTGGGCAGGCCCGGAGTGACGCTGGTGTTGCCACGCAGCGATCGGCCCTGGAAATATTGGTCCGAAATGAAATGGTCGAACCCGGCGAGCAGGCGATTGCTGATATTGCCGGATATATTAGTGGCCCATGCCGCATTTGCGCCAAACGACCAGGTTTCCTGTTCGCGCACCTGATCGCGGAACTCGCGGATCGAGGCGTCAATCTCGCCATCGCCATCGGAATCGAACAGGCCGCGCGGTTCGTGGTAATTCTGCACCTCGACCGCCTTGTTGTAGCGAGCGGTGGCATCCAGCGTCAGCCCGGCAAACGGTTCGGCCTTGAGCTGCATCTGCAGCACGTCGGATTCCAGATTGAGAAAGTCGCCTGGTTCGTTGTGGTTCCAGCGGCGGTCGGTCAGAAACTCGCCATCATCATCCACCGGCACGCCGCGCAGGCGGTTGGCATCGAGCTCCTGGTCATAACGGGTGGCCTGGATATCGATCCGCACCGGGCCGGGATCGAACGAGAGGCCGCCGTCGACGATCAGCGTGCGCGAGGCGGCATTGTTGCGAAAGGTACCGCGATCCTCGTAGAACATTCCGCCACGGGCGGCAAATCCGTTGCCGAGCGGCGCGTTGATTTCGGCCGAACCGCCCCAGCGGTCCTCGGTTCCGGCGATCGCCTGGACATTGCCCTCGAACCTGTCGGTTTCCGCTTTCTTGGTAATATAGTTGAAAATGCCGCCCGGTGAGCCGGGCCCGTAGAGCATACCGGCGGGGCCCTTCAGAAACTCCAGTTTCTCAATATTGAACAGCTGCGGCACCGAAAAGCCCGCATAAGGGTCGCCGCGCAGCCCGTCGTAAAAGATTTCTTCCTGCCGAAAGCCGCGCGAGGTTACGCCGGCATAGCTGAAAACGCTGACGCCCGAGATATTGCGATAAAGGTCCTGCGCGTCGCGCGCGCCCTGGTCCTCGATCAATTGTTCGGTGATCGTGGTGATCACCAGACTGGATTCTAGCGGCCGGGTGGCCAGCTTGCCGGAGCTTGTCTCTTCGACCCGGTACAGTTTCTGCGCGCGTCCGGTGACGACGATCACATTGCCGTCGCTATCGACCGTGGTCTGCTCTTCCGTTTCGGCACTGCCACCAACCCCGCTTTCCTGGGCCAGCAGCGGAACCGGCAAGAGGCTCCCTCCGAGCAGGATAATCTTCAGGCGTAAAAAAATCTTGTTGGACATGAGGCCTCCTTTTTGCGAATCGTTCGCAAAGTCTGTTAGGCTTCACGCTATTGCAAATCAATAGCAATTGTAGACTTTACTGTTTTAGAGTGGGTGCGCAAACCGGCTCGCGGTATCGGGCACCGGCCGCTCGCCTCCCAAAGGCTTGCGCTGCCCTGCGCGCGCGCTAATATGACTTATGCCAGACAAACCGCACCAGCCAGCCAAGGCGGAAAAAACCAACAATTCAAAACCGGGCGCACTGCTTTCGGCAAAAGGCAGCGCCCGCGAGATGGCCACCGCCACGCTGATCATCCTGGCGATTGGCGGCCTTGCCTGGCTCGCGGTCGAACTGGCGCGCTTTTTCCTGCTAGTATTCGCGGCGATCGTGATCGCGGCGGTGTTCGATGCCATCGCTAGCTGGCTGTGCCGCAAGACCGGCATGCACCGGTCGATCGCCCTGACCCTGTCGGTGACCGGTATATTCGCCCTGTTCGGCGGGGCCTTTGTGCTGTTCGGCTCGCAAATTGCCAATGAGTTCGACACCATCCGCGCCACCGTCCCGCGCTCGATGGAAAGCATCGAAAAATTTCTCGACCAATATGGCATGGGCGCAAGAGCGCGCGAACTGATCGAGAGCGGCAGCAACGACATCTCCCAGCTGCTGTCCCGAGCCGGCGGCTTCGCCCTCGCCGCGGGCAGCGGCATCGCCGATTTTGTCCTGGTCTTTGTCGGCGCGATCTTTCTCGCCAGCGACCCGGCGACCTATCGCCGCGGCCTGCTGCTGCTGATCCCCGCCAGCGCCGAACCGACGGCCGCGCAGGCGATCGATGACAGCGGCAGGGGCCTGCGCGGCTGGATGGTCGGCCAGGCGGTCTCCTCGCTGGTGGTCGGCGCCCTGACCTGGGTCGGGCTCGGCCTGCTC
>NZ_JBGTDD010000022.1:0-6749 GCF_041748495.1 Parasphingorhabdus sp.
GCGAAATTCAGCAGCATTCCGATCACGCCAATGCCCTCGGGTGAAATACCGAACAGCCAGTTGGCCGCGACATTGCTCTCCGGCGACCAGAGCTTGAACCAGCCGATATAGAGGAAGGTGAAGCTCAGCCCCGTGACCATCCCGGCAATCGCGCCCTCGCGGTTCATGCGCTTGGAGAAAATGCCCATGAAGATCGCCGGGAACAGCGACGCCGCGGCCAATCCAAAGGCGAAGGCAACCACCTGCGCCACCCATCCGGGCGGGTAGATGCCAAGATAGCCGGCAACCACGATCGCGGCCGTT
Organism: Parasphingorhabdus sp.; assembly: GCF_041748495.1. Classification (GTDB taxonomy): domain Bacteria; phylum Pseudomonadota; class Alphaproteobacteria; order Sphingomonadales; family Sphingomonadaceae; genus Parasphingorhabdus. Next base: position 304 of record NZ_JBGTDD010000022.1, read on the forward strand.
GCCGCCAGCCGCGCAGCCAGCAGCTCCCCTTTCTCGGTAATCTGCGGCCGGAAGGTGCTCTTCAGCAGATCATGGCTGATCGACGAGCTGATCACCAGCAGCAAGCCCGCCGCCGTCGACAGCGCCGCCGCCAGTCCGCCGGCGGCGACCAGCGCGATCACCCAGCCGGGCAGATTGGCAATCTCCGGATTGGCCAGCACCATGATATCGCGGTCGACATAGACTTCATTCTCATTGTCGTCCGCCGCTGCATTGACAACCACGCGCTCGCCGCTGCTGCCCGTTTCTCCGGCAAATTCCGGAGCGCCCTGGAACGGATCGCCGGTCCCCAGCTGCATGCGGCCATCGCCATTTTTGTCGCGCCAGGCGATCAGGTCATTGCTTTCCCAGTTCTTGAACCAGGCCGGGGCCTCGGCATATTCGGTGTCCTGCACGCTGTCGATGAAGTTGAGTCGGGCAAAGGCGCCCACCGCCGGCGCCGTCGTGTAGAGCAATGCGATGAACACCAGCGCCCAGCCCGCCGACTTGCGGGCATCCGATGCCTTGGGCACGGTAAAGAAGCGCACGATCACATGCGGCAGACCCGCTGTCCCGACCATCAGCGCCGCGGTGATGCAGAAAACATCGATCATCGACTTGCTGCCATCGGTATAGGCGGCAAAGCCCATGTCCTGCAGCACCAGATCCAGTTTCTGCAGCACATAGAGCCCGGAACCGTCATTGACCGTCGAGCCCAGCCCCAATTGCGGTACCGGATTGCCGGTCACCAGAAAGCTGATGAAGAAAGCCGGCACCATATAGGCGAAGATCAAAACGCAATATTGCGCCACCTGCGTATAGGTGATGCCCTTCATGCCCCCCAGCACCGCATAGACGAACACGATTGCCATGCCGATGATCACGCCCAGATTGATCGGCACATCGAGAAAACGGGAAAAGACGATGCCGACGCCGCGCATCTGTCCGGCAATATAGGTGAAGCTGATGAAGATCAGGCAGATCACCGCGACCACCCGGGCGGCGCTGGAATAGTAACGCGTGCCGATGAAGTCGGGGACGGTATATTGTCCGAATTTGCGCAGATAGGGCGCCAGCAGCAGCGCCAGCATCACATAACCGCCGGTCCAGCCCATCAGATAGACCGACCCGTCATAGCCGGAAAAGGCAATGATCCCGGCCATCGAGATGAAACTGGCCGCCGACATCCAGTCGGCCGCCGTCGCCATGCCGTTGACCACCGGATTGACTCCGCCGCCGGCCACATAAAATTCCTTGGTCGAACCCGCGCGCGACGCGATCGCGATGCCGATATAGAGCGCGAAGGACAGGCCGACGAACAGATAGATGAGGGTCTGGGTCGCCATCAGCCGCGCTCAGTCATCAAGATCATATTGCCGCTCGAGCTGTCGCATCCTCACGCTGTAGAAGATGATCAGCAGGATGAAGAAATAGATCGCCCCCTGCTGCGCGAACCAGAAGCCGAGCGGATAGCCGCCGAGGGCAAATCGATCGAGAAAATCGCGGAACAGGATGCCCGCGCCAAAGGAGACAACGAACCAGATCGACATCAGCGTCCACAGCAACCGGATATTCTGCGACCAATAGGCCGTTTCATTGGCGCTGGTTTCGCCGTCCTGTTCGGACGTGTCCGGGCTTTCATCAGACATTCTGGCCTCCCCCTTGTTCTTAGCGGTCAAGCTAGAGGGAGAGGCAGGATAGCGCAAACATGTTTTATCGTGAGGAGATATCCTCCCTCTCCCTTCAGGGAGAAGGGTGCGCAGACTTGGCAGCTTGCTGCCTAGTCGTAGCTGGGTGAGGGTGTACAATATTCGAGAGAACAGAACCCCCTCACCCAGCTACGCCTAATTCGCTGGGCTCATAAGGCTTCCTATCCTTCTCCCTCACGGGAGAAGAATCCTTTATCAATCAAACTTCCCGCTCTTCGGAAACCCGGTCGGCGGCAACCGCCCGGCGGCCCCGCGCGCGACCCGCCACATCGTCAGATCATTCTCGGTCCGCGTGCGGCCAGTATCGCCGCCCATTGCCCAGCTCAGGCCTTCTTCCAGCCGGAACACGATTGCATCGGAAAGCCCGCCATCCTTGTAGCGCTGCAGCATCACGCCCTGCCCCTTGGACATTTCGGGCATTTCGGAAAGGGAGAAAACCACCAGCTTGCGGTTCTCGCCAATCGCCGCGACATGATCGGCGCCTTGGGGAACCGGACGGACGACGAGCAGCCGCGCGTCGCCCTTGAGATTGGCCACCTGGCGGCCCTTCTTGGTTTCCGCCACGACATCGGCGATAAGACAGAGGAAGCCGCGACCCCAGGTCGAGGCGATCAGCAGCTTCGCCTTCATGTCGGCGACCATCAGCGCGATCGGTTCCGCGCCGGCTTCCAGATCGACCATCGATCCGACCGGCTCGCCAAAGCCGCGCGCACCGGGCAGCTTGTCCGCACCAATGGTGTAAAACCGTCCATTGTCGCAGGCCATCAGCAGTTTGTCGGTGGTCTGCGCGTGGAACGCATAGCGCGGGCCGTCGCCTTCCTTGAACTTGAAACTGTCGGGCTGCGACAGATCGGCATGGCCCTTCATCGCCTTGATCCAGCCGCGCTTGGACATGATGACGGTGACCGGCTCCTTCTCGATAAAGGCTTCGAGCGAGATTTCCCGCGCCGGCGCAGCCTCGATCAGCATCGTCCGCCGCTTGCCGAGATCGGTGTCCTCGGCGTAGAGCTTGCGCAGGTCGGCGAGATCCTTCTTCAGCCGTGTCTTCTGACGCGCCGGGCTCTCGATCAGCTTTTCCAGCCCGTCGCGTTCGTCGAGCAGCTTGTCCCGCTCGCTGCGCAATTCCATTTCCTCCAGCTTGCGCAGGGAGCGCAGCCGCATGTTGAGGATCGCTTCGGCCTGCCGGTCGGTCAGTTGGAACTCGTCCCTCAGCATCGGCTTGGGTTCGTCATGATTGCGGATGATCTCGATCACCCGGTCGAGGTTGAGATAGGCAATGATATAGCCTTCGAGCAGTTCCAGCCGGGCGGCAATCTTGTCGAGCCGGTGCTGGGAACGGCGCACCAGCACCTCGATCTGGTGGACAATCCAATGTTGCAGTACTTCGCCGATGCCCATCACCTTGGGCACCCGGTCCTTGTCGAGCACGTTCATGTTGAGCGAGAAGCGGTTTTCCAGATCGGACATCCGGAACAGCGCGTTCATCAGATCTTCCGGATCGACCGCGCGGCTTTTCGGCTCCAGCACGATCCGCACCTGCTCGTCGGATTCGTCGCGGATATCGGCGAGTATCGGCAGTTTCTTGTCGGCGATGATCTGGGCGATCTGCTCGATCAGCTTGCCCTTCTGCACCTGATAGGGAATTTCGGTGACGACAATCTGCCAGGCACCGCGCCCTTCGGCATCTTCCTTCTCCCACTTGCAGCGAACCCGCATCGCGCCGCGCCCGCTTTCATAGGCGGCATCAATGACGGATTTCGGATCGACGAGCGTTCCGCCCGTGGCCAGATCCGGCCCCCTGATGATCGCCATGATGTCGGCATGTTCGGCCTTGGGCGAGTCGATCAGCAAGGTTGCAGCGTCGATAATCTCGTGAACATTGTGCGATGGAATGCTGGTCGCCATGCCCACCGCAATCCCGCTCGCGCCATTGGCGAGCAGATTGGGGAACAGGCCGGGCATAACCTCCGGCTCTTCGTCCTCGCCATTATAGGTCGGTTTGAAATCGACCGTGCCCTCGTCCAGCCCGTGCATCAGCTCGATCGCCGTGCGGGTCAGCCGAGCCTCGGTATAACGATAGGCCGCCGCGTTATCGCCATCGATATTGCCAAAATTCCCTTGCCCGTCGACCAGCGGATAGCGCAGCGAGAAAGTCTGGGCGAGGCGGACCATCGCGTCATAGACCGACTGGTCGCCGTGCGGATGATATTTGCCGATGACATCGCCGACCACCCGGGCACATTTCTTGTACCCCTGCGACGGCTCCAGCTTGAGCAGCCGCATCGCCCAGAGCAGGCGGCGGTGCACGGGTTTCAGACCGTCGCGGAGATCCGGCAGCGACCGCGCTGTAATCGTCGACATTGCGTAGATCAGATAGCGTTCGGACAGCGCTGCATCAAAGGGCGCTTCGACGATCGCGTCAAATTCATCTTCGGGAGCCGCTTCCGGCGCATCGGTTACATCACTCATGCCGCAGGCGATAGCAGGCTGGATTCACCGTTGGTAGGGGGAAAGTGGCCTTGCGATAAAGAGATACGGTTCCCCGGCGCAGGCCGGGGTCTATCTCCTGATATCTGGTTCATCTGCCTGGACAATTTGTCGCGTGAACTCGACTTCGGGCACACAACTTCCTCCGTGCCTTGCCGAAGGTTCCGGAGATGGGCCCCGGCCTGCGCCGGGGAACTAGCCGCGAACCGCTCGTTTCTCTTCGCTGCGATAATAGAGAAATGCGAACCACAGCGCGACCGCGCCGAGCAGGTGCCAGACGGCATGACCCTGCAACAGGCTGTCAGGACTGCATAGCTGGCCGCGCTGATCGAGATTCCAGATCGTGAAAGCAACAATATTGGCGATCAGTCCCGCAATATAATAGCCGGTTCGCACCTGCAGGCGCAGCGGTCTGGCGAAGACAAGCTCGAGAAGGATCGCAATGCCCAGGATGACCGCAAACAGCCAGCGCCGGACTTCCGGTAGGCCGTAGAGGATGGCCACCAGCACCGCGCACAACAGCGCATAATGGACCAGCGCCCGCCGGTCCGGAATGTTCCACCATTTCGCCAGCGCCCGGATCAGAAAAAATCCGCTGACCAGATACATGCCCAGCACATCGAAAAACTGACCCCAGAGGGTAAGCGTTGCGTGGAGCAGAACCGATCCAATCCCGACAATGATCGCCGCCGTCCCCAGGATCATGGCCGCAAGCGGCGGAAATGCTGACCGCCAGTCTCGCGACCGGCTCATCAGGACGATCAGCAGCCCGGCAAACACATAGCCGAAGGACGACAGGCTGTTGGCCGGCTGCAACAGGACCGCACCCGACCTCGGCATTTCGCAGAAACAGCGGGTTTCCGAGCAGGTCGCCGGAGCAAAGCGCGACCATTCGGGTCCCAGAAGATGGAGCAAGGCAAGTGTGATGGCCGCAATCAGCACGGTCAACGCCGCCGCGGCGATCAGCCTACTTCCCACGCTGATCAGCGCCCCAGCCATTCCGCTGGCAGATCAAGACCTTCGCGCTCATTGTCCCAGATGATGCTCATGATCCACCAGCGGCCATTGGGCCTGCCATCAATGCTCATGCTGTCATTCCATAGATGCACCATATTCACCCCGCGAAACTGAATCTCCGGATGGTCGGGTGTCTCGCGCGCTTCATAAGCACTGAAGACATGCGCGATCTGGCCGAACATATCCGTCTTCCGGCCAATCTCGATTTCGTAAAAGCTCCGCCCCGCCAGGATCGGAATCGTCGCCTCGACAAATTCGTCATAGCTGAAGGTGAAGGCAACCGGTGCCCCCTCGACAATCCGCGTCCGGGTGATCAGCGCGCGCGGGTGATAGATTTCGCGGTCACGCTCCCAGTCCTGGCCGCCCGGCGGTCCGGAGATACATTCATAGAGCGTATCCATGATTTCATCGATGGTTTCATATCCGGCCATGACGTTCCCTGCTTTCCCCTCTTTCCACCGATCATCATGAAACGGGATTGTTTGCGCCGCAAGCTGCTTTGGCATATAGTGAGGTTCGGCTGCCCCGATCCGTTCAATCCACCGCGATTCGAACCGTCGGGGCTTGATTTTTTGTCGCACTCTTTGCGAAGTGGAACCCAATAATGTCCCGTCGTCGCCAAATCTATGAAGGCAAGGCCAAGATCCTTTACGAAGGCCCGGAGCCCGGCACGATCATCCAATATTTCAAGGATGATGCCACCGCTTTCAATGCCGAGAAAAAGGGTACGATCAACGGCAAGGGCGTGATCAACAACCGGATCAGCGAACATATCTTCACCCTGCTCAATCACATCGGCATCCCCAGCCACTTCATCCGCCGCCTCAACATGCGCGAACAGCTGGTCAAGCAGGTCGAGATTGTCCCGATCGAGGTGATCGTGCGCAATGTCGCCGCCGGATCCCTGTCCAAGCGCCTCGGCATCGAGGAGGGTACACCGTTGCCGCACACCTTGCTCGAATATTGCTACAAGGATGACGCGCTCGGCGATCCCTTGGTCGCGGAAGAACATATCGCCTGTTTCGGCTGGGCCAGTCAGGAGGAAATGCAGGATATTTCCGCCATGGCCATTCGGATCAACGATTTCCTGGCCGGGATGTTCGCCGGCATCGGCATCAAGCTGATCGATTTCAAGCTCGAGTTTGGCCGGATTTTCGAGGGTGATTTTTCACGCATCATCCTGGCTGACGAAATCAGCCCGGACGGCTGCCGCCT
>NZ_JBGTDD010000023.1:0-2343 GCF_041748495.1 Parasphingorhabdus sp.
CTCCTTTACGTTGCCGTCATCATCGACCAGCATCGCCGTGAAACGAAGGACCTTGCCCTCGCTGTCGAGAGTCATGCCGTTTACATTTTCAATCAGGCTATCCGCCTGGGCGGGGCCCGATGCGAGACAAAGGCTTGCCGCAATCGCGCATAAAGCCACCCCATGATTTTTCAGCCAAGCGTGCATATCATCTGCCTTTTTCTATTTTCTTTTCGGGAGCCGTGAGACCAGCGAACTTGTGTCATTGCGTCCGCCGCCCGCAGCCTGCACTTCGGCATAAAATTGGTCGACCAGCGCGGCCACCGGGATGGTCGCGCCATTGGTCCGGGCTTCCTCGATCGCCAGCCCGAGATCCTTGCGCATCCAGTCGACTGCAAAGCCGAAATCAAATTCGTCCTTCGCCATGGTCGCCCAGCGATTGTCCATTTGCCAGCTTTGCGCGGCGCCACCGGAAATCGCTTCGTGAACCTTGTCCAGATCCAGCCGGCTTGCCTGGGCGAAACGCAACGCCTCCGACAGGCCTTCGAGGACTCCCGCGATCGCAATCTGGTTGCACATCTTGGTGGTTTGTCCGGCCCCGGTGCGGCCGACATGGACGATGCGTCCGGCATAAGCCGACATCACCGGTTCGGCCGCGGCAAAGGCTTGCTCGCTGCCGCCGCACATGATCGACAGGCTGCCCTTTTCCGCACCCGCCTGCCCGCCGGACACCGGCGCGTCGATGACATGAATGCCGCGCCCTTCGGCTTCGACCGACAATTGCCGGGCGATGCGCGCGGACACGGTCGTATGGTCGATGAACAGAGCGCCGGACGCCATGGTCGAAAAGGCACCGTCGCGGCCCATGGTGACGGAAGCGAGATCATCGTCATTGCCGACGCAGGTGATCACGATCTGATTGTCTTTTGCCGCAGTAGCCGGATTATCGGCTAAAGACCCGCCGTGTTCCGCCACCCATGCCTCGGCCTTGGCTCTCGTCCGGTTGTACACCGTCAACTCATGCCCCGCCTTGGCCAGATGACCCGCCATGGGTCCGCCCATCACGCCGATCCCGATAAATGCAATTTTCGCCATAGATTCCAATAACTCCTTGAACGGCCATAATCATTGTTTCCCTCGATGACCAGATGCGTTAGGGCCTCTGGCGATATGAATGATATGCAGACCTCCACCCTTCCCTCGTTTGACTTTGAGGATGTGAAAGCGGCGCACGACCGGATCAAGGGGCGGGTCGTCCACACGCCGACGCTAAAGAGCATCACCCTGTCTGAGCTCAGCGGCGCAGAAGTCTTTCTCAAATTCGAGAATTTGCAATTTACCGCTGCCTATAAGGAACGCGGTGCGCTCAATGCGCTGCTCCTGATGGACCAGAGCAAACGCAAGGCAGGCGTAATCGCCGCCTCGGCCGGCAATCATGCCCAGGGACTCGCCTATAACGCCAAAAATCTGCACATACCCGCGACGATCGTCATGCCCAGCACCACGCCGATGGTAAAGGTCGAACAGACCCGCGGCCATGGTGCCGAAATCGTCATTTTCGGCAGCAATTATGATGAGTCATACACCCATGCAATGTTGCTCGCCGAACAGCGGGGACTCACTTACATCCATGCCTTTGATGACCCGCATGTCGCAGCTGGTCAGGGTACCGTTGCGATCGAGATGCTTGAAGCGGTGCCCGATCTCGACCGATTGATCATACCGATAGGCGGCGGCGGACTGTTTTCCGGCATGGCAACCGCAGCGGATGCGATCAAGCCGGGGATCAAGATGACCGGCGTGCAGGCGGCCCCTTATCCCAGCATGTACGGTACATTGACCGGCACAGTTGTCGAGGCCGGGGGCGATACGCTGGCCGAAGGCATTGCAGTGCGCAATCCTTCCGAATTCACCGCTGCGATCATCCGGAAATATGTCGACGAGATTCTGCTGGTCAGTGAAGCACAGCTGGAAAGCGCGGTCAGCTTGCTGTTGCAGATAGAAAAAACCGTGGTCGAAGGCGCGGGAGCAGCCGGTCTTGCGGCGCTTCTGGGAAATACCGACAAGTTCAAGGGCGAAAAGGTTGGCCTCGTGTTGTGCGGTGGCAACATCGATACGCGCCTGCTGGCGAACGTCCTCCTGCGCGACCTTGCCCGATCGGGCCGTCTGGCGCGCCTCCGCCTGCATCTGCGCGACCAGCCCGGCGCGCTGTATAATGTTGTGAAGCAATTTGCCGAGCACGAAGTCAATATTATCGAAGTCTATCACCAGCGCGTTTTCACCAACCTGCCGGCAAAGGGCCTGATCACCGATATTGAATGCGAGGCCAAGGACAGGGAACAGCTGGAAGGCTTGATCGCCGAC
>NZ_JBGTDD010000024.1:0-6546 GCF_041748495.1 Parasphingorhabdus sp.
GGTGAGACGGCAATGGGAGATTTCATCATCACCCTGAACCAATATCTGGCGCATGGTCAGCCGCTCTATATGGGTCTCTATGCGGCGGGCATTGTCTTCTTCTGTTTCTTCTACACCGCTGTGGTGTTCAATCCGGAAGAAACCGCCGAGAATCTGAAGAAAAATGGCGGGTTCATTCCCGGCATTCGTCCCGGCAAGAATACCGCCGACTATCTCGATTATGTGCTGACCCGGATTACCGTGGTCGGCGCGGCCTATCTCGCCTTTGTCTGCGTCTTGCCGGAATATGTCATGGCCCAGACCAGCCTGCCGATCTTCTTCCTGGGCGGGACCAGCCTGTTGATCGTCGTCAACGTGACGGTCGATACGGTGACTCAGATCCAAAGCCATTTGCTGGCTCTGCAATATGGCGATTTGCTGAAGAAGGCGAAGCTCAAGGGCGGACGCCGCAAACGCTAATTCTCGAACAGGCTGGTTCAACAGCCTGACATTCCATCTTCACGGGGGTAATCGTATGGACATCATCTTGTTGGGACCACCGGGTGCCGGGAAGGGTACTCAGGCGGGCCGTCTTGAAGATGAGCATGGCATGGTCCAGCTGTCGACCGGTGATATGCTTCGGGTCGCGGTAAAGGCCGGAACCGAGGTCGGTCTGAAAGCCAAGGCCTTGATGGACGCAGGCGCACTGGTGCCGGACGACGTCGTCTCCGGCATCATCGGCGACAGGCTGGACGAGCTGGGACCCGATCAGGGCGTTATCTTTGACGGCTATCCGAGGACTGCCGCGCAGGCAGAGTCCCTGGACGAGATATTGGCCACCAGAAATCGCCTCCTTTCCTATGTGATCGAGCTTGTCGTCGACGAAGACGCGCTGGTCGAACGGATTACGGGCCGGTTCACCTGCGGCAAGTGCGGCGCGGGCTATCACGACACATTCAAGCAGCCCGCCGTGGCAGGCGTCTGCGATGTCTGCGGCTCGACCGAATTCAAGCGCCGTCCGGATGACAATGAAGAAACCGTCCGCACAAGGATGCAGGAATATCGCGCCAAGACCGCGCCGATCCTGCCGATTTACGAAGCGCGCGGCATCGTGCGCAAGGTTGACGGCATGGGCAGCATGACAGAGGTGCATGACGCGATAGAGGCGGTCTTGTCGCTCTGAACGCAATTCACGGGAGATAGGGTCATGGTCAGGTTGGCATTTCAAGCAATATTGGGATTAGCAACGCTGGGCAGCATGACCGCCGCCCAAGCGGAAGTGACCAACACCGCCGCAAACGGCTTTACCGTGCAGCACGAAACCGTAATCGCCGCTGAGGCAGAGGCGGTCTGGAAAGCGATGATCGCACCGTCCCGCTACTGGAATGGCGAACACAGCTGGTCCGGCAATGCAGAAAATTTCTATCTGGTGCCACAGGCTGGCGGCTGCTTTTGCGAGCTGATCCGGACGGCGTCGGACGACAATATAAAATCTTCGGATGGCAGCGTTCAGCATATGCGTGTGATCTACGCGCACAACAACAAGATGCTCCGCATGTCCGGTGCATTGGGACCGCTGCAAAGTGAAGCGGTGACCGGCACGCTGACGATGCAGCTGCAGCCGCAAGCCCAGTCCACCAAGGTTCGCTTTGTCTATAAAGTGGGCGGCTATATGGAATTTCCCGTGGATCAGATCGCTCCGGCGGTGGACGGTGTGATCGGCGAGCAACTCGCCCGTCTGTCCGCTTTATTTGGCGCGCCGGAAGCGGCGGATGACGGTGCCCGGGACGAGCCCGCCGATCCAGAAGACGGTGGCGAAAACAGCGTCGCCGAAGACGGCGATCCGGGCTGATTTCCCACTCGCTGTCAGCGCTTTACCAAAGCCATTGAATGGGACTATGAAGGTTGCATACCCGTTGCCGACTCGAGGAGGTCGACAGCGATAATCGGGTCGCGCTGATATATAATCTTGGGGGTATATAATGGCCGTTTCCGATCACGTAGATTTTCCGACATTCATGGAAGGCGTCAAGAAGCGCAATCCGGGGCAACCTGAATTTGTTCAGGCGGTGCAGGAAGTCGCGATGGATATTTTTGATTTCATCGAAGATAAAGAAGCCTATCACACAGCACAGATCTTGCGGCGGATCGCCGAACCCGACCGGGTCGTGTCCTTCCGGGTCTGCTGGGAAGACGACAATCATAATGTCCGCGTCCAGCGCGGCTTTCGCATCCAGAATAACAACGCCATCGGCCCGTACAAGGGCGGAATCCGTTTCCACCCGAGCGTCACCGAAAGCGTGCTTAAATTTCTCGCCTTCGAACAGACGTTCAAGAACTCGCTGACCGGGCTGCCGATGGGCGGCGGCAAGGGTGGGGCCAATTTCAACCCCAAGGGCAAGTCGGATGCCGAGGTCATGCGCTTTTGCCAGTCGTTCATGACCGAACTGTATCGCCATATCGGCCCGGACACCGATGTCCCGGCCGGTGATATCGGCGTGGGTGGTCGCGAGATTGGCTATATGTTCGGCCAGTACAAGCGGATCACCAACCGCTGGGAAGGCGTGCTGACCGGCAAGGGGCTGGAATATGGCGGATCGCAGATGCGTCCGGAAGCCACCGGCTATGGTGCGGTCTATTTCATGGAGAATATGCTCAAGCACAAGAAGGATTCGATTGAAGGCAAGACCGCCGTCATTTCCGGCTCCGGCAATGTCGCTACCCATGCAGCGGAGCAGATTGTCACGCAGGGGGGCAAGGTGCTGACGCTGTCGGACAGCGGCGGCTTCATCCATGATCCCGATGGCCTCGACCAGGAGAAGATCGACTGGGTCAAGCATCACAAGACGCACACGCGCGGCCGGATCAGCGAATATGCGGATCATTTTACCGGCGCTACCTATCACGACGGCAGCCGTCCCTGGACGGTGCCCTGTGATCTGGCCTTGCCCTGCGCGACCCAGAATGAACTCAATGAGGAGGAAGCGAAGGAACTGGTCGCCAACGGCGTCATCGCCGTGTCGGAAGGCGCGAATATGCCGACGACTCTGGAAGGGGTGCATGTTTTCCATGACGCGAAGATCATGTACGGCCCGGGCAAGGCGGCCAATGCCGGCGGCGTGGCGGTTTCCGGTCTCGAGATGAGCCAGAATGCGGAACGGATCAGCTGGAACCACCAACGGCTCGGCGAGATGCTCACCGAACTGATGGAAGGCATCCACGGCAAATGTGTGGAATATGGCGACCAGGGCGATGGCTATGTCGACTATGTGAAGGGCGCCAATATCGCCGGCTTCAAGAAGGTCGCGGATGCGATGCTGGCCTACGGGGTTGTCTAGACTATAATTATCTTGCGCAAAAAAGTGCCATCGGCCAGATGTTCGGTCGATGGCACAATCAAAAATCCCGAAGGTTAAAGGGCTCGCTTCGAAGCTCAGGCAGCCGTGCGAAATCGGCTGGTGCGAACTGATTGATTTGCCCGATTTCGGCGTCAGCAATCTGCACGCCAAGGTTGATACCGGGGCAGCGACATCGTCCCTGCACGCCACCCGGATCAAGCCGTTCAACAAAGACGGCCAGTCATTTGTCCAGTTTGTGATACCGATGGGTTCCGGCGTAGCCGACTATCATTGCGAAGCGCCGATCTATGGCCAGCGGCGGATCCGGAGTAGCAATGGTGTCATGGAAAATCGTTATGTGATAGAGACTGTCATGAAACTCGGGCCGCTGGAATGGGTTGGACATATGACGCTTGCCAATCGGCAATCGATGATATTTCCGGTCCTCATCGGGCGCCGGGCGCTGAAACGGGGTTTTCTCGTCAACAGCGCCAAGCGCTGGATGCTGGGTCGGCACCAAGAAAGATAATATATGAAAATCGCAATGCTTGCCCGGAATCCGAATCTCTATTCGCACAAACGCCTGGTCGAGGCAGCCGAGGCGCGCGGTCACACGCTCGACATATTGAACACCACCCGCTGCACCGTGAATATCGCCAGCCACCGGCCGACGATCACCTATAATGGTGATACGTTGGAAGGCTATGACGCGGTCATCCCGCGCATCGGCGCGTCGATCACCAACTACGGCACCGCGGTACTCCGGCAGTTTGAAATGGCTGGCGTCTGGCCGCTCAACGAAAGCGTGGCGATTGGCCGGAGCCGCGACAAGCTGCGGTCGATGCAGATATTCGCCAAATACGGCCTGGGACTGCCGCTTACCGCCTATGCCAATGATCCCAAGCAGGCGGAAGAGATCATACGGGCCGTGAATGGGCCGCCGGTGGTCATCAAGCTGCTGGAAGGGACACAGGGGATCGGTGTGGTGCTCGCCGAGACGATGTCGAGCGCCAAGTCGGTGATCGAGGCCTTTCGCGGTGCCAATGTCAATATTCTGGTTCAGGAATTTATCAAGGAAGCCGGCGGTACGGATATCCGCGCACTGGTCGTGGGCGGCAAGGTGATTGCCGCAATGAAGCGCACCGGTGCACCGGACGAGTTCCGCTCCAACCTGCATCGCGGCGGCAGCGCCCAGATCGTCAAGATCACGCCCGAGGAGCGGTCAACCGCCTTGCGCGCGGCCAAGCATATGGGACTGAATGTGTGCGGCGTCGACATGCTGCGCTCCAATCACGGCCCGGTGATCATGGAAGTGAACAGTTCGCCGGGTCTCGAAGGCATCGAAAATGCCACCGGCAAGGATGTGGCTGGCCAGATCATCGAATTTATCGAGAAAAATGCCAAGCCCGGAAAGACGAAGACCAAGGGTCATGGTTAGCAACATAGTTATTTGGCATTGATGAAATCGTGGATTAAACTCTCCGTATGCCCGCTATTTTACCTGCCTTAAAAAGAATATTATTCGTATCGGCACTGTTTTTGACAGGGGCGGTATTTGGTCCGCTATTATTTGCAGCACTTGCCGCTTTCAGTCCCGAGCAGGGGCCATTTGGCGAATCCATTGAAGCAGAAAAGTTAGTCGGTGCCTATCGCGATGAGTTACCCGAGCAGATTCTGTGGCTCACAATCATGCCACCAAACTTAGAAAAACAATGTGGCTATGAAACGGATTCCGTATTTGACCCTAGCCTCCCGCGTGATCAGCGTGAAACCCACATGTTAGATTATGCTGCTTATCTAACATTATCGAGATGGCGGAATGAACATGCTGACTATGAATGGATTTCCCGAATAACGGAAAAGATCGACTCTAGCTTTTCGGACTATCACAAATCATTCTTGAGAAGATGTATTGAGAGCACCTTATTCAAACCACATTGTATGGCCGTGGTAGAGGAATTCGGCAATAAGATCGGACGCTTCCCGGAGAGGGACGGGCCTGAATCTGCGAATGGACCGATTCTGGATCGGGTCGTTTGCAATTTTGTGGATGGAGTGGCGGCAAGAAAAGGGATTGAGCTACAGACTGCGGATCGGTCAGAATAACTAAATCACTTCATCCTCATCAAGCAGCTGGTTGCTGGTGATCGCGCCCTCGATCTGTTCCAGCCGCTCGCCCACCGTATCAAAGATCCGCACTTCCGCAATGTGGAGCAGCGCGTCGCCCTGATTGACCACCGGCAGGTTGCTGTGACCGATGACAATGCCGTCGACCGGGGAGATGATCGCTTCTTCGCCATCGCCAAAAATATCGCTGATACAGGCCACGGTGTCGCCCTTGTGGACCTTGGTGCCGGACGGCGCCAGCAGGCGACAGATCCCGCCCTTGGTCGAGCGTAGCCAGGCGGTACGGGTTGCCTGGGCGGGCGGCGCGCCGCGCTTGCCGAGCCGCTTGGTATCGATCATCTCCAGCTTCTTGAGCACCCGCAGGATACCGTTGACTCCGGTGAGCACGGAAAATTCGTCGAAGCGCAGCGCCTCTCCGGCCTCCATCAGCAGCATGTCGACGCCCGCTTCCCGGGCCAGCGCGCGCAGTGATCCGGGGCGCAATTCCGCTTCCAGAACCACCGGCGGCCCGAATTCGAGAGCCAGTTCCTTGAGCTCGGCATTGCCGGAGGCGATCCGGATCTGCGGCAGATTATAGCGGTGCTGCGCGGCGCTGTGGATATCGATGCCCAGCGAACAATGATCGATGATCTCGGTCGAGAAGATATTGGCGAGCTGCGATGCCAGCGAGCCTTTTTCGGTCCCGGGAAAGGAGCGGTTGAGGTCGCGGCGGTCGGGCAGATAGCGGCTGTGGGTGATGAAACCGAACATGTTGACCACCGGTACGAATATCACCGTTCCGGCCATGCGGGCCGGATGGATTTTCTTCATCAGCCGGCGAATGATCTCGGTGCCGATGATTTCATCGCCATGGATGGCCGCGCTGATGAAAATCGTCGGTCCGGTCCGCCTGCCGTGAAACACGCGCACGACCATATTGGCCTGCATTCCGGCAGAAAGATCGCTGATCGGAATGGCGATATCGCCGATTTTGCCCGGAGCAACCATCTGCCCGCCGATTTCGAACAGATCATGCTTGCTTCTATTGGTCATGTCAGTCCCCCAACCGGCTTGTTCTATGGCGCAGAAATGCTGAAAATCGCAAGCCAAATCATGCAGCAGT
>NZ_JBGTDD010000025.1:0-3890 GCF_041748495.1 Parasphingorhabdus sp.
AACCAGAGCGCTGGATTGCCCTTGACCAGTTCGGGCCGCGCCAGCCACATGCCGGTATCGGCATAGACATTGGTTTCCAGCACTTCCTGCGCCGTGAATTCGGTATCGGGCACAAAGGCGACTTCCATCAGTGCGTCGCCATAGACACGAAAAACAAACGCTCCGGCGATCACCAGAATCACCATACCGGCGACAAAATAGAGAAACTTGCGGGCCAAATGATACTCCAACTAGATTGCTGCCGCTTCAATCCGCTTGAAGCCGCTCCGCGCCAGTGCTAGCGGCGCTCGGTACACAATAGTCCAAAAAAGATGAACTGAAAAAGAATGAGTCATGTCAATCGATAAGCAAACCGTCAAAAAGATCGCCAGCCTCTCGAGGATCGCGATCACCGATGCCGAGGCGGACGCCTTCGTGCCAGAGCTCAACCAGATATTGGGCTGGGTCGAGCAGCTCGGCGAAGTCGATTGCTCGAAGGTCGAGCCGATGACGGCGGTGATTGCGAACAAATTGCGGCTGCGCGACGATGTCGTGACCGACGGCGAAATCCGCGACAGGATATTGGCCAACGCGCCAATGGCTGATCATGGCTTTTTCGCGGTTCCCAAGGTGATCGAATAATGACCGAAATATTCGAACTGGGCATCGCCGGAATCCGCAGCGGGATTGACGCGGGCGATTTTACTGCAAAGCAAGTGGCGGAGACATTCATTGCGCGGGTCGCCGCAGCCAAGCCGCTCAACGCCTTTCTGGTCGAGACACCGGATCATGCGCTGGCAGCAGCGGAAGCCACTGATCAGGCAAAGGCCAATGGCGAAACGCTCGGCAGGATGGCCGGCGTGCCAATTGGCATGAAGGACCTGTTCTGCACCGAAGGCGTCGAAACCACTGCGGCGAGCGGGATTTTGAAGGGCTTTGTGCCGCAATATGAATCGACCGTCTCGTCAAACCTGTTCCGGGCCGGCGCCGGCATGCTCGGCAAGCTCAACATGGATCAATTCGCAATGGGCTCGTCAAACGAGACCAGCGCCTTCGGCAATGTGATTTCTCCCTGGCGGCGCAATGATGGCGGCAACAGCGATCTGACCCCCGGCGGCTCGTCCGGTGGTAGCGCGGCTGTTGTGTCGGGACGCATCGCACCTGCGGCGACCGGCACCGACACCGGCGGATCGATCCGCCAGCCCGCCGCCTTCACCGGCATCACCGGTTTCAAGCCGACCTATGGCCGCTGCTCGCGCTGGGGCACGATCGCCTTCGCCAGTTCGCTGGATCAGGCAGGGCCAATGGCCCATGATGTACGCGATTGCGCGATCATGCTTGAAGCCATGGCCGGTTTTGATGCCAAGGATTCGACCTCGCTCAATCTGCCCGTCCCCGATTGGGAAGCGGCGCTCAATAGCAATCTGGCGGGCAAGAAAATCGGTATTCCCAAGGAATATCGGGTCGAAAACATGCCGGCCGAAATCGACGCGCTGTGGCAAAAGGGTATCGAGATGCTGAAAGAGGCCGGAGCGACCATCGTCGATGTGTCGCTGCCGCACACGAAATATGCTCTGCCGGCATATTATATCATCGCGCCCGCCGAAGCTTCGTCCAACCTTTCGCGCTATGATGGCGTGCGCTATGGCCTGCGCGATCTGCCGGACGGGGCAGGGCTGCAGGACATGTATGCTGCGACCCGCGAAGCCGGATTCGGGCCGGAAGTGAAGCGCCGGATCATGATCGGCACCTATGTGCTCTCGGCCGGCTATTATGACGCCTATTATACCCAGGCGCAGAAGGTCCGGACCCTGATATCGCAGGATTTCGACAAGGCCTGGAACAGCTGCGACCTGCTGCTGACCCCGACCGCGCCGAGTGCTGCCTTTGGCCTGGGTGAGAAAAGCGACGATCCGTTGGCGATGTATCTGAACGACGTCTTCACCGTGCCCAGTTCGCTGGCCGGGCTGCCGGCGATGTCGGTGCCGGCCGGACTGGATGGCAAGGGGCTGCCGCTCGGATTGCAGATCATCGGCAAGGCATTGGACGAACAGAGCGTGTTCAATGCGGGCCTGGCAATCGAAGAACGGGCCGGCTTTGTTGCGAAACCGGAGCAGTGGTGGTGAGAGCTGATTCACAACAGGTCGATATCACACCAATCGATGGCTGGGGTTTTTTCGAACGAGATACTGAGAAACTCGCAAGAACTTTTGAAGCGAAAGTCGAAGAATCCGGGCCAACTTCGAACATTTACAACAAGGGGTGGGTGGGTAAAGTTGTTTCCAAGGATCACCGATATTGCAGTATGGAACTGGAAATGAGTCCTAGAAATACATCTCCCTGGAATGAGGTCGTTGTAATCCACATTTTTGACGGACAAAAAAGTGCAAAATCGTCGTTGGTGTACAGCGGAATGGCTCAAACAAATAACTTGAAGTGTAGTTGGCTATGACTGAATCAACCTATCGTATCCAGGGCGGAACCGGCGAGTGGGAGGTCGTGATCGGCCTCGAGGTCCACGCCCAGATCACCTCCGAATCGAAGCTCTTCTCCGGAGCTTCCACCGAATTTGGCGCGGAACCCAATACACAGGTCAGCCTGGTCGACGCAGCGATGCCCGGCATGCTGCCGACGCTCAACGGCGAATGTGTCCGTCAGGCGGTGCGCACAGGATTGGCGATCAACGCCCAGATCAACAAATATTCGCGTTTCGACCGCAAGAATTATTTCTATGCCGATCTGCCGCAGGGCTATCAGATTTCCCAGCTCTACCATCCGATCGTCGGCGAGGGCGTGATCCAGATTTCGCTCAACGAGAAAGACCCCGATGCCCATGGCAAGGCGATTGGTGTCGAGCGCATCCATATCGAACAGGATGCCGGCAAACTGATGCACGACCAGCATCCGACCATGTCCTATGTCGATCTCAATCGCTGCGGCGTCGCTTTGATGGAGATCGTCTCCAAGCCGGACATGACATCGCCCAAGGAAGCCGCGGCCTATGTCCGCAAGCTGCGCTCGATCCTGCGCTATGTCGGGTCGTGCGACGGCAATATGGAACAGGGCTCGATGCGCGCCGATGTCAATGTCAGCGTGCGCAAGCCGGGCGGCGAGCTCGGCACCCGCACCGAGACCAAGAATGTCAATTCGATGCGCTTCATCCAGCAGGTGATCGAATATGAGGCCCAGCGCCAGGTCGACCTGATCGAGGACGGCGGCACTGTCGTGCAGGAAACCCGGCTGTTTGACCCGGACAAGAACGAGACCCGGTCGATGCGCTCGAAAGAAGATGCGCACGACTATCGCTATTTTCCGGACCCCGACCTGCTGCCGCTGGAACTGGACGATGATTTCATCTTCGACTGCAAGGCCAGCCTGCCGGAACTGCCCGACGAAAAACGTGCCCGCTACAAGAATGTCCTCGGCCTTAGCCCTTATAATGCCGCAGTGCTGACCGCCGAGCATGAAACCGCTTTGTGGTTCGAACAGTTGCTTGATATCAGCGACGAACCGGAAAAAATCGCCAGCAGCGCCGCCAACTGGGTGACCTCGGAACTGTTCGGTGCGCTCAACCGCATGGGTGTCGGCATCGAGAATAGTCCGGTCTCCCCGGCACAGGCTGCAGAATTGCTAAGTCTGGTCGCCGATGGCACCATCTCCGGCAAGATCGCCAAGCAGGTCTTCGAGATCATGCTCGAAACCGGTGACGGCGCGAAAAAAATCGTCGAGGAGCAGGGGCTGGTCCAGGAATCGGATACCGGAGCCATCGAGAAGGTCATCGCCGAAGTGATGGCCGCCAATGAGGACAAGGTCGCCCAATATCGCGACGGCAAGGACAAGCTGTTCGGCTTCTTCGTCGGCCAGACGATGAAAGCCATGCAGGGCAAGGCCAATCCGCAGGTGGTGAATGA
>NZ_JBGTDD010000026.1:0-2870 GCF_041748495.1 Parasphingorhabdus sp.
TGGTCTGACCGGCTCGGCCAGCGGCGGCCAGTCGATCGCCCTGCCGCTGATCGCGCCGCATTATCTCGATGCGGGGGCGCAGCCGGACGAGTTGCACCGGGTGGTGGCGATTTCCTCCGGCGCGCTCGATAGCCTGCCGCATAATGGCTATGTCGTGACCACGATCCGTGCGGTCTGCGGCGAGACGCACAAGGCGGCCTATGGCGCTGTCGGGGCGCTGACCGTGGTGATACCGGTCGTCGGCACGATCATCGCGGTGCTGCTGTTCACGATGTTCTGATGACCGTCTCGACCCGCCTCTATCGAGCCGCCTACCGGCAGGCCTTTATCGATCTCAATCGCGACTGAATCGAGGAATATTTTATTCTGGATGCCAGCGACCGGGCGCAACTGGAAGAGCTGGAAGTATCCATATTTGAGTAAAGGCGGGTTGGATCGCAGCCTTCGCCAGGATGACAAGATCCTATTTCAGCCGTTCGATCTTGCTCGCCGCCTCGTCGATGATCGCAGCTACATCCAGGATCTTGTCCGATCCCTTGTCTTCGTCGGCCAGCCGGATGCGGATCGCGCTTTTCAGATTGTGCATTGCCCGGCGGATCGAGGCGCCGTCGCTGGCCTCGCCCATTTTCGAGACGCCGTCGAGCCGATCGAGAATCTCGGCGATCCGGGATTCTTCCTCGGCCAGCCGGGCGGTGCCCCTGGCGGTCATCGAGTAGATTTTCTTGCCGCCATCATCGACCGTTTCGTCGATCAGGTCCATTTCCGCCATCAGGGTCAGCGTCGGATAGACGATTCCGGGGCTCGGGGCATAATGGCCGCCGGTCATCTCCTCGATCTGCCGGATCAGGTCATAGCCGTGCCGGGATTCCTGGGCGATCAGATGGAGCAGCACCAGCCGCAATTCGCCGCGCCGGAACATCCGGCCGCGGCGCTTGCCCTCCGCCCCTTCAAATGCCGCTTCGGCAAAGGCGCGGGCAAATTTCTGTCCGATTTCCGCATTCCAGCTGCGACCACGACCGCCCCTGGGGCCGCCCGGTCCGAATTTTCTGCCATGTATCATGTTACTATCTTCCGTCAGTTTCTAAGATAGTTTAAAGATATATCTTTAATATGAGTAGGCAAGAGCAAATCAACATGCCACGGGTAAGCTTCTGTTTTTCAATTCGTCTTTTTGCGGGCCAGGTGCGACCGGGAGGCGCCGCGTTGCTCATATTGGCTAGTCGGCAGCCGTTCGCGCCGCTGCTAGGTCCTGCTCGGAAAGGAATTATGATGGATCTGGGAATTACCGGCAAGAAGGCGCTGGTCAACGGCGGCAGCGCGGGACTGGGACGCGGGGCGGCGCTGGCGCTGGCCAGGGAAAAGACGGAACTGTTCATCACCGCCCGCGGCGAGGAGCGGCTGATGACGGTTTGCGAAAAGCTGGTCCGGGAAACCGGCGCCAATATCACGCCGATTGTCGCCGATCACAGCAGCGACGAGGGCCGCGAGAAAATTCTCTCGATCTGTCCTGACCCGGACATCCTGGTCGCAACCTGCTCGCCGCCGCCCTTTTCCGGCGATTTCCGCACCGTCGACCGTGCAGACTGGGAACAGGCGCTGTCGCTGACGCTGCTCAGCCCGGTGGAATTTATCAAGGCGGTGATCGACGGCATGGTCGAGCGCAAATGGGGCCGGATCGTCAATATCGCGACCGGAGCCGCCAAATATCCGGCGGCGATGCGCGTTTTGTCGGGACCACCGCGGGCGGCGCTGGTCAATTATACGGTGGCGGTGGCGAAGCAGGTTGCCCGCCATGGCGTCACCATCAACAATATATTGCCCGGCATGCACCACACGCCCGGGATCCGCGACATGTTCGACAGCCAGGCCGAAGCCAATGGCACCAGCTATGACGAGGAAGTCGCGAAATTCGTCAAGCAGGTAAGGATCCCGGTGGGGCGCTTTGGCGATGCCGAGGATATGGGCATGTTCGTCGCGATGTTCTGCAGCGAAATGGCCGGCTACGCGACGGGACAGAGTCTGGTGGTCGATGGCGGGATGGGCAATTCGATTTTTTGAGATGGTGTTGGCCACTCGACTAATGCGCCCAGCAAGCGTAGCGTCGCAGGATCATTTTCACAGGGGCCCCGATCATGCCATTTCATCAGCTTATCTATGCTTCCCGGCCGTTCGGCTTTGATGACGCTGCGCTCAATGGAATATTGATGGAGGCCCGGCGTTATAATGCCGGGCACGACATTACCGGTGCATTGATCTGTCGGCCGGACCTGTATCTGCAGTTGCTGGAAGGACCGCAGGATATAGTGGAATCACTTTACCAGCGAATTGCCGTCGACAACCGTCATCTCGAGGTCGAGCTGCTAGTCTCGCAGCCGGTCGAGGACCGGATGTTTCCGGATTGGGCCATGCTCCATGATCCGGCGCAATCCTGGCTGTGGACGGCCGAAGAAGTGAGCGATGGCGCAATCCAACGCGCGAGCAACGAAGATATTGTTGCGGTGTTTGAGCGTTCAGCGCAGGATGCGACCACCTGAACGGGACCCGCTCCAGATTCGTCCCACGCCTAATAAATGTCGACAGTCCCCACCTCTCCCGGGGGGAGAGGCAAGCAAGACTTGAGAGCGAAGCGAACTAGTCGCGCTCGGTGTGGGTTGGTCGCCACCGTTGCCGAGCAGCGCTTGCCGGATCTCCTCCAGCACGTCACCCGCTCCCAACCCTTCACCCGCTGCTACTGAACCACTGACCGGCTGACGCCGGTAGGTTCATGGCTTGGGGCTGAAGCCAGTTTTGTTTGGCTTGGTATGCTTGTCGAGATAATTGAGGATCACGTCGTCGGTAATATTGCCTGAGGTGGTGGAGAAATAGCCTCG
>NZ_JBGTDD010000027.1:0-42071 GCF_041748495.1 Parasphingorhabdus sp.
GGTCTACCGCGAGACCGGCTGCGAACATTGCAACCAGACCGGGTTCCAGGGCCGGATCGGCGTGTTCGAGGCGATCCGGATCGACGACACCTTGCGCAAGCTGATCAATGATGGCGGCGATGAAGCGCGTATCACCGCCCATGCGTTCCTGCGCCAGCCCAATCTCGGCTCCGCCGCCAGAGCCCTGGTCCGCGAAGGCCTGACCACCGCAGAAGAAGGCATCAGGATATCCCGGCGCGAAAGCGAGGCGGCCGGCTAAGGCAGGGTGCTGACGCTGGCTCTTCCCATGAAGGCATCCCGGCGTTACTATCTTGCATGACCGATACATCGAAAATGACCTATGCGCGCTATCTGGCGCTCGACACGCTGCTGGACGCGCAGCATCCCCGGTCCGATCTGGATGACGAGATGCTGTTCATCATCATCCACCAGACCAAGGAATTGTGGCTCAAGCAGATCATTCGGGAGATGCGTTTCGCCAAGCAGCAGATAGTGACGGACGCGCTCGTGCCGGCCTATAAGGCGCTGGCCCGGGTCAGCCGCATCCAGGCGGTGATGACCCTGAGCTGGGATGTGCTCTCGACGATGACGCCCAGCGATTATACGCGGTTCCGCCATGTTCTGGGTCCCAGTTCAGGCTTTCAGTCCGACCAGTTCCGAACGGTGGAATATATGCTCGGCCTGAAGGACAAGGCATTTCTGAAATATCAGGAGGATCGCCCGCAAGCGCTGGCAAAGATGCGGGCGGCACTCGATCAGCCAAGCATCTGGGATGATGCCATAGCGGCGCTGGCGCGCGCCGGTTTCGAGATTGCGCCAGAGTTGCTTGACCGGGACTTTGCCAAGCCTCACCAGCCGTCCGACCAGGTCGAGGCGGCCTTTCTGAAAGTGTACCGCAATCCCGAAACCTATTGGGAGCTCTATCAACTGGCCGAAAAGCTGGTCGATCTGGACGATGCCATGGCCACATGGCGGCACAAGCATGTGCTGACGGTCGAACGGATCATCGGCGGGAAAATGGGCACTGGCGGCACTTCCGGCGTTTCCTATCTGCAAAGCACGGTACCGAAGCGCGCTTTCCCCGAACTATGGTCGCTGCGGACGCAATTATGAGCTGGAAACATCTGTTTTCAAAATCGCTCGCAGCCAATCCGGACCGCCTGCATTTTGCCGCGCACAGCCACCATCTCTGGCCCGATGCCAGCCATGCCGGTCAGCTGGCGGCCTGGGAAGATGCCGCCGCCCTGGCCGACCATAAATGGGGCAGGATCATGGGACCGGTCTGGTCCGAAGCGCAGCAGCATGTTGCCGGTGAATTGAAGCTGCCCGACCCGGCAACAGTCTGCTTTGCGCCCAACACCCACGATTTCATCGTCCGAATTGTGTCGGCGATTCCGGCTCGCCCCGTCCGGGTGCTGGCGACCGACGGCGAATTTCATAGCTTTCGCCGGCAAATGACGCGCTGGGCAGAGGCCGGGAAGATACAGTTGGAAACAGCATCACCGGCGACCTTGCTTGAAACCGCCCGGACCGGTAAGTTTGACCTGATCTTTGCCAGCCATGTGCTGTTCAATTCCGGAACCATTATCTCCGACCTGAACGCGCTGGCTGCACTGGCCGACCCCGCGGGCCCCTGGCTGGTGATCGACGGCTATCACGGCTTCATGGCGGTCGAGACCGATCTTTCGCCGGTTGCCGACCGCATATTCTATCTTTCCGGCGGTTATAAATATGCGATGGCGGGAGAGGGAGCCTGCTTCCTGCACGCGCCGCCCGGCTTTGCCGAACGGCCGGCGGTGACCGGCTGGTATGCCGCTTTTGACGATCTTTCGCTGCCGCCCGGAGATGTCGGCTATGCTCCCGATGGCCGCCGGTTTCTCGGCAGCACTTTCGATCCCTCCGGCCTGTACCGGTTCAATGCCGTACAGAATATGTTGCGCCGCGAAGGACTGACGACGGCGACCATTTCGGCTCATGTTGCTGATCTTCAGAAACAGTTTCTCCTGGACGCACCGCTGGCAGACCTTGCCTTGCTCAACCCGATTGGTACCGGTGCCCATGCGCGCTTTCTGGCCTTCAAGGGCGACCGCGCAGCCTCGATCCATGAATCATTGGCCGAGCAAAATGTCATGACCGATGTCCGCGGCGATGTCCTGCGCATCGGCTTCGCGCTTTATCATGATGCCGGGGATGTGGCGCGCTTGACAAAAATATTAGGGCGGCTGGCCTGAGCCATCCGCCGCTACGGCTTCATTGCCCGAACGCCTTTGCCCGCCTGATAGCGCCTGCCGCTGTTGATTTTGCGATTGACCTGCAGAAAATTGCCCATAGGTTTAATTGATCGATTAAACTGATGAAGGGAAAACAGACCATGAGCATTTCCGTCGATATCCAGAATGATGTGGCCCTGATCACCTTGGACGATGGCAAGGCCAATGCGGTCAATTTCGCATTGATGGAAGCGCTCAACGAGGCGCTGGACCAGGCCGAGGCTGACGCCAGGGCGATCGTGCTGGCTGGCCGTGAAGGGCGCTTCTCCGGTGGCTTCGATCTCGGCATGATGGGCAGCTTTACCCGCGATGATTCCGTCCGACTGCTCGACCGGGCCTCCGAACTGGTCCTGCGCCTGTATGGCGGCCCGGTTCCCGTCGTCGCTGCCTGCACCGGTCATGCGATAGCCATGGGCGTCTTCCTGCTGATGGCTTGCGACACGCGGATCGGGGCGGCCGGGGAATTCAAGCTGGGTGCGAATGAATCGATCACCGGCATGACGCTGCCCGTGTTTGCGGTCGAGCTGGCGCGTACACGGCTCAGCCCGCTGCATCAGACCCGGGCCATGATTCAGGCGTTCATCTATGATCCGAAAGGCGCAATCGAGGCCGGATATCTTGATATGCTGGTGGAACCCGACCAGGTGGTCAGCGAGGCGACCGCGCTTGCCGGTCAGCTCGCCAAACTGCCGGGCCATGCCTATGCCTATCAGAAATCCGCGATGCGCAAACCGGCACTGGATGCGATCCGGGCGAGCATCGGCAACCACCCCAATTTACGGAACTGAAACAGAATCTTACCGATGCTGGTCGATCAGGATCGGATTGCCGTCCGGGTCAGTCAGCAGGATGCTGGCCGGACCTTCACTGCCTTCGGCCTGGCTGTCGAGCTGCACGCCCGCAGCCAGCAGTGATTTCTGGATCTCGCGGACATCGTCAAAATCATCGAGATTTTGTGCATCCTGATCCCAGCCCGGGTTGAAGGTCAGCATATTTTTCGGGAACATGCCTTCGAACAGGCCGATCACCGTATCGCCGTTTTTCAGCATCAGCCATTTCTGGTCTGCCTCCCCATGAAATTTGCTGAAGCCGAGCTTTTCGTAAAAGGCTCTGGAAAGGGCGAGGTCCTTGACCGACAGGCTGATCGAAAAGGCTCCGAGATTCATATCCATTCTCCTTGGTTGCATCATTGGCGAGCGGGCAGGATTTTCGGGTTCCGCAGCAGCGCTGCCGACAGAATCGCGATGATCAGACCGACCGGAAAAATCTCGAGAAAGGTCATCGGCATGCGAATATATATTTTCCCGTAACTGGTTCGCATCTCATCCAGTTCGGCAATTTCCTGCGCCAGAGTTTCTCCGGTCAGACCGGCTGCCTTTTTCGCATCGATCGCGCTGTTCACATAACTGTTGATGAAACGATAATCGCTGCTCATCAGATATAATTCCCATACGACCGTATAGATGATTGCGGCAATGACGGTGATCGCTATTCCCATGGTGGCCGCCGGAAGAAACCGGATCACCCCGCCCCTCTCCAGATCACGGAAACGCTTGATGCCGATGAATATCATCGACAGCGCGACCAGCATGGTTAGATAGCCGAACAGCTCCGATGTCAGGAAGCTGCCCCCTTCGCTGACGACCAGGCCGAGGATCAACACGGCAATGGTGATGGTGCCCGACAGCATACCATAAGTTAAGGCGATTTTCTGCATGACTTTGCCTCCGTTCTGCGCGCGGTTATGGCACTGGCGAAGGGTTTTGAAAATCACCCGGAAGGGTGATTGGGCCGGAATCACCCGAAAATATCAGGGGATCAGATGCAAGGCCCGCGCTTCCTCGATCGCCCGGACCCGGCCGCTCACGTTCAGTTTCGCATACAGATTGGCAATATGGGTCTTGACCGTATTGGGTGAGATACCCAGCGTGCGCGCTATTTCCTTGTTGGATTGGCCCCTTGCCAGCGCTTCCAGCACTTCCCGCTCCCGTAGCGATATGCCCAGCGATTGCTGCGCAGCAAAATTCTGCTGAAACGGTTCCCCCGATTCTCGTGCGGTCAACCGGTGGCCCACCCAGATGCCGAGCGCGGCAAAGCCAATGGCGACCAGAACAATATAAATTTCGATCGAATAGGCCTTGGTAAAATATTTATATTGCAGCCACTCGAGCGCGAAGGCGGCGGCAGCCAGAACAAGCGCATAGAGAACGACAGTCCGGGCCATCGACCGCCGGACCGTCACGCTACGCGCTCGACATTGGGGATGGCGTCTCGTCTCATTATCTTGCCACCGGTTTCCTATCCTATTGCGTCTGGCCCAGCAGATATTTTTGCCAGAACAGCAGGCTCGCCCAGAACTGATAATCGGCATTGGCCTTCTTGCGGAAGCCATGGCCCTCATTTTGCGCAAGCAGATGCCAGGCTGGGCGACCGTTGGCGCGGACGGCGGTGACGATCTGCTCGGCCTCGCTCGCTGGCACGCGCGGGTCATTGGCGCCGGTCACGACCATCAGCGGGATCCGGATCTCGTGGGCCCGGGCGAGCGGGCTGATCTCTTCCAGTTTGGCCCGTTGTTCGGGGTCGCGCTCGTCGCCATATTCCGCTCGCCTTAGATCGCGGCGATAGGCTTGGGTATTCTCCAGAAATGTAACGAAATTGGAAATGCCGACCACTTCCAGCCCGGCTTTCAGTTGCTTGCCATAGCGCAGCATCGCGGCAAGCGTCATATAGCCGCCATAACTGCCTCCGGTCACCGCGATGCGGTTGCGGTCAATATTCCGGTCCCCGCGCAGCCGGTCAAGAAAGGCGCCGATATCCAGCACGCTATTCTCCCGCAACCAGGGACCGTTGTCGAGCGCCACGAATCTTTTGCCAAAGCCGGTTGACCCACGGACATTGGGATAGAATAGCGCGATGCCAAGCTCATTGACCAGATAATTGTTGCGCCCCAGAAAGCGCGGATTGGCCTGTCCTTCCGGACCACCGTGGATGCTGATGATCAGGGGCCGCTTGCCCTTGTGTCTGTCCGGATCGGGACGGTAAAGAAATCCGGACATTTTTTCCCCGTCAAAACTGCTGATCTCGACCAGTTCCGGTGCCACATTGGCGGCGGCATCCAGACCGCCGGTTTCGCTTCTGGTCCAGCGTGTGAGCGCCAGCGTTTCCGGGTTGACGCTATAGGCATCGGTGCCGGTCTGGTTGCTGTTGAGGGTGATGCCGAGATCTCCCCACGGCGCGAAGCGGATGCCGCTGATCACTCCAGCCGGCAAGGCATCTACGTCGCGCACGACGCCAGTTTTCGTGTCATAAAATTTCAGGAGCGAACGTCCCGCCTGATTGACCTCATAAGCGATCCAGCGGCCGTCCTTGCTGATATCAAAAGCGCTGATATCCCAGATTTTTTCGTCAATCAAAGGCTCGAACAGCGCCGTTTCCAGATTGACCACACCCAGCCGCTTGATATCGCTGCCATCATCCGATGCTGCCCAGAGCCGCCCGTCAGGCGCAAATTGCAGCCCGGCATAGCCGACCGGCTTGCTGCTGTCGGTCAGCTTGCGTGAACTGCCTTGTGCGATATCGATCAGATAGAGCTGATTGTCGGAGACCGACACATAGTTGAACACCAGCAAATATTTGTCGTCGGGCGAAAAATCGATCGGAAACCAGCCGCCGCCGGTGGAAGCGACCAGCAGCTTCGCGCTGTCGGGATTCGCCGGATTCATCAGATAGATGTCATTATAGAGGCCGGTGCGCTTGTTCGACCCGAAGGCGAGCAACTGGCCGCTGCTCGACCAGGGGCCGAGATTGTTGCGGCTCTCGCCATCGCTGAGCAACCTGGGGCGGTCGCTTTCCAGCGCATAGATCTGGTTGACCTCGTTGCCGCCGCTGTCTTTCTCGAACAACAGCGATGATCCATCCGGCGCAAATTGGCCGGAGTACACCGGTTCGCTGGCAAAGGTCAGTTGCTCGCGCTGCCCCATCGGCGTCGCAACCCGGTGCAACTGGCTGGTATCGGCAAAACGCGTCGACACCAGCATCGCCCGGGTCTTCGGGTCCCAGTCGACAAAGCTGGCGGTGCGATATTCCATATAGGGCCGGGTCCGCTCCACCATGTCGAGCGTAATTGGCGGGATCTCATCGGCGACCAGCGCAGCAGGCTGGGGTGCGACTTCCTCCGCCAGGCTCGGTCCGTGTCCTGCGATCATTGTTGCCGCCACCAGCATCCCGGCCAACCATTTGCACGTCATATGTTCATCCCGCTGTTCTGTTTTGCGATGTTTATGGACGAAGCGTAGCAAAAGCAATTAGAGGGAGCGATGTTTTGCGCTAACCGTCCTTTTGTGCTGCTCGATGATGCGCGCGCGCATGAAGCCGCCCCGGCCCGGCTCTATCAGGATCCGGTGACGGTGCTCCGAGCCGACAACGCGACCGAATTGCAGGCCTGTCTCGGCCAGATTTCAGCCGCGCGCGATCAGGGTCTGCACGCGGCGGGCTATTTGTCTTATGAAGCCGGACTGCCGCTGGAAGCGCGGCTGGCCGAACGGCTGCCCGACATCCTGCCGACCCCCTTGCTCTGGTTCGGACTGTTTGAACGATATGAAGAACTCCCGCCCGCCGCGCTGGCGGACCTGTTGCCCCCCGCCGATGGGGCCTGGCTCGGCGCTCTGCGTCCTGCAATATCCCGCGCCGACTATGACCGCGCCTTTCGGCAGGTGCAGGACTATATCGTCGCTGGCGATATCTATCAGGCGAACCTGACCTTCCGCGCCATCGCCGGCTATGCCGGTCACCCGCTGGCCCTTTACGCCGCGATCCGCGACCGCGCCCAGGCCGGCTATGGCGGCGTGATATTCGATGGCAGCAACTGCATGCTGTCTTTCTCGCCGGAACTATTCTTTGCGATCAAGGACGGCCGGATCACCGCCAAACCGATGAAGGGCACGGCCGCGCGGCTTGCCGATGCGGAAGCCGACGCCGCCGTGCGCGCGCGGTTGCACGGGGATCCCAAGCAACGCGCCGAAAATCTGATGATTGTCGATCTGCTGCGGAATGACCTGTCACGGGTGGCGGAGCGGGGCAGCGTGCAGGTGCCGGACCTGTTCCAGATCGAAAGCTATCCGACCATCCACCAGATGACCTCGACGGTGACCGCGCAGCTGCAAGACGGCCTCGACGCGGTCGACGTGATCCGCCAGATTTTCCCTTGCGGCTCGATCACCGGCGCGCCGAAAATCCGGGCGATGGAAATTATCGACCAGCTGGAGCCGGACGTGAGAGGCATTTACTGCGGCTCGATCGGGCGGATCGACGCCAATGGCGACGCTGCCTTCAATGTCGCGATCCGGACCTTCTTCCTCGAGCAGGGCAAAGAAACCCTTTCCATCGGTCTTGGCTCTGGCATAGTGGCGGACTCGGACGGGGAAGACGAATGGCGGGAATGTCTTGCCAAGGGGAGGTTCGCAGCCGTGAAAAATGAGGGGAGCGGGGGCGTGACCGGAGATTTGATCGAGACCATGGCGTTCGAACCGGCAACCGGCATTGGCCGGCTGGAAGGGCATCTGGAACGGATGAAGGCCAGTGCCGCCGCCCTCGAGTTCGAGTTCGACCGCCATGCCGCGCGCAACACCATCCAGGCGATCACATTCCATCAGGACACACCGGCGCTTGTCCGGCTGATGCTGGCAAAATCCGGCGCGATTGCCATCGAGCTCCGGCCGCTGCCTGGGCCGCTGACCGAACCGGTCCCCTGCCAGCTGGTGCCGATGTCCGCCAACGCGCAGGACTATCGTCTGCATCACAAGACCAGCGACAGAAGAGTCTATGCCGCCGCCGGCCTGGCATACGGCACGCACCCGGTGTTTGTTGATCACGACGGCTTCGTCACCGAAGGCGCCATCTGGAACATATTCGTCGAACGTGACGGCCAGCTGCTCACGCCCAGGCTTTCGCGTGGCGTGCTGCCCGGCGTGCTGCGCGCCGATTTGCTTGAACAGGGCAGGGCGGTGGAAGCGGACCTCACAGCGGATGATCTGGCGGACGGCTTCTGGCTGGGCAATAGCGTGCGCGGACTGGTCCAGGGCGCGCTGCGCCGCAACGCTTGATCAGTCACGACAAGAGGCACTGGCACTTCATCTTCGTTATCCTGAACTTGTTTCAGGACCTCGGGAGAACGGGCGCTGCCGACAGGGGGCCTCAAACAAGTTCGGGATGACCAGCATGGTAAATCGCCCGCCCAACACACATTCGTCGCCCCGCAGCACCCGCTCGACCGATATTTCTCCGTCAAACCAAAATTTCCGCATTCTTCTGGAACGATCTGCCCGAACGGTCGTTGGTTCTGTATAGCCAGACGACACCGGCCTCCCCCACCCAAAAGGCCACCGGACGGCTAGCCCTGAAACCAAGAGGAGAGAAACATGTTACAGGAACAGACAGACAGCACAGTGATTGGCAGTGACCGCGTCGACGGCACGACCGTTTATGGCGTCGACAAGGGCAAGATTGGCTCGGTCGACAAACTGCTGATCGACAAGCGCGGCGGCAATGTCACCGATGTGGTGATTTCCGCAGGCGGTTTCCTCGGCCTCGGCGATGAGAAGCACAGCATTCCCTGGTCAAAGCTCGACTACGACACCGATCTCGGTGGCTATCGCATCGACGTGACCAAGGAGCAGCTGATGGACGCACCGCGTTTTGGCAATAATGAACCGGATCGCGCCTATGACCGTGAATATCAGACCAAGGTCTATGATTATTGGGCCGTGACCCCGCACTGGTAAACCGCTGCGATAACTTCAGAAAGCCGGGCGAAGCCATTTCGCCCGGCTTTTTGGTGCCCGGATCGCATGGCGGCAGCTGTCGCTAGTCGTCACCGTCCACTTTCTCCGGCAGATCGTCATGGCCGGTGCTGGCATAATCCTCCAGCTCCGCTTCGGTCATGCTGTCATACATGTCTTTCGATGCCCCCTTGAGGTCGCCGACCTTGGCCTCGCCGCGCTTGACGGACAGGGCCGCTCCGGCGGCACGTTGCTGGGCTTTGGATTGGGCTGGCATATCTTCCTCCTTGTTGAATGGGGTTGCTGTCCGGTTCAGGGCGCGGGTTCTTCCCTATCCTGCTCGCCCGGGTCCCAATGGGCGGTGTACGGCGCGCTGGCGATCAACACGGTCAGGACAACAAAGGTCACGATCGCGGCCAGCCAGACCTCCCCGAAGCCGCAGATCAGTCCGATCGCACCCGCAACCCAGATCGCGGCGGCCGACCCGGCACCCTGGACAAAGCTGCCTTCCCGGAACATCGCCCCGGCGCCGAGGAAACCGATACCGGTGATCACCCCTTCGAATATCCGGCTGGGATCGATCTGGGTTTGCGGATCGACTGTCGATTCAACCAGCTCCATCGCCCCGATCGCCAGCCCGCAAGCGCCGACCGAAATGATGACAAAAGGCCGGAAATCAATCGGCTTGCGGCGGATGAATCGCTCCAGCCCGATCAGGAACGGCAATAATGTCGCCGCCCCCAGCCGCCACAGCGCCTCCGCCCAGGATATCGCTTCCGGTCCGTTGAAAATATCCGCCATGATCGTCGAACGCCCCGACGGCGGATTTGTTGCATGGGGTGGGGCATGTGGAATTCCGGAGTCAATAATCCATAGTCGTCGCCCCCGACGCTATTTTCTCGCCATCGCCTTGTTCCATGCTTTTATCCCGGCCAGGGCGCCGGGCACATGGCCCTTGACGTTGAGTGACGAATGGCTCCAGATTATCGTCCCGTCGGGCGCGATAATATAGGTGGTGCGGTTGGAGCCACCCATTACCGGCAGATTGGCGTCATAGGCGCTGATCACCGCCTTGCTGCCCACTGCGACCGCAAATTTGCTGCGGCATTCCTCGACCGAGAATTTTTTCAATGTCTCGATATCGTCAGCGCTGATCCCGATCACGGTGGCCCCCAACGCGTTAAACTCATCGGTCGCCTCGGCAAACTGGTTCGCCTCGATCGTGCAGCCCGACGTGAATGCCTTGGGATAGAAATAGAGCACGACCGGACCATCCATCAGCGCCTTTTTCAGACTGAAAGTGAACGGCTTGCCGCCGAGTACCGCCTGTGTCGTGAAATCCTGGGCCTTGGCGCCGCTTTTCAACGCCGCCAGGACCGGCGATGCCGCGACCGGGGCGAGGGAACAGGTGGCCAGCGCTAGCATCAGTGCGGATCTACGAAAATTCATGATCATTCTCCGTTTCGGAAAAAGAGGGTGCAGGCACAGGTTGCGCCTGCGGGCAAGGCGGCGAGGGCACGATAAGCATGTTTCCAGACTAGAAGGGAACGCGCTGCAATCATAGCTGTATCAAAGTCCGTAATCGCTCCCTGCCGGCAAAGCCGCCTTCCCCGAACGGCCGATCGGGCGATGCGCTAAATCGCGGCGAGATTCCAGCCTGCACTGGAAAGTCGGCTTTGCTCGAAATCCTTTCCTACACCGTCCCGATTCTGGTAGAATTCACCTCATGTTTCTTCGGCATCATAACCCGGCTCGTATCATTGACAATGACACCAGTGGAACGCTGGCCGCACGTCGCACACCCCTTGCCATCAAGAGGAAACCCACGGCCACAGACCAAAATGACCCCTATTTGCCCCAGCAGCTTTTTCCGATTCAGGGGGTGTGACCCGTGTGACCCCAATTTAAATTTTCGCGGCGGACGGTCAAAGTCTCTGGTAAACCACGCAGCGATCCCATAACCCGCGAGCCACATCACCAACGGAGCCGCTCATGACCGATCCCCTAGACACCGCCCGTCTCGAAACTCTCGCTGTCCACGCCGGGACCGCGCCCGACCCGACCACGAACGCGCGGATCACGCCGATTTACCAGACGGCGTCCTATGTATTCGACGATGCCGGTCATGCCGCCGACCTGTTCAATCTCGACGCGTTCGGCAATATCTACAGCCGCATCATGAACCCGACCAACGGCGCGCTCGAGGGCAAGATTGCGGCGATGGAGCGCGGCATCGGGGCGCTGGCGGTGGCCTCGGGCCATGCTGCGCAGCTACTCGTCTTTCACGTGCTGATGGATCCCGGAGCCCATATCGTCGCCGCGAAAAAACTTTACGGGGGTTCGCTCAACCAGCTTGGCCACAGTTTCAGGAAATTCGGCTGGAACGTAACCTTTGTCGATGCCGATGATCTGATGGCGGTCGAGGGCGCGATCACCGACGACACCCGCTGCATCTTCATCGAGAGCCTCGCCAATCCCGGCGGGGTGGTGCAGGATATCGCCGGTCTCGCCGATCTGGCCCATGGTGCCGGCATTCCGCTGGTCGTCGACAATACCATGGCCTCGCCGATGCTCTGCCGCCCGTTCGACCATGGCGCGGATATCATCGTCCACAGCGCCACCAAATTTCTCGGCGGCCATGGCAACAGTCTTGGCGGACTGATCGTCGATTCGGGCAGGTTCGATTGGACGAAGAGCGAAAAATTTGCCTTTCTCAACCAGCCCAATGCCTCTTATCATGGCAAGGTCTTCACCGAAGCCTTCGGCGAAATGGCCTTCATCCTGGCGGCGCGGGCCCTGTCATTGCGCGATCTCGGACCTGCGCTGGCACCGTTCAATGCCTTTCAGATCCTGACCGGCATGGAAACGCTGGCGTTGCGGATGGAACGCCATTGCAGCAATGCGCTCATGCTGGCGACCTGGCTGCAGGGTCATGAAGCGGTGGCCTGGGTCTCCTATGCCGGGTTACCGGACAGCGATTATCACGCGCTGGCGCAGAAATATCTCGATGGCCATGGCGGGGCGGTGTTCACCTTTGGCCTGAAGGGCGGCTATGATGCCGGGGTCAAGCTGGTCAGCGCCGTGAACATGTTCAGCCATCTTGCCAATATTGGCGACACCCGCTCGCTGATCATCCATCCCGCCTCGACCACCCACAGCCAGCTTTCGGCCGAAGAACTGGTCGCCGCCGGTGCCGGTCCGGACGTGGTCCGGGTCTCGGTCGGGATCGAGCATATTGACGATATCATCGACGATATGAAACAGGCGCTAGGGTCGCTGTGATGACTGAAGGCGCAGGCGACTATATCTATGACGAGGAAACCGGCGAGTGGCTTAGCCCGGATGATGCGGCAGAGCGCACGGTCGGCCCCGAAGTTGTAGATGCGGTCGGCAACTTGCTGGCCGACGGCGATGCCGTCACTCTGATCAAGGATCTGAAGGTCAAGGGGGCCGGACAGACGCTGAAGCGCGGCACGCTGATCAAGTCGATCCGGCTGACCGGTGACGCCCAAGAGATCGATTGCCGGCACGAGGGCATCAAGGGTCTCGTGCTCCGCGCAGAATTTGTGAAAAAACGCGGCGGCGGTCAATAGTGGTGTTGCAGCGCAGCAAGTTTCTGATTAGGCATGCCCGCGCCATCTCCTTGCGACAGGACCTCTTATGACCAATATTTCCAAAGCTCTCGGCCGCATCCAGCCCTCGGCGACGCTCGCCATGTCGGCGAAGGTCTCCGAACTGAAGGGGCAGGGCGTGGATGTCATCGGCTTGTCGGCGGGTGAACCGGATTTCGACACGCCGGATTTTGTCAAGGATGCGGCCATCCAGGCGATCCGTGATGGCGATACCAACTATACGGTGGTGGACGGCACTCCGGCGCTGAAAGCGGCGATCATCGGCAAATTCGAGCGTGAAAATGGCCTGACCTATGCGCCCAACCAGATTACCGTGAACAGCGGCGGCAAACACACATTGTTCAACGCGCTGGTCGCGACGCTGGACGAAGGCGATGAAGTCATCATCCCGGCGCCTTATTGGGTCAGCTATCCCGACATTGTCAATTTCACCGGCGGCACACCGGTGATTGTCGAGGCGGGCGCGGATCAGGGCTACAAGATGACCGCGGCACAGCTGGAAGCGGCGATCTCGCTAAAAACCAAATGGGTGATCCTCAACTCGCCATCCAATCCAACCGGTGCCGCCTATAGCGCGGAGGAACTCAAGGCGCTGGGCGATGTCATTCTGCCGCATAAGAATGTGATGGTGATGACCGACGATATGTATGAACATATCTGGTATGCCGACTTTCCTTTTGCGACCATCGCGCAGGTCTGCCCGGACTTGTATGACCGCACACTGACGGTGAACGGGGTTTCCAAGGCCTATGCCATGACCGGCTGGCGCATCGGCTATGCCGGTGGTCCGGCATGGCTGATCAAGGCGATGGGAAAATTGCAGTCGCAGTCGACCTCGAACCCGAGCTCAATTTCGCAGGCCGCCGCCGTGGCCGCGCTCAACGGCCCGCAGGATTTTCTGGTCGAGCGCAATGCCGCTTTCGAACGCCGCCGGGATCTGGTGGTGTCGATGCTGAATGACACGCCGGGCCTCGAATGTCCGACACCGGAAGGGGCCTTTTATGTCTATCCCGATGCCAGCGCGCTGATCGGCAAGACCACGCCCAAGGGACAGGTAATCGGATCGGATGAGGATCTGATCAACTATTTCCTCGAGGAAGCGCAAGTCGCTGCCGTGCATGGCGCAGCCTTTGGTCTCTCGCCCGCCTTCCGGATCAGCTATGCGACCTCGGAAGATATATTGACCGAGGCCTGCACCCGGATCCAGCGGGCCTGCGCGGCATTGCGCTGATCAGCGATCGATAGATAATCTTGTCGCCCGAAAACTGAATATGGCCATGTGATCAGGTTCACAGCGGCGACAGGAAAACTATATTAAGAGCTGTAACCAACAGGCGGATTGTTTCGAACAGACAAAGATCCCCAAGGAACAGAGCATGAAGAAATTATTCAAGTCCGATTTGACCTACAGCCTGGGTGGCGGCTTCGTCGCCGGTGCCTTGATGCTGTTTCTGATGCAGCCCGCAGAGCAGCGTCCGGATGCCGCCGATAACCTGTCGTCTACAGTGAGCGCGGCCAGCCAGCTGCTGAGCTAGGCCGTCATGAGCCCGGTCCTTTCCAGAACAATAGCATTTGGCGCTGCCTTCGCTGCGTTCGGCGCGGTATGGGCGGGCCTTCAGTCGACCCTCCCCGCAGATCAGGCGGCACGTTCCGCCTTGGTCGGTGAAGCCCATGCCGCCGAAAAAGCCACCATCATCCCGGTACCGCGACTCGATGCCAGGGAAGCCGGAACGCGCGCCGTCGCGATTTTTGCCGGCGGATGCTTCTGGGGTGTTGAAGCGGTTTTCGAGCATACAAAGGGGGTGATCAGCGCATCCTCCGGCTATCATGGCGGCATCAAACGCAGCGCCTCCTACGAGCTGGTCAGTGCTGGCCTCACCGACCATGCAGAGGTCGTCCGTGTGGTCTATGATCCGCAGCAGATCAGCTATGGCAAGCTGATGCAGATTTTCTTCTCGGTCACGACCGATCCGACGATGCTCAATGCCCAGGGTCCCGATCGCGGAAAACATTATCGCAGCGCTCTGGTGCCGATGAATGCCGGTCAGGCGAAAGCGGCGCGCGCCTATATCGCGCAGCTGGACAAGGGTCGCTACTGGCCGCAGCCGATCGTGACGCGGATCGAGCCGTACAAGGCCTTCCATCCCGCCGAGACCTATCATCAGAATTTTCTGCAGAAAAACCCGCGTCAGGCCTATATCGTCCGCTGGGACAAGCCCAAGCTGGCCAATCTGAAGCGGCATTTCCCAGCTCAGTACCGGACCAGGCCAGTCACCTGAGGCCTGCCGCCATTTAACCGGCTGTTAGCTTCGCTATGCTATCGGAAAGGGCAAATGCAGAGGGCAGAATGGTAAACCACGAATTTGAAATCATGATCGCAATCACCGCTCTGGTGGTTGGTCTGGTATTTCTGTGGATCGCCCGATTCGATGCTTGCTAGCCGAGGATCCTATTTCGGGCTTAGTACCATCAGCATCTGACGGCCTTCCAGCTTCGGATAGGCTTCGACCTTGGCGGTTTCCTTCATGTCTTCCTGCACGCGAACAAGCAAAGCCATGCCGAGTTGCTGATGCGACATTTCGCGGCCACGGAAGCGGAGCGTCACCTTCACCTTGTCGCCATTGTCGATGAACTTGTTCACATTGCGCATCTTCACGTCATAATCATGATCGTCGATATTCGGACGCATCTTGATTTCCTTGACGTCCTGCACCTTTTGCGTCTTGCGCGCGGCATTAGCCTTTTTCTGGGCCTCATATTTGAACTTGCCGACGTCGAGATATTTCGCAACCGGAGGCTGCGCATTGGGGGAAACTTCGACAAGGTCGAGTCCAACCTCTGCTGCTCGCTCAATCGCTTCGCTGGTTTTCATCACGCCAAGGTTTTCGCCCTTGTCGTCGATAACCCTGACGGTGTCGGAAATGATCAGATCGTTGAAGCGCGGGCCGCCCTTGACGGGCGGCGTGGGGCGGCGAGGGGGTGCAGCTATGTTAAATACTCCTGAGTGGTTGTCTATGCAGGCTCATTAGCCGCAAAGCTTATTGGAATAAAGCCCTGTTGATGGCGAAAGACATATTAGCCATATAAGCCGTGGTTTGGATGCAACAGCGTCAAAGCCAATATCGTCACAATGCTGCTGATTTCAAGTCTGGTGCCAGTGCCTCGTCCTGTAACAGGGTCACGACTTCATCGAGCGTCAGAAACTCCTGTTCCTTCTGCCCGAGCCGGCGCAACGCCACCCTGCCTTCCTCGGCCTCGCGCATGCCGACCACCAAGATATTGGGTACCTTGCCTACCGAATGCTCGCGCACCTTGTAGTTGATCTTCTCGTTGCGCAGATCCGCCTCGACTCGAATTCCGGCGGCTTTCAGTCTTTCAACGACATGCTCGGCATAAGGATTTGCGTCAGTCACAATCGTCGCGACAACGGCCTGAGTTGGTGCAAGCCACAGCGGCAGCTTGCCGGCATAATGTTCGATGAGAATGCCGATAAACCGTTCAAAAGTTCCCAGAATTGCACGGTGCAGCATGATCGGCCGGTGGCGGCTGCCGTCTTCGCCAATATAGCTGGCGTCCAGCCGTTCCGGCAAAACCGTGTCGGCCTGTATCGTGCCAACCTGCCATGTCCGGCCAATCGCGTCGGTCAGATGAAATTCCAGCTTGGGCGCATAAAAAGCCCCCTCACCCGGCAATTCTTCCCACCCATAATCGTCGGTCGCGCGGCCCGCCTTGGCAACGGCCTCGCGCAATATCTGTTCGGACTTGTCCCATTCCTCATCCGATCCAAAGCGCTCCGCAGGGCGGAGCGCCAGCTTGATCTGATAATCTCCGAACCCAAGGTCGCGGTATATCGCGTCAAGCAAGTCACAAAAGGCAACAATTTCATCAATCAACTGGTCTTCGCGGCAGAAAATATGCGCATCATCCTGCGTAAATTGCCGGACGCGAAGCAGGCCGTGCAATGCACCATGCGGTTCGTTGCGATGGCAGCAACCAAATTCCGCCATCCGGATCGGCAAGTCGCGATAGCTTTTGATGCCCTGCTTGAACACCAGCACATGGGCAGGGCAGTTCATCGGCTTCAGGGCCATCATGTCTGCGGTACCGGTGATCACCGGTCCGTCGCCTGCGGCATCGGGAACTTCGTCGGGAACCGCGAACATATTCGCCGAATATTTGCCCCAATGGCCTGATTTCTCCCACTGGTTGACATCCATCAGCTGTGGCGTCTTGATCTCGTCATAGCCGGCATTGTCGAGCTGGCGGCGCATATAGCGTTCCAGCTCGCGCCAGATGAAATAGCCCTTGGGATGCCAGAAGCAGGAGCCTTGCGCCTCGTGCTGGAAGTGGAACAGATCCATTTCCTGCCCGAGTTTGCGGTGATCGCGCTTGGCCGCTTCCTCGAGCCGCATCAGATGGGCAGCGAGCTGCTTCTTGTTGAGCCAGCCGGTGCCGTAGATACGCGACAGCTGCGGGTTGCGCTGGTCGCCGCGCCAATAGGCGCCCGACACACGCA
Organism: Parasphingorhabdus sp.; assembly: GCF_041748495.1. Lineage (GTDB taxonomy): Bacteria > Pseudomonadota > Alphaproteobacteria > Sphingomonadales > Sphingomonadaceae > Parasphingorhabdus. The sequence goes on from NZ_JBGTDD010000027.1 coordinate 17,195, forward strand.
TCAGCTTGAACGCGTGTGGATCGAGCTTGCCAGTCGAGGCAAGGTGCGGGCCGCGACACATGTCCATCCAGTCATCACCGGACCAGTAAACCGTGATCTCGTCGCCTTCCGGCAACTCGGCGGCCCATTGGGCCTTGAAGGTCTCGCCATCCTTCTGCCAGCGCGCGATCAGGGCATCGCGTTCCCACACCTCGCGGCGCAGCGGCTTGTCAGCAGCGATGATCCGCTTCATTTCCTCTTCGATTCGGGGCAAGTCCTCATCGGTAAACGGATCACCGGCGGGCGCGAAGTCATAATAGAATCCGTCGTCGGTCGAAGGGCCAAATGTGATCTGGGTCCCCGGGAACAGGTTTTGTACCGCTTCGGCCAGCACATGAGCATAGTCGTGCCGCGCCAGTTCCAGCGCGTCGGTTTCGTCGCGCGACGTGACCAAAGCCAGTTCGGTGTCTTCATCCAGCGGCCGCATGATATCGCGCAACTCGCCGCCAATCTTTGCGGCCAGTGCCGCTTTGGCCAGACCGGGACCAATGTCCGCCGCAATTTGCGCAGGGGTAGTGCCCGATGCCACTTCGCGCGTGCTACCGTCGGGAAGGGTGATTTTGATCATCTGGGTCATGGGCTCGGGTCATCTCAAAGTTTGTCAAAGTTGGGGCCAATGAAGCATGAAAGCAGCGTCCATCGGATTGGACCGGACTTAGTCTTTTGGGGTTTCAAGTCAACCAAATCAGCGGGATCCCGCAAGGTTGGAAGCAAGGCAAAGAGAAAGCATGTAATGGTCACTTGACTTTTGCAGGAGAATCAGGAAAAGAAGTCAAGTAAGCATGACATAATGTCTATGTAACTTGATGGAGATTTACCATGAAATCGAAACGTTGTACGGGCCGGACGATGACCCCCCGTGAAAATATCGCCATGTGGGCCGCTCTGACGATCCTGTTTTTGTCGGTCTTATGACAGAGGGAAGCGGACGGCGGGGTTTGTGGCGGAAGCTGTGCAAGGCGATCAAGCCGGACTGGCTGTTTGGTTTGCTGCTGCTGTTCAGCATGACCCTTTTGGTCCTGAGTCATTCAAGCACGAGCGAAACAGACATTTTCCCGGCCCCCCTATACCCCAAATTGCTATTCTTGAGCGGCATCGTGATTTTTCTGGCACTTGTTGCGACTTTTGGTGCGGCGCTGGACCGACGCAAGCTTGATGACTATTATTTTCAGTTGATGGCAAATGGCGCGATCATTGCCGTGGTAACAACCCTTTTCACGAACGTGATCTGGGGTTTGCTGGATGATGGATTCGCCCCCTTGTCAGGAGATGAGTTGGTGGCTGTTCTAATGGGAAGCTGGAGCCTTGGTTATTTCTTCTATCGTCTTCGCGGGCTCACCGCATGAAAAACCGTCTCAAGGTGCTGCGCGCCGAGCGGAACTGGTCGCAGGCTGATCTTGCTGAACAGCTAAAGGTTTCGCGGCAGAGCGTGAACGCGATCGAAACTGGCAAATATGATCCTTCGCTGCCACTCGCTTTCAAGATTGCCGATTTGTTTGCCATGCCGATTGAACAAATCTTCCTGCGTCATTGAAGGCTGCAAAAATTGTGGTGCGTCGGGCGTCAAGTTGATTTAGGTTCAGCCCATGTCTGGTTCTTCGAATGTCTGGCTTGCTGACGGCGACAGCGCGTTGAAACGGCGCGTGCGGATCGAGGTGATTGGTAAGACATTCGCGCTGTATGAACAGCAATGGCGGAGCGAAGTCTATTTTTTTGGCGATCTAGTTTACCGCGGTAAAGAACGCGAAACCCATGTCTTTGCCCTGGAGGACGGGATCAAGGCCCGGCCAGCATGGAAACTTGGTATCAGAGGTGAAATCCCGGCCGAACTGACCGCTTTGCTTCCGCGCGCGAAGCCGCCGCTGATATCCAATATCGGCCTGCTGGTCATTGCATTTCTCTGTCTGGCGATAGTCTACTTTGCCGCCACTTAGTGTGCCTATGTCGACAGGGTTCTAATATTGCTCCTGAAATGGAGGCGTTGGGCGTTTGCGCTCAGACTTCTGACCACTGCATCTTCTCACATCGCATTTATTGGTTATAGGGCAGGAGATGGATCCCCGCCTTCGCGGGGACACAGGCGGACAACATTATGGATGACGATATTCTATATCTCGATCGGCCCGGCGGCGCTTCGCTGGCTTATTGTTATACTCCGCCCAAGCCAGACGTGAAGGGAACAACACTGGTTTTTCTGCCGGGCTATATGTCGGATATGGAGGGTAGCAAGGCGTTGGCGCTTGATGCATGGGCGAAGCAGCAGGGACGAGCCATGCTAAGATTAGACTATAGCGGTTGCGGTGCAAGCGGCGGGGAATTCGAGGAACAGAGCCTGACCGACTGGCGGGAGGACGTACTGTTTCTGATCGACCAGGTCACTTCAGGTTCCATCACCCTCATCGGATCGTCGATGGGAGGGTGGCTGATGCTGCTCGTCGGATTATCACGACCGATGCGGGTGAGAAATCTCGTTGGCATCGCCGCGGCACCCGATTTCACCGACTGGGGTTTCACCCAGGAGCAGAAAATGACCATTTTGCGCGATGGCAAGCTGGAGGAAGCAAGTGAATATTCGGATGATCCCTATGTCACCACCCGGACCTTCTGGCAGTCGGGGGAAACCAGCCGCCTGCTTCACAAGGAAATTGCCGTTGATGGCGCGGTGCGTTTGCTGCACGGACAAAAGGATAGTGATGTGCCGTGGGAATATAGCCTTGAAACGGCCAAGAGAATCCGTTCAGATGATGTGCAGGTCCATTTGGTAAAAGACGGCGATCACCGCCTGTCGCGGGATCAGGACATTGCCTTGCTGATAGACGTGGTTTCGCGACTGGGGTGACCTCTGGCCAGGCTATCGCAAGCAAAAAACGGAAATTTCATCCATGATCTCGTCGCTACTTCTGCCATTATTGATGCAATCGGCTACGCCATATGGTTCCCCGATCGACCCTGTGCTGCGTCCGTCGGAAGCCAAGCCCGAGTCACCGGTCAATCCCCCCCCGCGCAAATTGAAGAGTCCCGAAGACATCCGGTTTGATCAATGTCTGGAGCAGGCGGCGGACGATCCGGACAATGGTTTGCTGGCAGCCAACAGATGGCAGATCGAGGGCGGCGGATTTTTGGCACGCAATTGTCTGGGCTTCGCTTATGCAGAACTGCAGGATTGGACCAAGGCAATTCCAGAGTTTGTCCAGTCGGCAGAGGGAGCGGAAGCTGCAGCCGACGACCGCGGAGCGATTTTCTGGTCGCAGGCCGGCAATGCGGCGCTCGCCAATGGCAAATATGCGGACGCGTTGAAATATCTGGGGTCCGCGCTTGAGCAAGATACGCTTGATCAGCTGTTAGAAGGTGAAGTGCATCTCGACATGGCGCGCGTGTTTGTTGCGCTAGATCGATATGACGAAGCAAAGCAACAATTCGCCCTGGTTCACGAACTTGTCCCAGAAGATCCGCTTGGCTGGCTGCTGTCGGCCACGTTGGCGCGGCGGATGGGTGACCTGGCATTGGCCAAATCGGATATTGCGGAGGCCGCGAAGCGGGCCTTCGCCGATCCGGCCATCGCACTGGAGGCGGGGAATATCGCCTATGAAGCCGGCGACATGGTGAACGCCCGGAGCAATTGGGAGCAGGCAATCAAATTCGGACCCGAAAGCCCGTCAGCCAATGCTGCAACCCGTTATCTCGCTCAGCTTGGGACCACTGTCGAGGAATAGTCGGAGCCGTTACCGGGTCTGATCGCCGCCTTGTTCACTCCAAATAGAAATCCACCGTCGTCACCACTCGCACTTTCTTATAGGGTGTATCGGTGACGCCGTAACCGCCGGCATCACCGTCGCGGCTGTCGATGCTGAAATAACCCTGGGTGGCGGATTTGATGCCGCCGACACCGGTGCCGCTATCCTTGGCAAATTGTTCGGCTGACTTGCGGGCGTCCTTGGTGGCTTCAGCGACCATGGCGGGCTTGATCTCGTCCAGTTTGGTGAAGGTGTAGCTCATCCCGGAACCATCTTCGAGCACGACCCCGCGGCGGACTAGATCGAATTGCCGGGCAACTGCGGCCTGGGCCTTGTCGATATCATCGGTGCGCAGGCTGAGTCGCTGACGGATGGTATATTGGGGAATGCCATCGTTGCTATATTGGTTCACGTTGGCACCGGTCGGCTTCAGCGCATCCGCCTTGAAGCCGAGCTCCTTGAAAAAATTGGTAATGGCATCGGTGTCACTGTCGATATCGGTCTGCGCGCTTTGCAGGTCGGCGGACTGCGCGCTGTAAGCGATGGTCCAGGTGGCGAGGTCGGCAGTGACCTCGCGTTCTGCGAGACCGCGGACGGTCACGCTGCGATCCGCCATCTTGGAACGCAACAGACCGTCACCAAGCAAATAGCCACCCGCAATCAGGCCCATCGTCAACAGGCCGGCACTCGCCAGCCAGACCTTGTTTCTGCTCCCGATAAATTTCTCGCTCATCACTCTTGTTAGGGGACTAGAGGTTCTGGAGTGCCGGGACAAGGCGGCATATCGTGGGATTGCGCTGGATGATTGGCTGTTATCGGCTCTGTTTCGGACCTCGCTCAAAAAATTGGCATTTCGATCTGTTGTCTAGAGTGAATGGTTAATTAGACAGTCGTGGACAGGACTGATTGGAGTCGAGGCGTTTTCAGAGGTTTTGTGCATGTGCCCCTCTTAGGCCGCAAAAATGGCTCTTAGAAGGGGTTTAGAGGCCTCTCAGCGGATCAGGAATCGCCGCGTCGTTCATAAAAATCGCTAGAAGAAGTGGGACTTAGCGAGTCCCAGTTCGGAAAACTGCGTACATGGCGGAAAATAAGGAAATATTGCAAATCGCCGCCCGGTCTTGGCAGCGCGAACTGGGACGATTTTATTCGGCCGGCAGAAGATCGTTCAACTGGGTCGCATCGGTGATGATGGTCACGGTGCAGCTGTCCTGATCGAGCGCACCGATCGCGGTGTCCACGTTCATGCCGCCGAAACCGTTAGCTGCTCGATATTCCATCTTTATCGGCCGGTTGCCATTGGACAGAAGCTTGCCGACTTCTGTGTAGCTATGCTCGAATGAAGCCGGATCACGCAGGTTCAATTTCACCTGATCGACCAGAGGGGAGCTTGAGCCATCGTTCGCACTCAGGCAGTGGAAGCCCTTTTCCTTGTCCGCTTGCTGGCGGTCACGATAATTTTTTGCATATTGTGCAAGTTCGAGCGATTCCTGATCGGAATTGTCAGCAGGCTCGTTTGCGCCTGAGCAGCCGATCAACGCCAAGAATGGCAAAATAGAGAAAATTTCAATCTTCGACAGCCGCATGATAATTCTCCCTATAATCTTCGTACCACGGCGATCACGCGGCCTATTATATGCAATTCATCATCGGCGGTTCTGCGCGGCGGGACGAGTTGGTTATCGCTAAGCAGTTCCACCGTGCCATCCGAATGATGGCGCATGCGCTTTATCATGCCGATCTCTCCATCGACAACAGCCCAGATGGCATCGTCGATCCGCGGTGTTTCCTGGCTGCGGTCGATCAGCACAATCTCTCCGCTGCGAATGGTTGGTTCCATGCTGTCACCGTCACCGGTTGCCCAAAACAGGTGGCGCGGCGGCGTTGCAGTAATGGATCGCAGCCATTCGCGCGAGAAAGCGCGCTTCTCCACCTCCACCGGACCATCGGTATAGGTGCCACCCATGCCATATTTCAAATCGATCTGATCCAACTCGACGAGCTGAGCCAGTTTTTCTTCTGCCTGGGCTTCCATTTCATCAACAAATTGGCCGGCCATTCGCCGGTTGTCGTCCTTGCTCCGCTTGCGGGAAGGTTTTGAAGTGTCAATCTCCAGCAGCGGTCGGCGCGGATCGTCGGTTTCGCCGAGTAAATATTCCGGAGTTGTGTCTAATTCTCTAGCGATTTGAGGTAGATAGGTAGTCCCACTACCGCCGCGCTTAATCAGATGATTGATGGCTGTGGCGGTTACGCCAACACGGCGCGAGAGTTCAGCCTGCGACATTCCACGCTTTTGCAATAGTGCCGTCAATCTATCTGTATCGATCACACAACTGCCTTATCTTTTACGGCCGCGCCTTGCATTATGACAATAGTCATTGACGATAATAAACAATTGTCATAGTCGGCGTGACTATGGAAACACATTCAAAAGCTCGCCGCGCCCTTAAGCGGGCGATAGAAAAAGCAGGATCGCAGGCAGAAATGGCCCGTCTCTGCGGAAATTCTCAGCCTGCAGTGTGGCAATGGCTGAAGCGCGGAAATGTTTTGCCTGCTGAATATGTTCTGCGGGTCGAAGCGGCGACCGGTGTCTCCCGCCACGATCTGCGGCCCGATATTTATCCGGTCGAGGAATCGCGAACGGCGGTGGGCGCATGAAAAATTTATCCCCGATTGATGCACTGAAAATGGCCATCGAAAAGGCTGGTTCTCAGGCGAAGCTCGCCAAAATCTGCGGTGTTTCAAGTACATCAGTGTGGAAATGGGTAAATTATACCGGCGAGATGCCACCGACGTTCGTATTGAAGGCAGAAGCGGCGACCGGCGTGTCCCGCCACGAATTGCGGCCCGACATCTATCCGGCTGAGGACATAATCGAAGACAAAGGCTTTGCCCTTCCAGATATAGAAACGATGCGCGCCGATCGTGCCGAACGGGAACGTCGCGCAATCGAAGATATCGCGCGTGAGTTGGGCGAAAAAACGGTTGAATGTGCCGATGATCCAGCATCAGTCGTTAGACGGGATGCCGAGTTTATTCGTCGTCATCGAGCAACCCTTCGTTCAGTGGATCGGTTCCGTCATCAAACGGCCAGATCGCAATCTCATCAGCAGCGATCTGCGAATACGCCTCGGCCGCGCGCGACATCATCGTCAGCGGATGAATGTCGATCGATGGGTCAACCGCATGATCGGAAGCTAACCGGAGCCATCGGACACCACATTGCGTTCGATATGCCGCCATTATCAACAGAAGATGCCGCTCTCGAGCATCCGGAAATTCAGCCAGTAAAACGGACCGTTCGCGAGCGGGAAAAATCGCCAGCTGCCCAAGCTGAGTTTCATATTTTCGGCCCCAATCGCGGACCTCATCCGCCGAAAGGCCAGCGCAACTGTGTCGGAGTTCCTCCATGCCTTCGTGTGCAAGCATTTCTAGAAGCTGCTGCAAATGGTCTTCAGCCGGATCCACATAATCGTCTATTCGCACCTTGCTACCTCCGTCTCTCGACTCGTTCTCGGTTTTTCATTTGCGAGGATATCGAAGCTTGCATCGCCGCGCATCGTATAAATGAGCGGGGCCGATAGACATGGCTGCCATTAAACAAACTCCGCCGATGCCGGGCACGCTTTCCGGACCTGCTGTGCCGATTGAAGGCCTGATGCGCATACCGATTGATGAAATCGAGATGGGCGAGCGGCTCCGGCCTCTGGATGAGGACTGGGTCATGCGACTGGGCGAAATCATGCTGGCCGAAGGGCAGCGGATGCCGGTGGAAGTGTGCAAGCTGCCAGGGCGCAAGAACTTTACGCTGGTTTCTGGCGCGCACCGGCTGGCGGCGGCACAGGCGTTTATGGATCTGTCGCCGATCAAGGCCATTCTGGTCGGACCCGATGCGCTTGATCGCAAACTTGGCGAGATCAGCGAGAATATCTGGCGCAAAGACCTGGACCCTTATGACCGGGCGGTTTTTATCGCCGAGCTGGTCCGCACATTAAAGCTGAAGCGCGGTGTTGATCCCGATGCCGATGGGCGTTCGGTATCGGCCCTGACGCGCTGGCAGGATAAGCTTTCCGATGATGCCAATGATGCAAACGTCACAATGACGGTTGCATATGGCTGGACAGAAGAAGCCGCAGAAAAACTTGATCTTTCAAAGGCTACGATCGAGCGCGCTTTAATGATTTTTCGCCGTATTCCGGCACAAAGGATCGCGACAGTTCGCAAGCGGTCGCACCCGATCCTGAAAAATGCCAGCGAGTTGAAGGCGTTCGCCAAGTTGGAGGAAGATGAGCAGCAGCACGTCTTCGGGCTTCTTGTCCATGCCAACGCCAAATATGCCGAAGCCCCATTCGCGAAGGTAGCAGATGCGCTTGCCGCCAGTAGGGGCAAAGGCCCTCATCCCGTCGAGAGCGAACGGAAATATAACAAGTTTACTGGACAAATTACCAGCGCCTGGAGCCGTCTAAGCACCGCCCATAAAAGGCGAATGATCCCAGATTTTGCTAAAAGCGTACCGGCCGGGATGCGCCAAGAATTTAGGGATGAGTTTGACCGTCTGGATGCTGAGGATGCGGCAGATGAATAGTCGCGAGCGCCAAGAAACCGCAATGGAATGGTTTGAGCGCCAGCCTGCTGATAGGAAGCTGGAGGCTTTATTTCGGTCCGAGGTCATGAGTCGCTGTGAGCTTTATAATCGGAAGGCTTATCTCAATTATACCGCAGCCATAAACGAGACCGCACGGGATTTTCGGATCAACAGCAGCACCATCTGGCGCTGGAAGGCGCTGATTGAAGGCGTCAGCAAGATCGATTGGCTGCCCTATCTATGTCCGCGCAAGACGATGCCGGTACTGAACCTGCCATCGGCTTGCATCATTGCGGATGGTGTAAAATGACCACCTGCGCAGCCACCCATTGCCGCAAATCGGTGCCTTATGGCCATATGATGTGTCGCGACCACTGGTTTGCGCTTCCCGCCGATCTGCGCCGCAACATTCACTGGAACAACAACCCGGGCCGGAAAGCGGCCTTTGCCAACAATATCCGCGCGGCGATCGACCATATCGATCAGGCCGAGCAGAATTTCAAAGACGTGTTTCCTTCGGGTCGCAGCGCCGATGCTCCAAACCGGCGTCCGAAGGCAAGGGAGGCTGGTGTTTTACCGAGCCAGCCTCCCGCATATTTCACGCTGCCCTATCTGGGGCGGGCGTCATGAGCGGCGGTGAGCTGACTGGCGGCGTTGATACGCCGAAGGGCAAGGACAAGCCGGATCGCCATCCATGGGACTGGTATGTCGAGCAGGCATGGGTGACCGAGCAGCTGATTGAGACGCTTGGTCATTTAGCTTTCAAAGGACATGTCGTTTGGGATCCGGCATGTGGCGCCGCAAATATTTGTGATGTTTTCTGGCGGAACCCCTTGGAAGATATTTCAATTACGGTTCTCGGCAGCGACATCAGAGTAGGTAATTCCCAATACCACTGGACCTTGGATGAAAAAGTTGAGAGCGTCGATTTTTTAAGCGGCGAAGCAGACTTTGTTGCTCTCGAAATCGCCATCGAAATTGGCAGCGATGTCAAATTATCGATCGTCACCAACCCGCCCTATTCGCAGCAGGACGGTAAGCTGGTCCGTGGACTTGCTGAAAAATTTTGTGAAAAGGCCCTGAGGCTTGCAACCCATAAGGTCTGTGCGCTTTTGCCAATCAAATGGCTGGCCGGTGAAGCGCGCCATGCCTTTTTGACCAAATATCCGCCACGCTTCTATCTGATCCTCAACGAGCGGCCATCGATGCCGCCGGGCAATCTGATCGAGAAGCTGGGAGACCAAGCGTTCAAGCGCGGCAAGGTCGATTATATGTGGGTTGTCTGGGACAAGCAGGTGGTCACTCTGCCCGGAGAAACCCGCACCATCCATATCGCACCGCGCCCGAAAGAGGAGCGGTCATGATGCCCGGTCTGACCGCAGAGGGACGGCGATATCGCCGGTGCCGGATCGCGATGCAGATGGCGCTGCGGCTGAATATCACGCCGGCAGAAGCGCAGCGGCGGATGCGGCATGCGCGCCGGGAATCGCGCAAGTCGCGCCAACTGGACCGGATCGACAATTCCGCCGTCGGGCAGGACGCCGCGATGATCGACCAGTGTGGCACCCGGTTCGAAGATTTCAATGCTCAATGGATGTTGAGGGACTGATGGCCGGAAATCTAACAAACCCTCCGCTTTTCCTGAAGCCGCAGGTTGTCCGCGGGCTTCTGGGCATCGGCCATCCCAAGCGGATCGTGGAAGGGCCGGTTCGCAGCGACATCCATCTGGCTGATCATTGTCCGCCGAGCAGAATTTATCCCAAGAAAGGTGCCGCCAATGACTAGGTTCAATGCCCCAAAGGGTACACCGCCAGCGATCCAGTATGTCGAGGTTTCCACTCTAAAAATTGTCGATCACTATCAGCGCAGCGCCGATACGTCTCGTAGCCAGACGCTTATCAAAAATATTGCCGAATACTGGGATTGGCGGCTTTGCGTGCCATTGACAGTTTCACAGCGGTCAGAGGGTCTTTATGTGCTCGACGGCCAGCATCGCCTCGCTGCGGCCAGAATGCGGGGTGATATTGTTCACCTGCCCGCTTCGGTATCGCTTTTTTCGAGCATTGCGGAAGAGGCTCTGCTGTTTGTCCAGGCGAATGCGAATCGCAAGAAATTTACACCATTTGATGAATTCAGAGCGCGCATAGCCGCCGGTGATCATGCTGCCATCGAAGTGCGCGATTTAGTGGAAGATGCCGGTCTAAAAATTGCACCGCATAGCGCGCGGGTGAACTGGAAGCCCGGTGAGATAGGAATATTCAAGGCCGTCGAGCGGGCGGTTAAGCTTTACGGTCGGCCAGTCGTTTCGGCGGCACTCACACAGATGGGTGAAGCCTTTTCTTATCAGAAAATGACAAAATGCAGCCCAGTATTTGGCGGTCTGTGCCTGGCGTTTTTCAGACCAAAACATGCCGTCGATCCTGATGAGCTGGCTGATATTCTTGGCATCATGGAATGTGATGAATGGGCTGAACACCCTTTCCTTGAGGATCAGCGCAGCGGCGCAGGCAGAAGTGAGGCCATGCTGAAGGCCATTCTCCATGAAATGAGTGAGGTCGGCCAACTCAATGGTTAAAAAACGCCGCCCCTCCCTCAGCGCAGATCAGCTGATCTTCTCTTTCGATGCGCCGAAACCGGCGCGCGATGCGTCGGCTTTGGCCGGGCTGGACCGGATGGTCTCTTCCGGCGTCGCCACGGCGCTGAAGGAAGATGGCCGGTCCCGGTTCGAGATTGCGGGCAAGGTTTCCGAGCTGCTCGACGAAGATATCTCAAAATTCATGCTGGATGCCTATGCCGCCGAAGCGCGGGAAGATCACAACGTGCCCATGCACCGCTTTCTGGCGATCATGGCGGTGACCGAGCGGGTCGATATTCTCGACGCATTGCTGCGCCGGATCGGTGTCGCCTGCCTGTTTGGCGAGGAAATCAACACCGCGCGGCTGGGTCACCTGCAGCGGCAGCTGGCCGAGATCAAATCAGAAATCAGAGCGATGGAAAAATCGACAAATCCAATCAAGCGGGGCGGTCAATGAAGCATATTGGTACCAAAATCTGGTATAGCGCAGCCGAACTCGCGGATATGTCGCTGCCCGGCCTGCCCAGGGACAAGCGCAAGGTGAACATGCGCGCGAAGGACGAGCGCTGGGCGCTGGCGGTCGATGATACAGGCCAGCCCCTGATGCGGCGGCGCAGCGGCCGGGGCGGCGGTACCGAATTTCATATCAGTGTTTTGCCGCAATCGGCCAGAACCGAGCTGATCAAGCGCGGCATCGCCATGTCCGGTGATATCGTCGAGGCACCGGGAAGCGCGAGCCAGCTTTGGAGCTGGTACGATTCGCAGAATGACACGGTCAAGACCGAGGCGCTGCGGCGGCTGGCGGTGGTTGATCAGGTCGATGCGCTGGAAGCGGCCGGGCTGAAGCGCAGCGCAGCGGTACCGGCAGCGGCGGATCATCACAAAATCGGCGCATCGACGCTATGGGGCTGGCTGAGCGATGTCGAGGGCATTGCCCATGATGATAGGCTGCCGGTGCTCGCGCCAAAGCGCAAGGGCGGCGGCAAAGAGGCCGAGATCGATGCCGATATCTGGCAATATTTCAAATCGGACTATCTGCGGGCGGAAAAACCTACGCTGACCAGCTGCTATTACCGGGCAAAGGAAATCGCCGACGCGCGGGGAATCGCGCTGCCGATCCAGAAGACATTTGCCCGCAAGCTGAAGCGCGAGGTTGATGCCCGCGTGATCATGCTGAAGCGCGACGGCGAAGAGGCGCTGCGCCAGTCAATGCCCGCCCAGAAACGGACCGTCGCCGGTCTCCATGCGCTGGAAATGGTCAATATCGATGGCCACAAATTCGATGTTTTTGCCAAGGGACCAGACGGCAAGGTGTTCCGGCCATTGATGGTCGCCACTCAGGACATTTACAGCCGAAAAATACTCAGCTGGCGCATCGGTGGCAGCGAAAGCGCGGTGCAAACCCGGCTGACCTTTGCCGATCTGTTCCGCGATTTTGGCATCCCCAAGGCCTGCGTTCTGGACAATGGCCGGGCCTTTGCGTCCAAATGGATAACGGGCGGCGCGAAATCGCGTTTCCGCTTCAAGATCCGCGAAGAGGAGCCAACCGGCATCCTGACCGCGCTCGGCATCAAGATCCACTGGGCGCTGCCTTATCGCGGCCAATCAAAGCCGATTGAGAGGGGTTTCAGAGACCTTTGCGACACGATTGCAAAGCATCCGTCCCTGGCCGGTTGCTATACCGGCAACAATGTCGATGCCAAGCCGGAGAATTATGGCGACCGCGCGGTCGATATCGAGACATTCAAGCGGATCGCCGCAAAGGGAATCGCACTTCACAACGCGCGCCCCGGTCGTCGGACAGAAATGGCCAGGGGCCGCTCGTTCGACGATGCTTTCAATGAAAGCTATGCGGTCGCGCCGATCGGCAAGGCGACACCGGAGCAGCTGCGTATGGCATTGCTCGCCGCCGATCAGAAAAAGGTCGACCGTCGCACCGGCGTGATCGAACTTTACGGCAATATGCCGAGCTCGAACGGGCGATGGCGCGGGCCGATAGCATCTGCGACGAACAGATCGATCAGGCCAAGGCGCTGCGCGACGAAAATGTCGCGGTTCTGAAGCCAAAGCTGGGAATCGCATTCGACAAGCTGCAGGCCTATTATTCGGCCAACGAGGATGCCCTGACCGATGGTAAGAAGCGATCGGTGGAGCTGGGCCCGGTGACGATCGGCGAACGGCTGACCACCCCGAAGCTGAAACTGCCGAAAGACCAAAAGGACGTCGATATCATTGTCTGGTTGCGATCATTTCCGGACGCCGACCGTTTTGCAAAGCGCTTCCTGCGGGAGAAGGTGGAACTGGATAAGCAGGCGCTGATTGCAGCCCTGAAATCGACCGAGACACCGCGTGAAGGGCAGGATTTAATGGACAGCGAGGAGCTGGCCAAAAAAGGCCTGACCATCAAGCAAAAGGACGAGTTTTTCGTGAAGCTGCCGGAGGAGGAATCGTCCGGCCAGGACACACCGCCAGCCGCCAGCGAATAGAGGGAGGCCGCAGCGCGTCAACGCTGCGATCCGCAGGGTACAAGCCTGCATCTCGGGCAGCTGCAGCTGCCGTCAATTCCCTCACCGGACACCCGGCGAGGGCGCTTATGGGATGCAAAGATGAAGAATAGATTGAACAAGATGACGCCGGCACTGCCGGCAAAGCCGGTCGCTCCCTATCTGGGCGGCAAGCGCGCACTGGCCGGCCGACTGGTCGAGCGGTTCGACGCGATCGATCACGCGCGTTATGTCGAGGTGTTTGTGGGCATGGGCGGACCGTTCTTTCGCCGCAAAATGCGGCCGAAGATGGAAGTGATCAATGATATCTCAAAGGATGTGACCACGCTGTTCCGGATCCTGCAGCGGCATTTTCCGCAGTTTATCGAGACGCTGAAATATCAACTCGCCGGCCGGGCGGAATTTGAGCGCCTGAAGAACAGCAACCCGGACACGCTGACCGATCTCGAGCGCGCGGCGCGATTCCTTTATCTGCAGCGGATGGGCTTTGGCGGCATGGGCCGCAATATGGGTATCGACTTCCATGGCGGTGCCCGTTTTAATCTGACCAAGCTGGAGCCAATGCTGCAGGACGTCCATGAACGGCTGGCACCGGTGATCATTGAATGCATGGGCTATGCCGAGCTGATCACCAAATATGACAGCCGGCCGGGCACGCTCTTCTATCTTGATCCGCCCTACTGGGGGTGCACCGATGATTATGGCAAGAACATCTTCTCAGAAGCGGATTTTACCGTGCTGAGAGACCTCTTAGCGGCCATCCAGGGCCGGTTCGTTTTGTCGATAAATGCCGTGCCGGAGATACGCGAGCTGTTCGCCGGCTTCGATATCGAAGAGGTCAATCTGAACTATCGGGTCAGCGGGCAGGTGACACCGGCAAAGGAATTGATCATAAGCAACTGATGATGAGTCGCAGCGAGATCGAGAAGGAAGTCCAGGACGCCTACCGCGCCGTGCCCGTGCGTATCACGCATCACAGTGCCACCAAGATGTCGGCCGACAGCAGCCACCAGGTTGCGGCCGCATGGACGCGCTTCCTCGAGCTGGCCGACCAGGTTCCGACCGGGCTCAACTTCCATGATCTGCTGACGACAGTGCATATGAAACCCGGCATGTCGCGACCAGGCGTGGGCTAGGTCAGGATGGGCAAAAATTTCGCTACAGGCATGCACAAAACGGGATTTCTAGTGCTCCAGAACCTCTTGTCCCTGACTCCAGAAGGTTTTGTCCCGCTACAACTCTTTCCCTCAGTTCAAAAGCCGCATAGGCTATCGCAAATGACCCGGTTCCGCATTGCAATTTTTGCGATGAACCGTTTCTGAATAGCGATGAATGGAGATTCTCTGTGTCTATAAAATTTCTGCATACCATGATCCGGGTTAGCGATCCGGACGCAACCGTTGCGTTTTTCGGTCACCTGGGACTGGAAGACGTCCGCCGTTATGAAAGCGAACAGGGGCGCTTCACGCTTATTTTTCTCGCATGTCCTGGCCAGAAGGATATTGCCGAAGTCGAGCTGACCTATAATTGGCCACCGGAAGATGGCAGTGCACCGGAGAAATATCAGGGCGGTCGCAATTTTGGCCATCTTGCCTATGCGGTCGACGATATTTACGATTCATGCCAGAAGCTGATCGATGCCGGTATCACGATCAACCGGCCGCCGCGCGACGGGCACATGGCTTTCGTGCGCTCGCCGGACAATATTTCCGTCGAACTGCTGCAGAAGGGCGGGAATCAGCCGGTTCAGGAACCGTGGGCGAGCATGGAAAATATCGGCGAGTGGTAGTCGCCCGGGCGCTTTAAACCGAAGCTGTCCCAGCGGGCCTTGCCGCTTTGGTCGCGGATATGTCGATCCAGACAATCTGGTTGCGGCCATTACGTTTGGCATCATACAGGCGTCGGTCCGCAGTCGCCATCACCTTGCGCAGCGAAATTCTTTTGGTAATCGGCGCAACCCCGACAGAGAATGTGACCGATTCCTGGATTTCCGGAACTTCGTCATGAACGAGCTTAATCAGGGTTTCACAAATTTCGGATAATGCAATTGCCGGGTAGTTTTTGCGCTTGTCCCGGCTATCATTCTGCATCAGCAGGGCAAATTCCTCGCCACCGATCCGGGCGGCGAAATGCGGTGTCGCATCAAGCTCTCTGCCTACCACCCGCAGCACCTCGTCACCGATTTCGTGGCCATAGCGGTCATTGACCCGCTTGAAGAAGTCAATGTCGAAAATCGCAAGGTGACTGTAGCGATAATCGCGCTGGTTGCTCTCAAACTCCCGGTCAAAGGACCGGCGATTGTTCATCGTGGTCAATCCGTCGGTATCGGCGAGCAACGTTAGTTCGACCTGCTTGCTCAATGTATTTTCATGCTGTTGGCGCAAGCGGAGAATGCGGTAGGCAACCCCGAGCGCGAGGATGATGGTTTCCATGACCAGTGCGAAATAGAGTCCGTAATCGAGCACCGGCCAGCCGATATAAAGATCCAGGCCGCGCGCCACCCGGTCCAAGCTGAAAAGGATGATCGGCGTCCAGCCGGCAATCTGAAACCAGATAGCTATGCTGCCGCGTCGCAGCGCATGGCCCATCGAATAGAGCACCAGGAAGAAAACCGGCAGAAAAGAGGCGTGGTAATAGTTGCGGGCGTCCATGCTATAGCCGCCATCAAGCCGCATGACGATCGCGGTTACAAAGAGCGGCAGCATGGCGGTCACGAAAAGGGTGGATTGCAGCCAGGGAGCAATTTTTCCTGACTCGACAAAGCGGAGCAGAAAAATGCCGCTGACGGCAACCCCGATCGCCAGCGACCAGTAGTTGATGAGCATCTTGGTGATCAGGCTGGTTTCCGGGAAGCTGATAAACATCAGGCCTGAGGAACTGTAGGTATAGACCACGGTCGCGCCGATCATCAGGCTGTGCCACAGCATGAAATTGTAGCGCAGCGCTCCGTAGAAGAACAGATTATAGATCAGCGGCATGATCGCCATACCGCAGAGAAGGGCGAACATGATCGACAAGGGCAGTTTCCGGTCATCCCATTTCTGTTTCGATGCCAGCTGGATCAGCGATATCGAGCTGACCACCTTGGGATTGTCCATCGCGACATAGATCGTCTTGATCCGGCTGCGGATGCCGGGGTCTTCCGAACCCGGGACGGGCAGGCCATAATGGCCTTTGGGCCGCCAGCTATCGACCACCGCCTGTGGCGAAAAATCCGATGACAGAAGTGTCCCGTCATCGAGCAGCGCATGCACCTGCATCCGGCTCAGGCCATTATTGTCCCCCTGGACCTCGACCGTTCCAGGTGGCAGCGTTTCCGCGAGAAACGGAATCCTGACCCAGACCCGGGGCCCGTCGAGGGCATATTTATTGTCTGAGCAATCAAAGGCCTTGCCGGACTTCACCACTGTCGCTGCGGTCACATCCAGCGCGCTGCTTTGCGTGCACAGCTGTTCCGACATCGGCACTTCGGCAAGCGCGGGGGACCAGAGGAACAGAAAGGCAAGGCATGCGGCAAGCAAACGCAATTGATGGTACCTTCCCATGGTCACTGGTGCACAGCCTGGCTCAATAGGGTAGAACTCCTATTGAACGGTTAATCATCGACAGGATTAGATTGGCAGTGTAAATTGACTGCCATGCTTGAAATCATCCGAATTCCCGTATTGTCCGATAATTATGTCTGGCTGGTCCACGAGCCTGAATCACAGGAGACCATGGTCGTCGATCCGGCGGTAGCCGAGCCGGTGCTGGCCGAGGCGGCTGCGCGCGGCTGGACCATTACCCAGATCTGGAACACCCACTGGCACCCCGATCACACCGGCGGCAATGCGGCGATCAAGGAGGCTACGGGATGCCATATCACCGGCCCGGAAGCGGAGCGGGAACGGATTCCGACGCTCGACAGTTTTGTGAAAGAGGGGGATACGGTCCGGCTCGGCGAGGTGATCGCCGATGTCATCGACGTGCCGGCGCATACCGCTGGCCATATCGCCTTTCATATCCCTGCCGAAAAGGTCGCGTTCGTCGGCGACACCCTGTTCGCGATGGGCTGCGGCCGGCTGTTCGAGGGCACGGCGGCGCAAATGTATGACAATATGCGCAAACTGGAGAAGCTGCCGGACAACACCAAAATATATTGTGCCCATGAATATACGCAGAGCAATGGCGAATATGCGCTGGTTGCAGAGCCGGATAATCTGGCGCTGAAGGAGCGCATGGCCGAAGTTCTGACGCTGCGCGCCCGCGGCGAGGCCACGGTCCCGACCACGATCAAGCTGGAACGCGCCACCAATCCGTTCATGCGGGCAGACTCGGTGGCGGAACTGGCGGCGCGGCGGCTGGCCAAGGACAATTTCTGAATCCGCTTCATTCGGGGTTCAGCCATGCCGGCGCATCATTGCCGGTTCATGGACGACTGGAGACAGGTTATGAAGAAACTGCTTTTCGCAATCCCTGCCGCACTGTTGCTGAGCGCGCCCGCTGTCAGTAGCGAGCAGATCACGCTCACCGAGAAACAGCAAACCGAGCTGGACAAAAGGCTCGAAGGCCGGACCGCAGGGGAACCCCGGTCCTGCATCAACCGCAACGATCAACGCAATATGACGGTGATCAGCGATGACATCCTGATTTTCGGGTCGAACCGCAACGCCAAGACGATCTACGTCAACAAGCCGCACGGCGGATGCTACAATGCCGACAACAGCATATTGTCCTACAGCAAACCGACATCCTCGCTGTGCCGGGGCGAGACGGTCCAGCTGATCGACCATGGTACCAGAGCATCGATGGGCAGCTGCGCCTTTGGCGAGTTTGTGCCATATACCAAGGATGCCGACTGAGCTTTCGCAATCGGTGCGAGCCGGGGTCATCCGGCTTAGACCCGCCAGTCCTGGTCAGAACAATGGTGCGCTGTCACGCCGTTCATGGCGCGTTGGGTTGCGGGCATCACTATTTCGAAAAGTTGCCTCCTTTCCGACATGGCTAACTGGCACGCGCGAAGCCACCAAGACGCCAAGCGCCAAGACACTGAAGAGGGGTCGCGCGCAATATTCAAATTCTTGCGGCTTTGGATCTTCGTGCCAACCTGATCATTGTTGACGCTCGCGGACAGCTTTACACCACCAGCCGGTTTTATTTTCTGTGACCTTTGGCCCGAAGCCCCAGATTTACTAGCTTTGCGGGTTATCGGCTTGGCGCCGAGTGTGACCTTGCAGAGGTGTCCGCATAGTTCATGAAAACTATGCAGACATGACGCAGCGTCGTTCCGATTAAATTGTCAAAGAGCCTTTCCCGCGCCTGCCGTGGGACCGGTTACGATAATATACCATTGGCACTGGTGTAGGAAAGCGCTTTTCCGGAGATGAATTTGGGGATTGCGGTATCAGGGCGTTGGGATGCGCTGTTACCAGGAACTATTTTCCAAAGATAAAGAAGGAAGCCGCATCTCATTCCGGCGGGGGAATGAGGCGGTCGATGCGATAGACCACATCATTTCCGGCGACAATGGGCGCACCGACTATTCGGGGCGCTTCTTTGCCTTGCCCAAGCGTGATGGTCTGGCCGTCCCGCTGCAATGTAATGGGCATTGCACCCATGGTCGTCAGTGTCACCGATCCGTCCTTCTCGGACAAACCTTTTTCCAGATCCGATTCAAGGACATATCCCGGCGCGATATGTTGCCGCAAAACCGAAATCAGCTGGGGTCGGTTCTCTGCGCTTTCGATAGCCTGGCGCTCAGCCGTCTCGAGAGACTTCCAGGCGTCATCAACCGGCAGAAACACGGTGTAGCTTCCTTCGCCGTCGAGCGCAGTCCCAAGCTGGGCTGTGCCGATGAGTTTGGCTGATATCGAAAGGTCAGCGGCATCGCCAATCGCGGTCGTCACCATTTTGCTATCAACACTTGCGTCGACACCTGTATTATCGGCTGCTTGCTGGTCATTGTCCTGGCAAGCCCCAAGCATGGCGGCAAGCGCGACAACCATCGACAATTTCCGGACCGCCGGACGACAAGATTTATGACCGCGCGCCATCAGACGATCAATTCAATGACTTGACGGACCAGCCGGGTTGTCGGATCAATTTCGTAAACATAGCCATCGTTATAACGGTAGGAACTCGCCCTGGTGTCGGCGTATCGGTCGCGATAATTATAGGGGACATTATAAAGTTCATACCCCTTTGGCGCCGGCGAGCCGACATTCCAATTGTCGCCGGTCAATAAACCGGCGATGGAACCAATCATCCGGGTTTCGGGATCTACCCTGAAAATCGCTCCGTCGGCATAGCGAACGCTGTCGGTGATGCCCGATCCGTAGTAGCGCTCATAATAAGACGGGACTTTGTAATTCGTATAACTCTGGGGCCATGTATTGCCGCCGAATAAGGCGCCGCCCAGAAGCGGCACAATGCCCCCGACGAGGCCTGTCACCGGATCAACGCGATAAGCATAGCCCCGGTCGTAACGCCAGTCACCGCCGCGATTTCCACCAAACCAGTTAGCATAACGCAGCCAACGCGTTCCCCGGTCATCAATGCCACCAAGCTTGCGGGCCTGACCGGGAGGCAGGCAGCCATTGCCCTTCTTCGCGAGGCCCGGAGGACATCCCTGAAAGCCTGGTTCGCGCCAGACATAGCGGCCATCCTTCAAGCTACGCATCCGAAAATTCTCAACGACTCCATCTTGACCGCGCGGAATATTTGCCGCTCGGTCACTATTGCCTCGCTGGTCACTCTTGCGATCAGCAGGCCCCCGATCATTTGCTGGCGATGCAGGTTTTTTGCCATTGCCGGCATCAATCTTGCCGACAGCTCGAGCGTTCTGACCGGTTATTTTCGGTGCCCGATCCTGCGCCTTGTCTGCCCCTCTATTGGCAGGGCCTGCTGCTTTGCCAGGGCCGCTGTTGCGCTCGCCTGATTTGCTTTTCTCACTACCCTGTCCGCTTTTCCCCTTATCCTGCGCGTGAGCAGGCATCGAGAGCGGAAGACTAAGCAACGCAATTCCGGCTAAGAAAAACTTGGTTTGCATATCGGGACTCCTTGACCACATCAAACGCCACAAAGGCAATATGGTTCCGTTGAATTAAAATAGCGGCGCTTTAAATTCCAAAAACAGTCTATTTTATTTTAGTCTCCGGAAAGAACTTTGGCACTGTTCGCTTGAACCCACTGTGAACCCAGATGCACTTTCCAAAAATAAGCGGCTACAAATATTGGATTTTCTTCTCTGTGACGGCCTGCTGCAGCATTGTAAGATCTTGACCGCATCGAAACCGGGCCTGATCCTAGCGGCAATAGCGGGAACCACCGCGCCGCGCCTGATCCAGATGCAGATGGTCGGCGTGCGCCTTGTTATAATCCGGCGACAGGGTCGTCGCAAACAGCGTGCAGGCGCCGTCCCGCACCTCTTTCAGAAACCGGGACCGCTCGTCATCCGCGCCCCAGTGGCCGGCGACCGAGATGGTGCGCCCGTCGGCAAGACGGAAAGCGGCGATATCGATCGCATTGGCCCCGGCATGTTCGCTGAAATTGCCGCTTCGCCCATTGCCGATCCGCCGGCAGCTGTAGCTGCCATAGGTGGTGATTTCCTCCACTGAGGTGCCGAGATGGCGCGTCGCCGCAGCGTTGACGATCTGCTTTTCCCACAGGACCAGGCTGACCGCCACTGGACAGCTGGCCTGGGCGGCCGGGCTGTAGGCGATGGCCTGGGGCTGGTCCTGGCTGAGAGCGACGCCATTGTCATAGCCGCAATCCGGACCGCCATCGACCGGCGGCAGCGGCGAATAGCCGATGGCGGCTTCTTCCAGCAGCCGGTGGCAGCGCGGGGTATCGTCGGCGAGTGCGCCAATTTTCCGGGTGGTGAACGGGCCGATCGGCGCGGCCAGCGACAGCGGCGTCCATGGCATCCGGTAATCGCGCGCGACCCATTCATAGCCGCGCAGCAGCAGCGCCAGGGCGATGACAAGGAGAACCAGCCGCATCAGCAGGCCCGTTCAGGAAGATCGGGGTGGCGCAGGGCGAGGGACCCGCCGGGACCAGCGACCGGCGCACGCCTTGACGCG
Organism: Parasphingorhabdus sp.; assembly: GCF_041748495.1. Taxonomy (GTDB): domain Bacteria; phylum Pseudomonadota; class Alphaproteobacteria; order Sphingomonadales; family Sphingomonadaceae; genus Parasphingorhabdus. The sequence goes on from NZ_JBGTDD010000027.1 coordinate 38,689, forward strand.
CGCGGTCGTGCTTTGCAGCCATTGGCGGTGATCGGATTAAAATTCAGGGGGTCTCTCCGTTTGGGGGCCTCTCTGTTGCAACGGCCGCGGGAGGGAAAAGTTCCCCCTGATGCGCCGTTTGCGGTGACGGAGGGATCATGGGCTTGGGCGAAGCCACGAAGACGCAAAGTGGAAGACGCCAAACGCTTTTGACCCTTCTCCCGCACGGGAGACGGATAGGAAATCTTGCCGCCGTAATCCTGGCGGAGGCGACCAGATGCAGTTGGATGAGGGTGCACCGATGGTGGGATGTGGTGCCACAATCGCCAGCATCCGAATGCTCGCCCGCAGAATCGCAAGGCGCTCAACCAATGGAGGCATTTTTGCATCAGCCCCTTGGAGCCGTCATGATCTGCAAGTTGGCATTGTGATCAATTGTGTTTCAACAGGAACCGATTGGATATCAGCAAGTGCGGAGCAAGCAAAGCCACTAGTAAGGCGGACGGTTTTTTGTATAGGAAATGTCATGGGACCACGCATTCTTTGGGCAAATCTATATTGTCTGCTTGATCGCAGTAGTGGCGCCTCGATGTCTGTGAGGGAACAATTGCTAGCTTTGGCTATGCAAGGGTTTGACATCCGCATTCTCGGCGCAACGGTCTTCGACGTTGCCGAAGGCGCGGAAGTACTTGGAGCAACTTGGGACAGGATCCGTGAGCATAAAGGCCGACGGGTTGAAATTAAGGATGGCCCGCTCACACATGAGCTCCTGGTTACCTGTTCAACCCAGCGCGGTGAGCTGCTGGCGAGAGAAGAATTCGCCTGGTACCAGTCATATCGCGAGGCGATAAAGACCTTCAAGCCCGACATAGTTTATTATTACGGGGGTCTGCCATTCGACTTCCTGATAGCAGACGAGGCCCGTCATGCTGGAGCCAAGGTCGCGTTTTACCTGAGCAATGGCAACTATCGCGCCGCGCGTTGGCACCGGGACATAGACCTGATCATGACCGACACGCAGGCCACCGCCGAACTTTATGCCGGACGGCTCGGCATCAATGTCAAGCCTGTGGGAAAGTTCATTGACAGGAGGATGGTTGTGGCATCCGAGCACGATCGACGGCACGTCCTCTTTGTCAATCCGTCATATGCCAAAGGCGGCGCTTTGGTGGCGCGGCTGGCGATCCTCATGGAGCAGCGCCGACCCGACATCATGTTTGAAGTGGTTCAGTCGCGCGGAGGCTGGGACGAGGTCAAAGATCATGCCTTCCGGTGCCACGGCGAAGAGCGACGTCTGCTTCGCAATGTGATTGTCAGCCCCCTTTCCACTGACATGCGCCCCATCTACGGCCGCGCGCGCCTTCTTCTGGCGCCCAGCCTTTGGTGGGAAAGTGGCGGCCGCGTCATCGTCGAAGCGCTGATGAATGGAATTCCGGCAATTATCACCACCAAGGGCGGTGCTCCCGAAGTTCAGGGCGGGGCCGGGACTCAAGTCAGCCTGCACGAGACCTTGTACGAACCACCCTACACGCGTCTGCCTGCCGATGAAGCGCTATTGGCTCTGGTTGAAGAAATCGAGCGAATCTTCGACGACGAGAACGCTTACCAAGCGATGTCGCGGCAGGCGCTCCACGTAGCCGAAGTGAAACACAATCTGCAAAGGAATGCTGAAAACCTGGCTGCCACTCTTCGCTCATTGGTCGGGTGAAATCTTAGAGCCTGGCCACCTCAGGAATTATTTCGCGCTGTCCAATTCAACACCCTCACTTCTTATAAAGCGCGTCCATCCGCTCCAGATATCTCTCCCGGATCACATGCCGCCGTATCTTCATGCTCGGGGTGAGTTCCTCATTCTCGATTGCGAACGGCTCGTCGGCAAATTCGAAGCGGCGGACCTTTTCGATGACCGACAGGCCTTCGTTGACCCGGTCGACGGCTTCGCGCACCGCGGCCTTGAACACGGGGTTGGCTTGCAGCTCGATGAAATCATAGGGCAAGTCCTGTTCGCGCGACCATTCCAGCGCCCATTCCGGGTCGGGGACGATCAGGCCGACCATATAGGGCTTGCGGTCGCCGGCGATCATCGCCTGCAATATTTCCGGCTGCAGGGTGAGCATGCCCTCGACCTTTTGCGGGGCGATATTGTCGCCCTTGTCGTTGACGATCAGGTCCTTCTTGCGGTCGGTGATCGCGACCCGTCCGGCTTCGTCGATATGGCCGATATCGCCGGTGTGCAGCCAGCCGTCCTTGAGCACCTTGTCGGTTTCTTCCTGGTTGCGCCAGTAGCCGTGCATGACCAGTTCGCCGCGGACGAGGATCTCGCCGTCCTCGGCGATCTTCACCTCGGTGTCGATCATCGGCGGGCCGACGGTGTCCATCTTGAGGCCGGTGCGCGGGCGGTTGCAGGCGATGATCGGACCGGATTCGGTCTGGCCATAGCCCTGCAGCAGGGTCAGGCCGAGCGACTGGAAGAAGGTGCCGATTTCCGGGTTGAGCGGCGCGCCGCCGGAGACCATCGCCTTGATCCGGCCGCCAAAGCGCTGTTGCACCTTGGGGCGCAGGGTCCGGTCGAGGATGAGATCCATCAGCTTGTCACGCCGGCGCGCTGTGCCTTCGGTCTGGCGTTCGCCGATCGCCAGCGCCTTGCCGAGTAGATAATTGGGGAGCTTGCCCTGTTTCTCCACCGTCTTGATCAGCCGGGCGCGCAGCACCTCGAACAGGCGCGGGACCACGACCATGATCGTCGGGCGCACTTCCTCGATATTCGAGGCGAGTTTCTCCAGTCCTTCGGAATAGAAGATCTGGGCGCCGAGGCCGATCGGGAAAAACTGGCCGGCGCTATGTTCATAGGCGTGGCTGAGCGGCAGGAAGGAGAGAAACACTTCCTCGTCCCAGCCGAAGTCGGTCTCGATCACCTCTGCCGGTCCCTTGGTATTGTGCAGGATCGCGCCATGATGCTGCATCACGCCGCGCGGCTTGCCGCCGGTGCCGCTGGTGTAGATGATGCAGGCGGTCTCGTCGCGGGTGATGCCGGCAACCTGCTCGGTCACTTCGGCGACATCCGCGTCGCTGCCTTTGACGAGATCGTGCCAGCGGTAGAGATCGAAATCACCGGACTGGCCGATCCGCAGGTCGGCGATGCCGATGATGATATTGGCGTCAGAGGAGCTAATCACCGAGGGCAGCAGGTTCTTCGCCAGCTTGCTGTCGGAGACGATCACTGCGCGGGAGCCACTGTTGTCGAGGATATGCTGATGATCGGAGGCGGTGTTGGTGGTGTAGGTCGGCACGGTGATGCAGCCGGCGGCCATGATGCCGAGATCGGCGATGCACCATTCGGGACGGTTTTCGCATACCAGCATCACCCGGTCGCCCTTTTTCAGGCCGATGCGCTGCAGCGATTT
>NZ_JBGTDD010000028.1:0-16692 GCF_041748495.1 Parasphingorhabdus sp.
CATCCCCGGTTCGCGCTACGGTAAGAATGAGAAACTCCAATGCCCGAGCAGCCAGCGCCTCACGCTTTGAAAGCTTATCGATGAATTGGGGCAACTCGGCAAATGGCAATGCCGCATGATGACCACGCGTCAGCTTTGACCGCTTGGAAAGCAGCTTGTCCAAATGCCCCCGCCACCGGGCCGGGTTATCGCCTGTCCGCAATCCGTTCGCTTTCGCCGCATCCAAAATCGCCTCTATCCGGCTTTGCAATCGCTTCGCTGTTTCGGGGGTCTTGCTCCATCGGGGTTTCAAAACCGCCAAAACATCATCGGTTGAAATTTCGTCGAGCGGCATTTTCCGCAAACTTGCCGCATATTTCGTAATCGTCATTTCCCATTGCTGTGCGTGTTTTTCATTCCGCCATCCGGGCCGCTGCGCCGCGATATATTGATCCGCATACAATCCAAATATCGTGGGCTGTTGCTTGGATCTGTCGCGCTCCTCTTTCGGGTCCAGACCTTGTTCCAAAGCCTCACGCAATTTTGAAGCCTCAACTCGGACATTTGCCAGCGACAAATCCCGGCCGCTACCGAGGCCAAGCTCGCGGGTTCGTCCAAATCGCGAATATCGGAATATCCATCGGCGGCGCGCTGACTGACCATCCTTGGTAATGTGAAGATACAGGCCACCCCCATCGGAATGACGCCCAGGCTTGTCGAGCGACCGGACAGCCAATGCGGATAGTTTGTGAAGGCTTCGTGCCACTTGTTGTCTCCATTGAGCAGCGGCCCCACTTCCGGCCCTACTTTCGGCCCCACTATAGGCGCGTGATTTTGAAAGTTGTCAAGAGTCGTGAAAAGTCACCACGAAACAAAGGTGGCTCATAATCCCTATATTTCAGCGATATTTTGAGACTTAGAGAACCGTCCAGTGTCGTAAAAACACTTTGGGGAATAAAGTGGTTTGGCGGACACCCTGTCCGCCAATATCTCCGATTTTTAAGAAACCAAAACAGTGCTAAAACCGTGTTTTTATAAAATCATGCTCTGCAACGCCCGGAAACCTTAATGGTTTGGCGGTCTAACGCACCTCCACCGACCCTTTCGGTCACCCATCAGATTACGCGGCCCCCAAAATATCCCGCTAAAAATAATCAGGGTCACACGGGTCACACCCCCTATAGCGGAATTATCGGGGGTGGCTGAAACGGCCTATAGGCTCAAACCCGACGCGCCAATTTGCTTGCAGATCAGGGCAAGCTCGATCCATCCGATGGCTTTTCTGTGTTGGGGCAGGATTACTCGCAAAACAGAAAAGGCGCAGCATCTTGCCATTGGCTTACCAGTCAGGTGAAGGTGTAGGAAAGTCCTTTTCGGCTCGCATCGGACCTCGGCAAGCCAGAGTGGGGAGGTCCCCCGGACCATCGCGATCGTTTAGCCGGCATCAAAAACGTGTCAGAAGCGCCCAGACCAGTCCAGGCGATTTTAGCCGTCAGAGCCGCATCGGACCAGGTCGGCATTGGCCGACCCCGACAGCTTCAGCGTGTCCATCTTGGGCAGATCCAGCTGATAGGACCGGTCTGCGGCTTTCTCACCCTCGGCGCTGCACTTATTCAAATCGACCTTGACGACGGAGCCGGTGCCCGAAACATTCTTGATCGCGCAGCTGGTCTGGCCATAAGTGATTTTCGTCTGGTTGAGCTCCAGAAATTGTTCCGATCCGGCACATTGTCCCCTGGGTGCATAGCTGCCCAGATAATAAGTCGCATAGCGCGTTTTTGCGGGAAGGGTGATATCCTGGTTGCGCTCGTCATTCTGGCCGCCTTCCGGTCCGATGTCCACACCGACCGTATCTACGCCTTCCAGCGAGCGTTTGCCCAATATATCGTCCGATTCATCGGCATTGCTGCCTTGCTCGTTCATTGCACTATCCGCCATCGGTTCACCCGAACCATCGGCACCGCGCTCTTCCGCCTGGCAGGCGGCCAGCATTGAAATCCCGGCCAGCATTGCAATATGTTTCTTCATCCCTTTTCTCCTGATTCCGACCCGCTTTTTGACGTTGCAAAATTCCATCGCCCTCTCTCAGACCTACGCAAAAGAAGGATATTGGTTCCGTCGGTCGGCAGAAGGGCGCAGTCGAAGAGATGACTCCCAAACAAAGTTGGCGGGCAAGTGTCCCACACCTCAAAGCGGTAAAAACCGGTCATTGCCAACCCGAGCCATATTTGCATGGAACTGATTTTTTTCCTGAGACGATCAGCGATCACTATGCCGGAAAAATATTATGAAACAGCGCAATGCCATGCCGCGAGCCGCGAGATGAAGGATGGGGCCCATGATTATGTATCTGTATTATCAGATGGCAGATATTGTAGGAAAGACGATTCCGGATGGTTTTTCGGGAGACGTGCAGCGACAATCTATCCCGAAGCGCTTTTTGCGATCTTGTGCCCGCTATCCAGTTCTTTCCCGCTGGAATCAGGTTCACCTACAACTTTCAGGTCATTGATATTATAGCCGCCGGCAGCCAAGGCGATCTGCGGGAGCAATTTTATCAGTTCTTCCTTCGATGTGGCCCGTCCGTAGAGCCAGCCCTGTCCATCCATGGAGCCGATCTCGTCGAGATATCCCCTCATTTCGTCAGATTCAATGCCTTCGGCTGTGATGGGAACGTTCAGCGACATCGCCAGGGAAGCTATCGATTTGACGATGGCGGCGCTCTCGTCGTTGTCCAGCATGGAGAAAACGAAACTGCGGTCAATTTTGATGCGATCGAAGGGAAAAGCCTTCAACTGCGTCATGGAGGAATAGCCCGTACCGAAATCGTCCAGAGAAATCCTGATGCCCAGCGCCTTCAGGCTAGTGATCGTGCTGAGCACCAGCGGCGTATCTTCAAGCAGGCTGCTTTCGGTAATCTCCAATTCCAGTCGTTGCGCCGGGAAGCCGGTTTCCACCAGAATCTTCATGATTTGCTTGTCCAGATTCGGATCGCTTAACTGCACCGGGGAGATATTTACTGCCAGCACAAGTGAATGATCCCACGCTTTCGCATCGACAAAAGCCTGACGCATGACGGAAAAGGATAGCGACGATATCATTCCAGTCGCTTCGGCGAGGGGGATGAAATCCGTCGGCTCTATCAATTCACCGCTGGGATGATTCCACCGGGCCAGGACTTCAAACCCAACGAGATTGGAGCCGCGAATACCATATTGCGGTTGATAGAAAGGGACGAATTCCCCTTTCGATATGCCCTCTCGCATATCAGATTCCATCTTGTAGCGCTGTTGCACTTCGGCTTCCATTATGGGCTCGAAACAGGATATCTGCTCGCCCCCGGCCTTTTTTGCCTCATACATGGCGATATCGCTCCGCCGAAATATATCCGCGATGCTGGAACCCGGCGTGACCTCGGCATATATGCCCATCGAGGCGCTAATCTTGCTTATGCTTCCGCCGACAGAAACGGGTTCGAGAAAGGCGTTCTGTATCTCTTTGGCGACTGCCAGGGTGTTTTTGGCACTGGCAGCCTCTCCGAAAAGCAAGACAGCAAACTCGTCGCCCCCGAGACGTGCGCATGCAGATTGTTCAGGTGTCACATCAACGAGCCGGTCGGCTACTTCTTTCAGCATTTCGTCACCGGCTTGATGACCGTAGAGGTCATTGATTTTTTTGAAATTATCCAGATCCATGTTGATCAGCGAGATATTTTGTCCGGCACTCAGCTTTTGCTCGATTATGTCGACGATGCCCGGGCGATTCCGCAGCCCAGTAGCGTAATCCCTGACTGCCACCAAGCCGGCTTCACGCTGCGCATCACTAGCTGCCTTCGCGTGCCGCGAGAGGACCTGCGAACCCCGCCAGATCAACAATATCAGGGCGATGTTCAGCAAGAGCGCGACGCTGAGGGTGTCATCCAGTACGACCGCTGCACCAAATATTTTTGCGATTGCCGCCGGCAACAGTACACTGCTCAATCCGACGAACACGGCGATAGCACCGAATAGCGCGCCAACATTCAATAGGTTTGAACTGCGTGCTGATTTTTGGTCTGGCGATCTAGTCATCTGCATCTCTACAAATCCCAATTTAGATCTCAAGACTATCAAGCGACAGTTTCAATATGATTAAAAGGAATTTACTTTCGAAATTTTGTTTCTTGCGTGAATATAATGTGGCGCCGCAGTTCCTTTTCGCTGACGGGCAGAGCTCTGGGTTCACTGGTATTTTATGCTGGCGGCGGTCTTCTATTGCCTGGCGCTAGTTCTTTCCGCAATCAGCTCAAGCGAACACGGATGATCATTGCTGTAAAAACCGCACCCTGCTCAGCAATGACGCTGGATTCGCTACAATACCGACACTACGCTCGACACAAACGACGATTTCGAGCAAATGCACCTTGATCATGATTGCCAGACATCTCCCTCTCAGCGCTCTCTTGCTCGGCTCCCTATTCTTGCTGACCGCGGGCGGAATCAACGGCCTGATCTTGCCGATACGCGGCTCAAACGAGGGCTTTAGTGCTTTTTCGCTGGGATTGCTGGGTACCGGCTGGGCAGCGGGTTATGTGCTGGGCTGCATTTTCACCCCGCGGCTGGTGGCTGGGGTTGGACATATAAGGGCGTTTGGTACGCTCGCGGCAACGGCAGCCATTGTTGTCTTGCTGTCATCGATGTTCCCCAATGCCTGGGTCTGGATTCCGCTGCGGGCGATATCCGGATTCTGCTTTGCCGGGGCGGCCATGATTGTCGAAAGCTGGCTGAGCGAAGAAGTGGAATCGTCCATGCGCGGCCAGGTTTTCGGGACCTATACGATGATCAATCTGATCGGTTCAACCGGCGGCCAGATGATCCTGATCGGCGCGGACATATCGGGTCACTGGTATTTCATCCTGGCGGCGATCTTCTATTGCCTCGCGCTTATTCCCACGGCGATCAGTTCGACGCGCGCGCCAGCGCCGCTGTTCGAGGTGAAGCTCAACATCCCCGAGCTCTGGCGCAATTCACCGGTTGCGGTTTTTGCCGCGCTGATGATCGGCATTTCCAACGGAACTTTTGGCACTCTGGCCGCAGTTTATGCTAACATTATCGGTCTCGACATGACCAGCATCGTCCTGTTCTGCAGCGTGCCGGTGCTGGCCGGGGCTCTGTTCCAGATTCCGCTCGGCCGGGCATCCGACCGGTTCGACCGCAGAAAGGTGCTGCTGTTCCTCGCGCTTCTGGCGATCCTGGCAGACGGCGCGTTTCTTGTCCTTGGCCCGGTCGATGCCATCCATAATATCCTGATCGGCTCGCTGCTCGGCGCCGCCATTTTCGCCATGTATCCGATGGTCCTGGCCCACGCCAATGACCACGCCAAACCGGGTCAATATGTTCAGGTCAGCGGCGGGCTTCTGTTGTTTTTCGGCTTTGGTGCGATTGCCGGGCCGTTTGCGGGAGGTATTGCCCTTTCACTTGTCGGCCCGCTGGCGCTGTTCTGGACCATGATCATGTCCCATATCCTGATCGTGCTGTTCACGCTGTGGAGAATGAGCCAGCGAGAACCGGCAAAGCTTGAGGAAAAGGCTCGCTTTCAAGCCATTCCGCCAGCGCGATCCTCTACACCCGAAACCGAAGCGCTGGCCGACCGGCAGCAGCGATGACAGGTTGCGGATCGCTTGGCCTATCCGCCTGGCTCGTAGGGACTAGACTTGGTGTAATTTCAAGCACATAGGACAAGAAGCAACACACTCCAGAAGGAGCCGATTTTCGGTTCATGGACTGGTTGCCAGGGGGTATAAAATGAAAAAACTGATTCTGGGGGCTTCCTGCCTCATGCTTGCGTCTACCCATGTCCAGGCTCAGGAGATAGCGACTGAAGCAACGACGATTTCGCCATTGGCATCATCGGCATTAACGCCTGTCGCGGCACCGGCAACAACCAACGCCATGTTGCGCGCCGGAACGCCTATCGCATTCAAGCTCATGGAAGAGATAACCACGAAAGAGAAAATGGCAAAAGTCGGCCAGCGGTTCAATCTGGAAGTTGCCGCTCCCGTCGAAGTGAATGGCGTGACCGTCATTCCGGCCGGCACACCTGCCTGGGGTGAAATTGTTGGCGTTCGGAACAAGGGCATGTGGGGCAAGTCCGGCAAGTTGGACGCGAAGCTACTTTACTTGCGGGTGAATGGTCGCCAAATCCGTTTGACGGGCTCTTTCGATGATAAAGGCGTGACCGGAACGGGCGCAGTGGTTGGTGCGATTTTATTCGTACCGATCGCTGGGTTTTTTACCACTGGCACCAGCGCGGTTTTGCCCATGGGCGGCGCGGTCAATGGTTTCATTGATGAAGATGTGGAACTGGCGATCGCGAACAAGGCTCCGGCGCCGTTGTCGGTGGATGCGCCAGCGGTACCCATGTCTGTCAATGCGGAAAGTGCCGAAACTGTGGAATGATGCAATCGCCGCCTTTGCCCGAAATGCGCTGATCTATCGGGCGCTCCGGGTAAAGGTGGCGGTCTTCATTCGGGGACGAGGTCCACCGGCTCCACTTCGCGAAGTTCGGGCGACGCATTGGCATTTAGAATAACCATATCCATCTGCCTGCCCCCCATCGCGATGCAGCGCTTGCATCTGATGGCAAAGCGCCTAAATTATAGCCATGAATACTGCTGATCCTTTCAAATCCGGCAATCCCTTGCCGCCCGACACGCCCGATATTCTGGACGCGCGCTTCGCCATTGGCGATGTCGTCCGTCATCGGATTTTCGATTTTCGCGGCGTGATCTATGATATCGATCCGGTTTTTGCCAACAGCGACGAATGGTATGAGGCGATCCCGAAGGATCTGCAGCCGCACAAGGACCAGCCCTTCTACCATCTGTTCGCGGAAAATGCCGAAAGCAGCTATGTCGCCTATGTCAGCCAACAGAATCTTCTGTCCGACGACAGCGGCGAACCGGTTGGCCATCCCGATGTGGCCCGGCTGTTTCAGGCGACGGACGGCGGCAAATACAAGCTGCACCGGATTCACCGGCACTAGCCGCCCGCATCAGGCCGTCAAACCGGCGGGGTCAGGACTTGATCTTCCAGCCCGATTTCAGCAGCAGATAGCAGATGATCGCCAAGCCGATGTTGATCGCCAGCAGGATCAGCGCGCCCAGCGCGACGGGCGAATCCGCTTCGCCGAGAAAACCGTAACGGAAGCCGGAGATCGCGTAGAAGAAGGGATTGGCATGGCTGACCGCCTGAAAGGCTGGCGACAGCCGGTCGATCGCGTAAAACGTCCCGGATAGAAGCGCCAGCGGTGCGACCACGAAATTCGTCACGGCTGCGGCATGGTCGAATTTTTCCGCCCAGATCGAGGTCAGCACACCGAGGAAGGACAGCATCGCCGCGCCCATGATGCCGAACCAGAGCACCGCCCACCAATGGGTGACGCCGACATTGACGCCGGGCCACAGGAACATCGCCAGCCAAACCGCAAAACCGACCAGCGCAGCGCGTGTCATCGAGGAGGCTACCAAGGCGGCGAGCAATTCGCCGACCGACAGCGGCGGCGTCAGATAGTCGATGATCGTGCCCTGAATCTTGCCGACCAGCATGGAAAAGCTGCTATTGGCAAACGCATTCTGGAGCATGCCCATGCAGATCAGGCCGGGCGCGATAAAGTCGGGGAAAGGGACGCCCAGGACGGTGCGATCGCCGCGGCCCATGGCGATGGTAAAAATGACCAGAAACAATAAGGTGGTGATCGACGGCGCCCAGACGGTCTGCAGCTGCACCTTGAAAAACCGCCTCACCTCTTTCCAGTAGAGCGCCAGAAATCCGGCCCAGTTGACCCCGCGGATGATCGGCACGCCAGGTTCGGCAAAGCGCATCCGTTTGAGCGACTGGCCTGTCGTCTGATCTTTTTCGGGCTGGTTGGGCATATATGCCCCGCCTATCGGCTCCCGGGATCAATCACAAGCCCATATCAGACGGCCGCCAGCGCAAGGCCCGTATCACCCACGCTGCGCGCCATTATTGTGCCCATTATCGTGCCCATTATCGTGGTTGTATATTCACCCCGGCGACCCTATATCGCCACAACTCGTAAATGATTAGGACTTTGCATGGCTTGGACGGATGAGCGGATCGATTCGCTGAAGAATATGTGGGAAAAAGGCCTGACCGCCAGCCAGATCGCGGAAGAACTGGGCGGCGTCAGTCGCAATGCCGTGATCGGCAAGGCGCATCGTCTGGGCCTGAAATCCCGTCCGTCTCCGGTCAAGGCCAAGCCGCAAGCCAAAAAAGGCGCCAAACCGGCACCCAAGGCAAAGAAACCGCCGGCAAAAGCCGGGGCTGCTTCCAAGCCGAAGGAAGAGCATGTCGCCCGTCGCGCGATGCCGCCGCCAACGCCGGCCGCCCGCACCCATGCCGCACAGCAGGCCCGTCAGCCCAAGCATGACGGCCCGAAGATCGTGTCCGTCGGTCCCGGCGGTTTCCTGCGCCAGGGTCCCGGTGACCAGCAGGCCCCGATTCCGCCAGCCCCGCCGCGCCGTCTGGTTCCGGCCAAGCCGAGCGACGAAATTGCCGACAAGACCAGTCTGCTCGACCTCAATGACAAGATCTGCCGCTGGCCGATCAACCATCCCGGCGAACCCGACTTCCATTTCTGCGGAGAGGAAGTGAACCCGGGCTTTCCCTATTGTGTCGAGCATTGCGGTCGTGCGTTCCAGGCGCAATTGCCGCGCGGTGCCCGTCGCGCACCGCCACCGCTGCCTTTTGGCGGCCCACGGGTTCGCTAAACAACACCCAGATTTCAAGAATTTTCAATGCGCTGGCCAGAGACATCATAAGTCTCTTGCCAGTGTGACTCCTGCGCTCTTATAGGGTCGGGCATGTCTGATGATCTGTTCGGTGCCAACCCGCCAACCCAATCCAAAACCGGTGACTATGATGCTTCGGCCATCGAGGTTCTGGAAGGCCTTGAGCCTGTTCGCAAGCGCCCCGGCATGTATATTGGCGGCGTCGATGAACGCGCGCTCCACCATCTCGCTGCCGAAGTCATCGACAATAGCATGGACGAAGCCGTTGCCGGCCATGCCAGCCGCATCGAGATCACGCTCGACGCCGATAACCGTCTGACCGTCAGCGACAATGGGCGCGGCATTCCGGTCGACCCGCACCCCAAATTTCCGGGCAAGTCGGCACTCGAAGTGATCATGACCACCCTTCACTCGGGCGGTAAATTCTCCGACAAGGCTTATGCGACTTCGGGCGGCCTGCACGGCGTCGGCGTTTCCGTCGTCAATGCCCTGTCCTCCGACACGATTGTCGAAGTCGCACGCAACAAGACCCTCTATCGCCAGACCTTCTCTCAAGGCCTGGCGACCTCTAAACTGGAGGAAGTCGGTACCACCCAGAACCGCCGCGGCACCAGCATATCCTTCGTTCCCGACATCGAGATTTTCGGCGAAGGCAACCGGTTCAAACCTTCCCGGCTGTTCAAACTGGCGCGTTCCAAGGCCTATCTCTACGCTGGCGTTGAAATCCGCTGGAAATGTGACGAGAGCCAGGCCAGCGACGACGTCCCGGCCGAAGCGATATTCCAGTTTCCCGGCGGCCTCTCCGATCATCTGCGCGAACAGCTGGCCGGGCGCGAATGCGTCACCACCGATTTTTTTGCCGGCAATCAGGATTTTCCCGACAGCCAGGGCCGGGTGGAATGGGCGATCACATGGCCGATCTGGACCGACGGCAGCTACAGCTGGTATTGCAACACGATACCCACGCCAAACGGCGGTACCCATGAGACGGGCCTGCGCAATGCTCTCGTCCGCGGACTGCGCGCCTTTGGTGAACTGGTGCAGATCAAGAAGGCATCGCAACTGACCGCCGATGACATCATTTCCGGCGGCGAAATGATGCTGTCGGTGTTCATCCGCGATCCGCAGTTTCAGAGCCAGACCAAGGACCGGCTGACCTCGCCCGAGGCGACGAAATATGTCGAAAACGCTGTGCGCGATCATTTCGACCATTTCCTCACCGACAATATGGATCGCGGTAAGGCGCTGCTCGGCTTCGTCATGGAGCGGATGGACGAGCGGCTGAAGCGCAAGGCGGAGCGCGAGGTCAAGCGCAAGACCGCGACATCGGGGCGCAAGGTCCGTCTGCCCGGCAAGCTGACCGACTGTTCGGGCAATGATCCGGCAGGCACTGAAATATTCATTGTCGAAGGCGACAGCGCCGGCGGCTCGGCCAAGCAGGCCCGCGACCGCAAGACGCAGGCAATCCTGCCGATTCGCGGCAAGATCCTCAATGTCGCCTCAGCCAATAGCGCGAAGATATTCGCCAATAGCGAAATCGCCGATCTGATCCTCGCGCTGGGCTGCGGCACGCGCAAGGACTGCGACCCCGACAATCTGCGCTACGAGCGGGTGATCATCATGACCGACGCGGACGTCGATGGCGCCCATATCGCGACCTTGCTGATGACCTTCTTCTTTCAGGAAATGCCGGAACTGGTCCGTCAGGGCCATCTGTTCCTTGCCCGCCCTCCGCTCTACCGGATCAGCGCCGGCGGCAAGAGTCACTATGCGCAGGATGAACGCGCCCGCGCCGCCATCGAAAATGGTCCGTTCAAGGGCAAGAAAGTGGACGTCAGCCGCTTCAAGGGCCTGGGCGAGATGAACCCGAACCAGCTCAAGGAAACGACAATGGACCCGAATACGCGGTCCTTGTTCAGGGTGACCCTGCCGCAGGAATATGAGCAGCGCGCCAGCGTCAAGGATCTGGTCGACCGGCTGATGGGAAAAAATCCGGAACATAGGTTCAACTTCATCCAGCAAAATGCCGCCAGCCTTGATGAGGATGTGATCGACGCTTAGGCTTTGATTTCTGATTCATAGATATTGACCGGAGATGATCGTGCGCTTCCTTCCTGCCTTCGCTCTTTCCCTGCTAGCCTGTTCACTCCCGGTCTTCTCCAATCCCGCCAAGGCTCAGACGCAAATCAATATATCCGAGCAGCTTTCCGAGCGCGCCAATGATGTGCTTCGCCTTTTGCAGGGCGAAGCGATCGAGGACGAGGTTTTCGATGAGAATTTTCGGAACGCCGTGCCCCCTGCCCAGTTTCGGACCCTAACGCGACAAGTGACGGCACAGCAGGGTCAGGCACTCGAAATATTATCGATCAGTCCGCGAAGCGACAATTCCGCAGTGATCAAGATCCGCTACGAAAAATCCATTGGTACCGTCAGCCTGGATCTGGAAAATAGCGCTCAGCACCGTATTTCCGGCCTGCTGCTGACCGGTTTCGAGGCGGGAGGCAATTCGATCGCCGATGTCATCGCCGCGATTGACGCCCTGCCCGGTCGCCAGGGCGTGCTGATCCAACCGCTGGAGAGTGCCGACCTGCCGCCGGTCGCAGCGCTCGATGCCAACGGGCGCTATGCCATCGCTTCGGCCTTCAAGCTCTATATATTGGCCGAGCTGGACCGCGCGGTACTGACGGGGGAACGGCAATGGTCCGACGTGGTCGAACTGGGACCAAAATCCCATCCATCAGGAATCAGCCAGAGCTGGCCCGACGGATCGCCGGTGACACTGCACACGCTGGCCACGCTGATGATCTCGATCAGCGATAATAGCGCCACCGACACGCTGATCCGGATTCTTGGTCAGGAGAGGCTGGCCAGGATGGTACAAGCCGCTGGTCATCGTGACCCGGATCAAATGCGCCCTTTTCTGATGACGCGGCAGGCATCTGCGCTGAAAATGCCGGTGCATGCCGGTCGCAGAGACCGATTTCTGGCCGCCGAACCGGCCGCGCGTGAAATATTGCTCACCGAATTCGATAGCGCGCTGACCCTGGACAGTCTTGATTCCCGCATATTGACCAGCAAGCCCAACCATATCGATCAGCTGGAATGGTTCGCGACGCCGGCTGATATCATTCGATTGCTCGCCTATCTGCACCACAATGCGAGCGACGAAACCCGGAAACTCCTGGCCATCAACCCCGGAATAGGCGAGGAAGCGGCAGGGAAATGGAGCTATTTCGGCTATAAGGGCGGATCCGAACCCGGCGTCTTGTCCTATAATTTCCTGCTGCGGTCGAAAGCCGGCAAAAGCTATGCGCTTGCGGTGACCTGGAACAATGAAGAAGAGTCTTTGCAGGAAAGCGACCTGCTGTCGCTGACCACCCGGCTGGTGAATCTGCTGACCGAGCGATAGCCGCACCGCAACCCGTCAGAAATGATCGTTGCGATTATTCGGCGGAACTCACGTCATACGAAATGATATATTCACTCCGGTCGCCATTCATGGTCTGTGTATAGCTTCCAGGATTGTTGCTGACGGTCACCGTACCAATCGTATCATGGCCGCCAATCGTATCATGTTCCATAACCTTGAAGATGACCGGATCGCTCATTTCAAACGTTTCTGCGATCATCCAGCTATCGCCCTTTTTGAATCTCTGATTTTTGCTGCCGGCGTCGGGATAGCGATCGCCATTGTTGAACCGCAGGAACAGATCATCGGGCAGCCCCATGAATCCCGTCAATTTGACATTCTGGATCAGGATATTGGAAATTTTTATGCTTTTTCCGGATCCGGCAGCGGGGGTACCGGGGCTTCGCGAGGACGACCGGTGACGCGAGCAATGCGGAAATTTTCAGGGCCGCCTCGGAAGCATATTGGCCGGTCGGAAACAGCGACAAATAGGTGCTGAACGCGCTGACGCTGTCGGTAGCGAGCGCGCCGCGCCAGGCAATGCCTTCCAGTTCGGCCTGGTTGACGCCAGCAGCGGCGGTACTGGCGGAAGCAACCGGTGCAGATCGTGTCGGTGTCAGATAGATTGGCGTACCGGTGATGCTGGCGCTGACAAAAGGACGCTGCTTGCCGCCGGTGGCTTTCAGCACATCATCGCGCACCGTACCGCCGAGCAATTGCAACGGCAGATCGGGTTCTGGCAAACGGGCGGCGAGGGAAATGGCAAAGGGAGAATTTGCGCCGTCACCGTCGCTGGCTGTCTGGCCCGGCGCCGCTGCATAGATCACCAGAACATCGTCGACATCAATCCCGGCGAGACCCCGAGCCACTGCCCGTGATCCGGCGCGCCAGCTGTTGGCGAAGGGATTGTTGCGGCACGCATCCAGCACCACCACTCGTACTTGCGCGCCAGCGACTGTTTCCATCAAGCGGTTGAGATTGATCGTTTCAAAGGGCAGGTCGAAACTGGAGTTCAGTTCCGCATCGATCGGAACCAGCCAGTTTTCACCCTGTCCTTCCATCCCGTGACCGGCATAATAGACCATAGCGACATCGGCGCCATCGGCCTGTTCACGGAAGCGCCGGAGAGTGAGTCTGAAATCGTCAACAGACTGGTCGAGGGCGATAGTGACTTCGTCAAATCCAGCCTTTCTGGCCGCTTCCGCTACCAGATTTGCATCATTATCGGCGTTGTCGAGCGGACTGGTGTTGAGATATTGGGCGTTGCCAATGATCAGGGCGACCTGTTTTGCCTCCAGGCTGCTTCCCATGAAGAAAAGCGCAGCCGCCACAAACAACCAGAGTCTCGTCATAACATCCCCCCGCTCCCGCAACCCATGGTAGGCGGGAACGACGAGACGCGCAAGACTATGCCTCTGCGAGTGTCTCGACCAGCGCTTTCACCTTTTGCTGCCGCCACTGTGGCAGCGGTGCCATCAGCCAGTAGCCGCGAGAAGAAACGCTGTCTTCGCCGATAATCTCGATCCGGCCCGCGGCCAGATCGCGCTGAACCAGCATCTTCGGGACCCATGCATAGCCGAAGCCATTGGCTGCCGCTTCGATGGCAAGCCCGCCATCGGCAACCCGCATCAAGGTTTCCTCGCCTTCGGAAATGGGACAGCCAGGCCAGTCGATCTTGTTGCCGCCATTGAGACCCGGAGCAGCGACTTTCACGAAGACGGTATCGCCAAGCATCCTGCCTTCATGCTGACCCGGCCCGTCGCCGAGCCAGATTGCCACGTCCAGATTGGCTTCGGTAAAATCGATCGCATCATCGGCCGCGACCAGCGCGAAACGGGTATCGGGATGATCGGCGGAAAAGGCTGACAATCGCTCGTTCAGCCATTTCTGGGTAAAATCGCGCGGCGCGGCAATGGTCAGTTTGTGGGAGGACTGGCCCGATTGCATCGCCCGGACAGCCTCTTCAAACTGCAGGAAGCCGGAGCGCAGCGCATCCAGCCCGGCCGCCGCTTCGTCGGTCAGTTCGAGACCCTTGGGAGTGCGCCGAAACATCACCACGCCGAGCATGTCTTCCAGCGCCCGAATCTGTTGACCGACCGCTGCCGGGGTTACCGCCAGTTCATCGGCCGCCTTGGTGAAACTGAGATGCCGAGCCGCAGCATCAAGCACACGCAGCCCGTTCAGCGGCAGATGGGTCCGTTTCATTGCTCGACGGTCGGTTCGGTCAGAGGAAAATGAGGAATGCGCACCTCAAAGACCGAGGGCGCGCTGCCGACCATGACAAAATGCCCTTCCATCGAGCCATTGGGCGTGTTGAGCGGGCAACCGGAGACATAGTCGTGGGCCTTGCCCGGCTGGATGATCGGCTGTTCGCCCACCACCCCTTCGCCATCAACCATTTGCAGGCCGCCCCGTTCGTCGTGGATCCGCCAGTGCCGCGTCAGCAACTGCACGGCTGTCTCCCGATGATTTTCGATGCGGATATGATAGGCCCAGAACCAGCGCCTGCTGTCGATATCGGATTGCTCGGGCAGGAAGGTCACCGAAACGCGGATGGTGACACCCTCGGTGGTTTCGGCAAAGGGAAAGAATGAGTCCATCATCATCATGATGATATAGAGTTAAAGTCCGACAGACGAAAGGGCCTGATCCAGGTCATCGATCAAATCGATCGGATCCTCGAGGCCGATATTGATCCGCAGCATGTCTTCGCTGATCCCGATTTCCTGCCGGGCTTCCTCGCCGAGGCCGTGATGGGTGGTCGAGGTCGGGTGACACATCAGCGAACGGCTGTCACCGATATTGTTGGAAATATCTATCAGATTCAATGCGTTGAGAAGGCCATGGGCGCGCTTCCGACCGCCACCGACATAGAGCGAGAAGATCGGTCCGGCGGCCTCCATCTGGCTCATCGCCAGTTTGTGCTGGGGATGGCTCGGCAGCCCGGGGTGCAAGATTTTCTCTACCCGCTGCTCTAAAAACTTGCCCACCTCGAGCGCATTGTTGCTCTGCCGGCGAATCCGCAGATCAAGCGTTTCCAGTCCCTTGAGCACGACCCAGGCGTTGAATGCGCTCAGCGTCGGCCCGGTGTTGCGGGTGAAGGCGAGCAGGGTTTCCTCGATAAATTCCTCGCTGCCGCAGACCGCACCGGCCAATACCCGCCCCTGCCCGTCCATCATCTTGGTCGCGCTATAGGCGACCACGTCGGCGCCATATTCCATCGGCCGCTGCAGCACATTGGTGGCGAAGGCATTGTCGACGACGCTGGTGATGCCCTTGGCCCGCGCCAGATCGCAGACGCTGCGGATATCGATCACGTCCATGGTCGGGTTGGCCGGCGTCTCGAAGAAAAAGACCTTGGTCTTCGGCGTGATTGCCCGTTCCCAGTTTTCGATCTCGCGGCCGTCGACCACGGTGGTTTCGATGCCGAATTTGGGCAGCAGACTATCGGTGAGCCAGCGGCAGGAGCCGAACAGCGCGCGGCTGGCCACGACATGGTCACCGGCCTGCAGCTGGCAAAGCAAGGCGGCGGTCATCGCCGCCATGCCCGATGCGGTCGCCCGGCAGGCTTCCGCCCCTTCCATGATCGCAATCCGCTCTTCCAGCATCTGCACCGTCGGATTCTGCAGCCGGCTGTAGGTCATGCCGTCCTGCTCGCCGGCGAAGCGGGCAGCGGCATCCTCGGCGCAGTCATAGCTATAGCCGGAGGTCAGGAACAGCGCTTCCGACGTCTCGCCAAATTCACTGCGCATGGTGCCGCTGCGAATCGCCTGGGTGGCCGGACGCCACTTCTTGGTAATCTCGCGGTCCTGGCCGGTATTTCTCTTCATGATTCTTCCTAGCCGCCTGTCAGTTGCGCGACAATAGCGTCGCCGATATCCGAAGTGGATGCATCACCGCCCAGATCATGGCCAAGCACGCCCTGAGCGAGCACGGCGGCAACCGCGGTCTCGATCCGGCTCGCCTCCGTATCCATGCCGAAACTGTGCCGCAGCATCATCGCAGCGGACAGGATCATGGCGCAGGGATTGGCGATGCCCTGACCGGCAATATCCGGCGCGCTGCCGTGGATTGGTTCGTACAGGCCCCTGGTGCCCTCCCCCAAAGAGGCCGAAGCCAAAAGGCCGATCGAGCCGACGCACATGCTCGCCTGATCGGAAAGGATATCGCCAAACAGATTGCCGGTGAGCATCACATCAAATTGGCCGGGATTGCGAACCATCTGCATCGCGGCATTGTCGACATACATATGGCTGAGCGCGACGTCCGGATAGCCGGTTCCCACTTCCTCGACCACCGCGCGCCACAGCACCGATGTCTGCAGGACATTGGCCTTGTCGACCGAGCACAGCTTCTTGCGCCGCCCCTGGGCCGCCTTGAACGCGACATGGGCGATGCGCGCAATTTCGTCCTCGTCATAGGCCATGACATCATAGCCCTGACGCCGGCCCGTCGCGGTCTGCCGCTGGCCTTTCTCGCCAAAATAGACATCGCCGGTCAGCTCGCGCAGGAT
>NZ_JBGTDD010000029.1:0-21788 GCF_041748495.1 Parasphingorhabdus sp.
GGGCACCGGCTCCGTCGTCAAGGTCGATTTGAATAAGTGCAGCGCCGAGGGTGAGAAAGCCGCAGACCGGTCCTATCAGCTGGATCTGCCCAAGATGGACACGCTGAAGCTGTCGGGGTAGGCCAATTCCGACCTGGTCCGATGCGGCTCTGACGGCTAAAATCGCCTGGACTGGTATGGGCGCTTCTGACAAGTTTTTGATGCCTGCTAAACGATCGCGATGGTACGGGGGATCTCCCCACACTGGTTTGCCGAGAGCCGATGCGAGCCGAAAAGGACTTTCCTAAACCTTCACCTGTCTGGTAAGCCAATGGCATGATGCTGCGCCTTTTCTGTTTTGCGAGTAATCCTGCCCCCACACAGAGCCGCGATCGGATGGATCGAGCTTGCCCTGAACGGTAAGCAAATTGGCGCGTCGGGTTTGAGCCTATAGGCCGTTTCAGCCACCCGCGATAATTCCGCTAGAGGGGGTGTGACCCGTGTGACCCTGATAATTTTCTAGCGGGATATTTTTGAGGGCCGCATAATCTGAAGCGTGACCGAAAGGGTCGGTGGAGGTGCGTTAGGGATTCGAACCCTAGATACCATTGCTGGCATACCGCATTTCGAGTGCGGCGCTTTCGACCACTCAGCCAACGCACCTCATGGACCGGGCAGCGTGTAGCGATCATCCCGCAGCGCTGCAACCCATATTGGGCGATGTTGGAGTGTAGCGCAATTCTATCGGGTCGAGGGCAGGGGCCGGGCAGGAATAAAGCCCTGCAGTCAGCGGGAAAAAGCCTGCTTCCCCGAGGAATTGCAAGGCGGCTTCGGTCTCTTTCCATCAACCAAAAAAGAAATGCGGCGATACGCAAAATAACGATGATGCTCACCCTTGCGGGTGCCGGATCGACAGCGGCTGCCGGGCAAACCTATCGCCAGCCTGTTTCCCGCAACTTGCGTTCGGCTCCGGCATCCACTGGTGCCTCAGCCATCATATCCGCCGCGACCTCGTTGATCGCATCGCTCGTCGCCTGACGATAGTCGCTCTGTGGGCCGCCGGGCAACGTGCTGACCATGTGCCATTGCTGCCCTTCGCGGCAGCTAATCCCGGAGACCGCCTCGCCCGTGAAGCTTCGGCAGATGGTGCCGTTCTTGGCGCGGAATGTCAGACCGACGCGAAAATCACTGTCATCGGTCTGGGTAGAAGCGAGCTGCGTTTCCAGAGCATTGTCCAGAGCGCCGCTGGCGATCAGCGCGCCGCCTTCCTGGGCAAAGGGTGCATCAGAGGCATCGCCGAGACCATATTGACCGACAATGATGCCCAGGGCCAAGGTTGCCGCCATCGCGCCCCATTGGGCGACGCCGATGCCGCGAGGCGCGCGCGTCGCTGTCTCCTGCTCGAATTTCCGCGCGGCGAAGCTGCTATCCACGTTGGACGCTGCAGCGGCGGTCAGGAGCGCGGCAAGACGGTCCGGGATTTCCTCGCTTGTGACCGGCGCATAATGGCCTGCCACCCTGTCCCGCAACGCGCGCGCCCTGCCAATCTGCTCGGCCAGGACGGTGTCAGTAGTCATGGCTTTCTCGATGCGCTTGATTGTCACCGCATCGCATTCTCCATCGACATAAGCCATGATCGTCTGATCATCAAAGGTCATGCGGCTTCTCCTAGTTCGCGTTGCAGGGCTTCGCGGCCCCGCACCAGCCGCGATGTCAAAGTCCCGATCGGAATGTCCAGCAAAGCGGCGGCTTCCTTATAGGCAAAACCCTCGACCAGGACGAGCGAAACGGCCTCGCGCTGCTCGCTTGGAAGGCGGTCCATGGCACGGTCGACATCATTGAGTTCCATGCGGCTTTCCATGCGTCGATGATCATCTCCCGCGATATTTTCCATCGCACCATCATCATTGGCGACATGTTCGCGGCGACTTGCAGCGCGTACCGTATCGATCCAAATATTGCGGGTAATTCTGTACATCCAGCTATCCAGTCTAGTTCCTGCCTGCCACTGGTCACGCTTGATCAGGGCACGCTCGAGGGCCATTTGACACAGGTCATCTGCATCGTTGATGTCGCGCGTAAGGCTGCGGGCAAAACGCCGCAATCGCGGGAGTAGCTCCAGCAATTCCTGTTCAAAGGCCATTCAGCGCGGATATCCTTTATTCATGGTCTATGGATCAAACGACGGACCTGGTTCGTTTAATCCACCAATATGAAATAAATGCAATCGACTCGATGTTGCCAAACCGGGATCGGGTCTTAGGGAAGTAGAAATGAAGACCACAGTCAAATGGGTTGCCGCCATATTGTACCTGATCGTGCCAGCCGCTGTCTTGCCTCAATTGGCCTTGCCAACCGTCGGTCCAGTTCTTCCGCTACCCGATGCACCGATGGGCAAGATATCCGATCCGCTGATCGATCCGGCAAACGGGATTTTGAACTACAGCGCTCTGGACCAGTTGAGGCCGTCAGAGCTCAGGACAGCTTTGAACCGGCTCAGAATTCAGCGGCTGCACGATTTCTTGCGCCAGAATCGCAATCATGTGGAGCGGGATCGCAATGGTGACGCTGCCGTTCGCGCTGTGCTGATTGCCACTGGCATATCGGAGGCATCGCTGGAACGAGCGCAGAATGAAGGCTTTCCAATCTTGGAGCGCACCGAGATCGAGGGGCTGGGTCTCGGCTACGTGAAATTTGCAACGCGAGCGGGGAAATCGCTGAAGTCGGAGCAGAAGCAATTGCAAAAGCTGGCGCGCGAAGCGGAAATCAGCGCGGACAACATCTATTTTGCCAGCGGTTCCAATCCGCTGCCTGCCAATGCAATGCTATTAGCCAACAGCAAGGTGCGATCTGGAGCGATCGGGTTGATCGATGGCGGCGTCGCGCGCCATAGCGCGATTGCGATGCCTGTCGAGCAGCGGGGTTTTGCCCGGGGAGCGCCGGTTGCGAGCAGTCACGGCACCGCTATTGCTTCCCTGCTCTCCACAAGCCTCAGAACCGATAAAGCTGGTCTTCTCGCGGCCGACATTTATGGCAGTGATCCGGCCGGTGGTAATGCAACCGCCATCGCCAGGGCATTGGGCTGGATGGCCCAGCGGAATGTTCCAGTGGTGGCGATCAGTCTGGTGGGTCCGGACAATGGCCTTCTGGCACGAGCCATCAAAGCTGCTCAACGGAAAGGAATATTGATTGTCGCAGCAGTCGGCAATGATGGCCCTGCCGCTCCGCCGCGGTTTCCGGCTGCCTATAAGGGCGTGATCGGAGTAACCGGAGTCGATCACCGGGAACGCGCACTGCCGGAGGCCGGAACAGCAACGCCGGTCGATTTTGCCGCACCGGGCGCCGGCATCAAAGGCGCTTCGCCTGATGGGAAGCTAGTGGCGCTTCGCGGTACGTCTTTTGCGACGCCGTTTGTGGCGGCACGTCTGTTCTCTCATTATCCCACGGCAAATATCAGTCAGATCGAGCCTGCGGTGAACGGGTTGATCCGGGAAGCTAAAGACCTTGGCAAGAAAGGGCCAGATAGCATCTATGGCAATGGTCTGATCTGCGGCAAGTGCGGGTTACGATAAATTTTCAAAATATTTTGCGAGTGAGGGATTAAAACGCAAAGCGTCATCGTTCTCCCATCAGACGACGATAATATCATCGTCCTGCAAGGAGAAAGACCATGAAAAAACTTATCGCAAGTACAATCACCATAGCAATGATCACCTTTGCACCAGCGTCTGCACAATTGCTTGGCGGCAGCGGAGGATTGGGCGGATCTCTTGGCGGCACTCTTGGTTCCGACACGATCGGTCGTACGACTGGAACGATTACGGGCAGGGGTGGTGTGACCAGTTCTACGCGAATCGATCGCTCGATTGATATACGGTCTGGCGAAATCGCCACCGATGCCGACAGCAATTCCAGTGCCAATGGTTCGCTGATCGGCGCCGCTGATCTGCCGAGCAGTTCGGTCAAGGGATCAGCCGATGGCTCTGCTTCAACCTCCGCGAATGGCGGTGCAAGTGCCAATCTTGTCGGGACCGATGCTGTGCGCTCGACTGTTGGGCAAGTGGTTGGTACGACGCGCAATGCCGCGGCCCGTGGAAGAACGGCTGCAAGCAATGCGGCATCAAATGTGGTCAATAGCGCATCGGGCGCAGGCTCGTTTGCCGGAAGTGCGGCGGGCAGTGGTAGCGCCATGGCAATGGGTGACCTTGGTCAACTGGCAGCGTCGGGAAGTGCGGCCGCAAATGCTGGCGGTATGTTCGCCGTTGCCACTGGAATGCCGATCCAGGATCTCAAAGGACGCGTTGTGGGTCTTGTTCAATCGGTCCGTCAATCGGGTGCTGGCGTAGTGCAATCGGTGATTGTCGAAAGTGGAAACCGCACCGCAGAATTGCCCGCCGCCAATTTCGCCGGATCGGGTGATGTTCTGGTAACCGGGATGAGCAAGGGTGAAATTAGAAAGGCGTCGCAATCGCAAAACTAGCCCTCGAAAGTTGAGTCCACCAGCTCTGGAAAATGGTGCAGGTGACCTAGTCGCGTAACCCCCGTAACTGCACCATTTCTCGCAGGAGACGCGCCGGAAAATCTTCCGGCGCGTTTTTCGCGTTTCGGCACCGCTCGCATTCCATGCTCAAGTGAAAGGCAATCGGTAACCGGCGCCGCGCATGGGGTTTGCAATCAAACCGAAGCCATGGCCGGCGCGCAGTGACATTCCCTTTCTGCCGTCCGAGTATCAGAATCCTTCTCGCGATCTGCACCATAAGGAGACTTTCTCTGCCAATCGCGCTGCTAATCAACCCTTTTGCCAATTATCGCTGGGAAATGCGGATGTTTTTTGGCACGATAAGCATTGGGCAAAGGACATCTGGATGACCAAGAAAAAAAGCGCGGACTATCAAACCCACTTACAGGACGTGCTGGATGCGCCGGAAGGCCCGCATATCGCGGCGCTGTTCGATTTCGATGGTACGATCATCGCCGGCTATTCGGCTACCGGGATGCTGTGGGAGAAGATCAAGCGACGGGAAATGACGGCTGACGAAGTCGTCGAAACCATCAATGTGATGGCGCAATATAGTACCGGCAATATGGGCTTTTCGGGCCTGATGACTGGCGCCGCCAAGTTCATGAAAGGCGTCACCGAAGACAGCTATTTTGATTTTGGCGAAGAGTTGTACGAAAAATATATCGCCCGTAAAGTCTATCCCGAAGCGCGCATGCTGATCGAGGCCCATCGCGCCAAGGGCCATACCATCGCTATTGTCTCTTCCGCCACCATCTACCAGATTGAACCGACCGCGCGCGATCTCGATATCGAACATGTGCTCTGCTCGCAATATGAAGTCGAAAATGGGGAATTTACTGGTAATATCATCCGCCCGCTGTGTTTTGGGGAAGGCAAGGTCATTGCCGCGGAAAATCTCGCAGCCAGCTATGGCCTGGATCTGGACCAAAGCTATTTCTACTCGGACAGCTATGACGATATCGAATTGCTGGAACGGGTCGGCAAGCCGAGGCCGCTGAATCCGAATGCAAAACTCCGCGAGGCAGCACGCGAACGGGACTGGCCGCTGGAAAAATATGAAAGCCGCGGGCAGGGCAAGCCGGTCGATTATATCCGGACGATTTACGCCACCGGATCGCTGATCGGTTCGGCGATTGCGTCGCTGCCAATCTGGGCGCTGACCGGATCGCAGCGCGAGGCTATGAATTTCTCCACCGGCCTGTTCGGTGACATTGCCACGGCGCTCACCGGCTGCGAGCTGGAGGTGACGGGTGAAGAAAATCTGTGGACTTCGCGACCTTGTATCTTTGTCTTCAACCATCAGAGCAAGGCTGATGTAATGATCCTCGCCAAGCTGATCCGGCGGGACATGGGCGGGGTAGCCAAGAAGGAAGTCCGGGATACGCCGGTGATTGGCAAGCTGATGGAACTGGCTGGCACCGTATTCATTGACCGGGCCAACGCCGGCAGCGCAATCAAGGCGATGGCGCCGCTGATCGACGCAGTCAAGATCGACGGCAAGTCGATCGTCATCGCGCCGGAAGGCACTCGCACCCTGTCACCGAAACTGGGTCCGTTCAAAAAAGGTGCTTTCCACATGGCGATCCAGGCCGGCGTGCCCATGGTACCGATCGTGATCCACAATGCCGGGGATGTTGCGCCGAAAAATGAATTTCTGATGCGGCCAGCCAAGGTCAGGGTGGATGTGCTGCCAGCAGTGGACACCAGCAAATGGTCGGCCCGGACGATGAACGTGCATGTTGCTGAAGTGCGAGGCATGTTCCTCAAGGCTCTCGGTCAGGCGGAAGAAGAAGATGCGCTCGAAGCGCTGGTCAATGAAGAGCCAGCGCCAGAGAAAAAGCTGGCCGTTGTCAAACCAGTCGCAGCGAAGGAAAAACGCACTGCAGGTAAAAAACCAGTCAATCGGAAAGCGGCGCCTAAGAAGGCAGTATCAAAAACATCCATTGCCAAGCCGCCTGCAAAGCGGTCTAGCTCAACCCGAAAAGCAGATCCCGCAAAGTCGAGAAAGATTGAAGCGGCGGAATGAGCTGAATTCGAGGAGCGGGGATGGACGAAGCCACACAGATAGCAAATTCCGGAGCGCTGCTGCTGCAAGGCCCGAAGCTATTTGTGATCGATGCCCGCAATGGTGTCGAGCGGCGGTATCTGCTCGATTGGCTCCAGACTTCCACCGCAGCGGGCGGACCCGGCGGGAAACTGAATTGGGTCAGTCTGCCGATCTCCGATGAGCGGGCCAAAATGCGGCTTGGGCGGCTGGAAGAAAAATTGAAGGACAATCCGGATACGCTGGTGGTGCCGGTTCGGATCGCCTGGCGTATCCCCAATTTCGAGAAAAGCCGAGCAGTCAAAATGCGGCACGTCATTCTCGGTGATCCCCGTAACCCGGGAAGTTTTCGCGCCCGGTCCATTCTCCTGCGCGACAAGCGCCGGGCCCATTGCCTGACCGGACAACCCGCCACCATCGGGGAGCTCAAGCAGCGCTTTGCCGAACTCAGCAAGGATTACGAGCAAACCGATTATGCCGAATTTGCCGCCTTCGTGGTCAGGCAGGCCGGACTGGTATTGGACATTGCCGAGCGCGGATTGCGGGGGCGACGCTATAAAGTGCCCCGCCATGTCGCTGATGGCCTGCGCAGCGATGCCCGCTTCCGCGCCGCCATGACCCAGCTCTCGACTGACATGGGCAAAAGTGAGGCAGTGCTCTACGAACAAGCGGCCAAATATATGAAGGAGCTGATCGCCCGGCCCAGTCCGCTGTTCATCGACATGAAGGCAAAGCTCGACCGGTTCATGTTATCGCAGGGTTATGACGACGAGGTGGTTTTTGATCGCAAGGAACTGACCCGACTGCGCAAGACCATGCGTGAACATCCGACGTTGCTGCTGTTCACTCACAAAACCTATATTGACGGAGTGACCGCCACTGATCTGGCCTATCAAAACGACCTGCCGCTGATTCATTTATTTGGCGGCATCAATCTGGACTTTTTCGGCCTGGGCTTCATGCTGCGCCGGGCCGGCACCATTTTCATCCGCCGGAGTTTCGAGAATAACCCGGTCTACAAGCTCGTTCTGCGTTATTATGTGAGCTATCTGCTCGAGAAACGCTTCCCGATGACCTGGGCATTCGAAGGTACTAGGTCGCGGCTCGGCAAGCTGATGCCGCCTCGCTACGGTCTGCTGAAATATGTCATGGATA
This sequence comes from Parasphingorhabdus sp., assembly GCF_041748495.1. Taxonomy (GTDB): domain Bacteria; phylum Pseudomonadota; class Alphaproteobacteria; order Sphingomonadales; family Sphingomonadaceae; genus Parasphingorhabdus. The sequence goes on from NZ_JBGTDD010000029.1 coordinate 7,701, forward strand.
GCGCACACAGCAATGATATTAAAAATGTGCATATCATTCCGGTCGTCACCAGTTTCGACCTGATCCGCGATGTCGAGGAATATTGCAGCGAACAGACCGGCCGGATCAAGAAAGCCGAGTCGCTGAGCTGGTTTATCGGATATCTGCGCAGTCTGCGCGAACCGATGGGCAAGGTTTATGTGGATTTTGGAGAGCCGGTGATTGTCAAAAAGGCACCCAATCCGAATGATCGTCTGGCCTTGTCGAAAATGGCTTTCGAGGTTGCCGTGCAGGCCAATCGGGCGACCCCGCTGACATTGACTTCGCTCATGTGCCTGTGCCTGCTAGGCACAGCCCCGCGCGCGATGACGGAAGACGAGCTGCGCGCAGTGATTAATTTTCTGGTCGGCTGGGCCCGGGAGCGCGACATCCGGATGAGCGAGGATCTGACCGACCAGAATCTGGAGGGTGTTCAGCGGGTCATCGAGACCTTGGTCAATAATGGGCTGCTGGTTCGCTATGACAAGGGTACGACCCTGGTTTACGCGATTGAGCCTGATCAGCACCCGATCGCGAGCTATTATCGCAATAGCATCATCCACCATTTTCTCGACAAGGCGATCATCGAATTGTCGATCCTGAAGGCGCGGGAAGTCAGTGACCGCGATGCAGCGGAGGTCTTCTGGGAAGAAACCGACCGCCTTCGCGATCTTTTCAAGTTCGAGTTCTTCTACCCGGAAAAGCAGCAGTATCGCGAAAATTTGAAAGCAGAATTGCTGCGGGCCGATCCGGATTGGGAGGAGAAACTGGAGGAGGGCGGTGTCAAGCTGGCCAGTCTCACCAACCGCTTCCAGCCGCTGGTCGGTCACGCCGTGTTCCTGCCCTTCGTGGAAGCCTATACCATTGTCCTGGACATCCTGTCGCGGCTCGAGGCGGGTGATGCCATCGACAAGAAGAGCTGCGTGGAAATGGCGTTGAAAGAAGGTCGGCAGGCCTATCTGTTGCGACGGATCACCAGCGAAGCCTCGATCGGCAAGATATTGTTTGAAAATGGCTTTCGAATGGCTGCAGGTCTGGGACTGACGGGCGAAACCACCGCGGAAACGATCACAGAAAGGAAAGCATTGTTGCGAAAATTCAGAGCGCTGTCCCGACGGATGGAAAAATCCCGGCTCGAACTTCTTGCACTGGCCGACAGGATATTCGAATGATCACGCTGGCGAAAGGACAGAATGAATGACCGAGCAGAGCAATATTAGCCAGTTGAGTGCGCAGGACGCCCAGTTCCTCTACATTCAGTCCGCGACCAATCTCACCCATGTGATGGCCGTCTATATCTATGATCCGTCGACCGCTCCCGGCGGAAAGGTCAGGTTCAAGGACATTATCGAACATATGCGCAAGCGCATGGATGTTTCGCCGATGTTCAAACGCAAACTATATCGACTGCCGCTCGATATCGACCATCCCTATTGGGTCGAAGACGAACATTTCGACCTTGAGGCGCATATTTCGCATAGCCGCTTGCCCGAGCCGGGTGACTGGCGGCAATTTTGCATTCACGTGGCGCGCCATCACAGCAAGCCTCTGGACATGACCCGGCCGCTTTGGGACATGTATGTGGTAGAGGGGCTCGACAACATCCCGGGCTATGCGAAGGGCAGCTACGCCATTTTGACGCGCATCCATCACTCCACCATCGATGGCGTGTCCGGCGCGCATTTCTTTGCCGCCATCTCGGATAAGGATATAAAAGGCACCCCGGCGATACCGTTGCCAGAAGGCCAATCGGCCGCCACCAATCTGCCCACTGCTGCCGAGATATTGAGCCGTGCGATCAACAGCACAGTGACATCACCGGTAAAACTCACGCAGGCGCTGCTGAAATTTACGCCCGCGCTCCTCTCGACAGCACAAAAAAGCCTGAAAGGCGGCGATGAGAAAACGGATAGCGGTGTACCTGAGACCCGGTTCAATGGTCCGGTCACCCCCCATAAAATGTTCGATGCAGTGACGTTCGACCTGGACGAACTGAAGAAAATGCGTCTCAAAGTGAGTGATGCGACCATAAATGATGTGGTGCTCACGATCTGTAGCGGTGCGATGCGCCGCTATTTGACCAAGCATAAGGAGCTTCCGAAAGAATCGCTTGTGGCGGTGGCGCCCGTCAATGCGCGAAGCCGTTCGGGTGAGGAGTCCAATCCAGGCAATAATATATCGGCGATGACCATAAAAATCTGGTCGAATATCGCCGACCCGGTTCAGCGCCTTGAAGCGATCCGGGACACAACGCGCGAAACCAAGGCGGCAAAATCCGGGCTCAGCGCCCGGATCATGACTGATCTCACCAAACATATTCCAGGCGTTACCATGGCCGGTGTGGCGCGGATCATGACCGATGAACGCTTTGCTCCGAAAATGAGCAATTTGATGGTTTCCAATGTTCCCGGACCCCAGATTCAGCTTTATATGAACGGCGCGAAACTGACACATCAATATGGTCTGGCCCCTCTGGCCCACGGAATGGGTCTGTTCATTGCCACGCCAAGCTACAACGGAACCATTTCCTTCAGCATCATTTCTGACCGCAAAATGATGCCCGATGTTGAGTTTTTCCGGGAATGCCTGCAAAGAGCTTTTGACGAACTGCAAGATGCCAAACCAAGCGCCACTGCAAAGCAAAGCAAAAAGCCGGCAGAGGCAGTAAAACCGCCCGTAACGTCAAAGGACGGTTCGGTGATGTATCGACGGGTTGCCAAAAAGCCGCGAGCAAGAACATCGAAACCAATCGGCAGCGACAAGCCGAAAGTGAAATAGGGAGCGGATAGAATGCACGCCGACCGATTCCCGGCCGGCGAATGCTACCAAATATAGTTTTGGTGAAAGAGTGAGCCGACCATGATTCTGAACACGACTTTGAAAATGGAAAAAGCCATGGCGAATGCCAAGAGCTATTCCGAATGGTCGAAAGCCGCGAAAGCGCACGACAAATCCACCGGGGTCGACATATGGAAGGCTTCTGATGAGAGCAAGCATTTCGACGATGCGTCGATCCGCCGCCGCCTGAAGCGCCTCTCCAAGCTTTGGAAATCTCAGGACAATGCAGGGCTCCTCTATGCACTTAACGAAGGCATCCACGGGAACATGGATGGCATGGGTCATGCGCGGCTCTATCAAAAGGCAAAATTCGGTACCAAACAGCTCATTCAAGATTATGTTGATGCGATCGTGAATTCGCTGGAATATCTGGCGAGCGACAAGGTGACCGACATTCCGTTTGAGGAAAAACTCGATTTCTTTCGTCGCGCGCAACATTGCTATGGCCGTTCCGCCTTTCTGATGAGCGGCTCCGGTGCTTTTCTCTATTTCCATGTGGGGGTCGCGAAGGCCCTTTGGCAGGAAGGTCTGTTGCCGCACATCATGTCCGGTTCCAGTGGTGGCTCGGTCGTCGGTGCCTTGATAAGTACCCATGCGGATGATGAAATCCCGCCATTTTTCAAACCAGAGAATTTGGTCATCGGTTCGGATCGTGAAGTCGATGAGCATGGCGGCTTGCTGGGCGGGCCGCGGCAGATACGCGCAGATGAAATTCGCCAGCGCCTGACCGATCTGCTCCCCGACCTCACGTTTCAGGAAGCCTATGAACTGACGGGTCGCCATCTCAATGTTTCGATCGCCCCGGCTGAAAAGCACCAGACTTCGCGCCTTTTGAATGCCATTGCATCGCCCAATGTCTATATCCGCGAAGCGGTTCTGGCGTCCTGTGCGGTTCCGGGCATTTATCCGCCAGTGACCTTGGCGGCAAAGAATCATCACGGTGAGCGTGTGCCCTATCTTCCGAACCGAAAATGGGTTGATGGCTCGGTTACCAATGACTTGCCGGTCAAACGACTGGCAAGGCTCTATGGGGTCAATCACCATATCGTCAGTCAGGCGAACCCGCTGATCACCCCGTTTGCTATCGATTTCAGCCAGACACGCAATCCGCTGTCATCGATCCGCAATGCGACAACGGCAACCATGAAGGCATGGTTGAATGCCAATGTGGAGATCATGCAGAAGCCGCTATCCTATTTTCCCCGTTTGAACAGCATGGCCAACATGGCTCTGTCGGTGATCAATCAGGATTATACCGGCGATATCAATATCATCCGGCCGACCATGTTCTGGGGGCCTGCCAAGATTTTGAGCAACCTGCCGATTGAAGATATTGCCGAGTTGATCCAGCTTGGAGAGCGCACGGCCTGGCCCAAAATCGAGATGGTTCGCACGCAGACCAAGATCAGTCAGACGCTGGACCGGATCCTGTTCGAATATGAAAATGAGCTGGCGCACGATCATGAATTGGTGATGAAAAGGAAGATCGCTTGAGACAGCAAGATGGGACGCTGACACTCCCGGCTACTTCCAAGGCAGCCGGAGCGACCCTGCATTTCCAAAAATGGCTTCCTGACAGCAATGCCAAGGCGATCATCTTGCTTGTTCATGGCTATGCCGAACATGTCGGCCGCTACCATTATTTTGCCGAACATTGTGTCGGCAAGGATTATGCGGTTTTTGCTGTCGATCACTGGGGACATGGCCGGTCTGACGGCATTCCTGGATTTGTACCCGCATTTTCCGTTTTTCACGACGGCGTCGATCAGTTGGTGGCATGCGCCAAGCAGGATTTTCCGGACCTGCCTGTCATCCTCGTAGGCCACAGTATGGGAGGATTGATTTCCGCCACCTACCTGCTGACCGACCAGTCCAGATTTTTCGCCTGCGTCCTCTCCGGCCCGGCGATCAAGGCAGCGGAAGAACCTTCGGCATTTTTGAAGGCGATCATCGGCTTTTTATCCCGCTTTTTCCCGAAACTCGGGGTGCTTGAGCTTGACCCCGATGGAGTCAGTCGTGATCCAAAGGTGGTTGCCGATTATCTTGCCGACCCGCTTGTCTACAATGGAAAAATGGGGGCCAGGCTGGCAGCAGAAATGCTGAACAATATGACGAAAATTCAAAAACATGCTGGGCAGATTTCGCTGCCGATGCTGATGCTTCACGGTGAAAAGGACAGTCTGGCCAGCGCCGAAGGATCCAGATTTCTGGATCGTCAGATAATCTCATCCGACAAGCAACTGATCGTCTACCCGGAACTGTTTCACGAGATTTTCAATGAACCGGAAAAAGACAAGGTTTTGAACGATATGACCGACTGGCTGGACCAACGTCTGGCGGCAAGGGGAGTGTAACGTGGAAGCAGCGACAATTTTTCTGACCATCTTGGGCGTCTTGATCGTGGCCCTGATTGCGATCTATGCTCTGTTCCCTCGCAGCTTGTTCACTTTCCTGCGGAACAGTTTGCGGAGGAAAGGCAAGCTGACCGTCAAGTCGATCAAAGTCGGCGAAATAGCTTGGCCTTATCTGGAAGGCGGACCCGCGGATGCCGAGCCTCTGGTGCTTCTGCACGGCTTTGGTGGCGACAAGGATAATTGGGCAATGTACGCGCCTGAAATGGTGGGAAAATATAGGCTTATCGCTCCGGACCTGCCTGGTTTTGGAGAAAATAGCCGGGATATTAGCCAGAATTATAACATGGTAACACAGGCAGCGCGGGTTCGCGATTTCCTTGATGCGATGGGGATCGAGAAATGCCATATCGGTGGCAACAGCATGGGCGGCTTTGTTGCGTTACGCTTTGCGCTCGATTATCCGGACCGCGTTAAAACGATGACCTTGTTCAACAATGCAGGTGTGGTCGGCTCCAATGAAAGTGAACTCCAGAAACAGGCCCAGGCAGGGAAGAATCCTCTCGAGATTCACAGTGCAGATGATGTGAAGCGGATGCTCGCATTCGTGGCGCACAGGCCGATGAAAGTCCCTGGCCAGTTCCGCAAGATTTTTTACGAGGATTTTGCTGCTCATCGCGAATTGCTCGACAAGATTTTCTGGACGCTGGTGGAAGATGGTACAGTCAAGCCTCTGAACGACGAACTCGGAAAAGTGAAGGCTCCTACGCTGATCATCTGGGGCCGCCATGACCAGTTGATCGATGTGAGTTGCGTCAAAGTGCTGGAAGAGGGCATTCCCAATGCTGAATCGGTCATATTCGAAGATATTGGTCATGTTCCGATGATCGAAAACCCGAAAGCAACCGCCGCAAGGCATCGCGAGTTCCTTGCAAAATACTGAAATCCCCTTCAGTTGCAGCAGGATGGACTCCCGGTAGAGGAGCCGTGGATGGAGGGTATATGGAATTGAAAGTGGGCTTGCTAGGCGGCGGATCATGGGGAACCACGGTTGCGTCGCTGGTTTCGCGCAATGCGCCAATCAAGCTCTGGGCGCGGGATCCTGAGTCGGTCAGCGATATCAACCACAATCAGTGCAACAGTAAATATCTGCCAGGCATAAAATTGCCGCAGGCGTTGACGGCAACGTCGGAAATCGGCGAAGCGGTGGCTGGTGCCGATGTCCTGATCATCGGCATACCCTCGAATAATTTCCGCAGTGTCCTGGAAGAAGCAAAGCAGTATCTTCGGCCATGGGTTCCGGTCATCAGTCTGACCAAGGGTCTGGAACTTTCCACCAGCAAACGCATGACGGAAGTCATTGAGGAAGTTCTGCCGGGCCATCCGGTCGGCGTTCTGACCGGTCCCAATCTCGCACGCGAGATCATGGCGGGCCAGGCCGCAGCCAGCGTAATTTCGATGGAGGACGAAATCATCGTCAAGCAGCTGCAGCAACTGTTCCACTCGGGTCTGTTCCGCGTTTACACCAATACTGATTTGCTCGGTTGCGAACTGGGCGGCGTGCTGAAAAACATCATCGCCATCGCGGTCGGCATGGGAGACGGATTGGGAGCAGGGGACAATACGCGCTCGGCATTGATTACCCGAGGGCTGGCGGAAATCACGCGACTGGGGGTCGCGATGGGCGGCAAATCCGAAACATTCGCGGGACTGACCGGAATGGGCGATATGATCGCCACCTGCACCAGTCCATTGAGTCGCAACCGTCATGTGGGAGTTGAGCTCGGCAAAGGGCGTCCCATCGATGAGATTATTGCCGAGATGCATATGGTGGCAGAAGGTGTAAAAAGTGCGCCGGCGGTAATCGCTCTGGCGAAGAAATATGGCGTCGCCATGCCGATCGCCGAGGATGTTTTTGAGGTCACCCAGGGTAACCGGTCTGCCGTCCGCGCTTTTCGCGGACTGGTCAATCAATCAGCCGGATCCGAGTCAGATGCGGGCTAAAATAAACCTTGCTGGGGCGAACCATATATTTCAACCCTGCTTCGACATGAAGCAGTGATAGCAGGAATGCTCGCCAAATATTGGCAGATATTAACCAATTGCGGAGAACTATTTTCCCTCAAATGACTCTAAGATAAGCAAATTTCTGAATCAATTAAGTTTGTTACACAATCTTCGCAGTTTTACTTGCATTGAAATGGGGCATATCTTAAAATTTTATGCGGGAGGCGCTGGAATTCGTTAGGCGGAGTATCGTCAAACACCTTCGTCAGGCATGGAGTATCATATGGACTTTCGCAGTCGCGCCGCCAATGAGACTAATCCGATTTTGACGGTCGAGGCAGATGATATGCTGGTCCAGCCACCATCCATTTCCGAGCCCGATATTTTTTCAAAACAGTTCCGCGAAATCGAACTGCGCTTTGACCGCTCTGACGAGATTTTCTGGTGCTATATGAATCAGAAATCACGCCCGAGCTACACCTATGAGTTGGGCGATGAGATTCAGCAGGTGCAAGACTGGATCCACTCCACATACGCGCGGGAAGGTTCACGAAACTCCGATCCTTTGCGCTATTTTATTTGCGGCTCAAAGACCCCCGGTATTTACAATCTTGGCGGGGACCTGAAACATTTTGCCGAGTGCATCCGGCGGCGTGATCTTGGAGCCTTGAAGAAATATGCTCGTACCTGCGTCCATATGCAATATGAAAATAGCACGGCTTTTGGTGCCCCTATCATCACCATGGCCCTCGTACAGGGGGATGCACTGGGTGGCGGTTTCGAGCATGCACTGGCATTTGATATACTGGTCGCCGAGAAAAGCGCGCGGCTGGGACTCCCGGAAATATTGTTCAATCTCTTTCCTGGAATGGGCGCCTACAGTTTTTTGCGGCAACGCCTCAGTCGCAAGGACACCGAGCGGTTCATTCTCGAAGGCCAATTATTCAGTGCCACCGAACTATATGACATGGGAGTTGTCGATATATTGGCCGACGACGGAATGGGCGAAGCAGCCATCATTGAATATACCAAGGTGAATCGTAATCGCTTCCACGCTGAGCGCGCTGTCTATCGGGCTCGAAAAATTGCCAATCCGGTAAGTCTGGAAGAACTGCTGGAAATCACCGACACATGGGCTGAGACTGCTCTCTATCTGGATGAAGCCGATGTCCGGAAGATGGAACGCTTGGCCGCAGCGCAGGATCGACGCATTCAAAGGTCGCTACGGGCAGTCTGACGACTGATCAGACTATCGCCACTTTTTCCGCAGGTAAATTGTTGTGACCGAAAGTTGAGATGTCTGCGAGACAGGCGCTAACCTTTGCAACATTTTGTTCGATTGTTGCGAGATATTCAAATCGGTGCTTGTTGAACTCACCTTCGGTAATAATTTCCAGCCGTGAACATGTTTCTACGAGAAGAATTGCACCAATGTTGGCAGCGCCGCTCTTGAACGCGTGCGCATGGAAGCGGAAATCGTTAACTGATTCCTCGTCGACAGACTTTCGGAATGCGGTCAGGATTTCGCTGGCATCATCCAGATAGGCTTCGATGATCGATTGTACAAAAGCTTCATCTCCGATCGAGCGGAGATAATCCAGCTGCGAGGGATCAACGGCGGGTGGTTCAGGCGCGCGCTTCCGACTTCCGAATTTACTTATGATTCCGAACGGATCAGGCGCGAGTTCGGTTTCTTGACGACCGGATTTTTTGGCCGTCTGCGAAGCGACAACTGCGATCAATTCTGATGCCTCAATCGGCTTCGTTATCCTCAGATCCATGCCTGCGTCGAGACATTTCTTCTCGGTCTCCTCGGTCGAATCAGCAGTCAATCCGATGATCGGGACATGACGTCTGGGGCCCTCAATCTGCCGCCATAGCTTGCAGCATTCGATGCCACCCATGATCGGCATATTCACATCCAGAAACACGATATCGAATGACTCTCGCTCAAGCGCATCGAGCGCTTTCTCACCATCGGTTACTACCGTGACTTCGTGACCAGCATTGGCCAATATCGTCTCCAGGACCATCTGGTTTGTTCGATTGTCATCGGCAATGAGCACTTGAACCGGTGCCATTCGTGGAGGTTGGTGAATGTCGTTCGATTCTGTTGCCTGCCGTTCGCTCGAACCGACAAACGAACAGCCGATCTGAACTGCACTGCGGATTACACCGAAATCTGAACCAGCCGGCAATTGTGTTGCAAAGGCCGCGCGCAGCTGAATATCCCTCAAGCTTTTCTGTTTTCCTTCGGCCAACAGGACTGGTGGAAGCTTGGCCTTCCGGAATATTGACCAAAGGGGTGATTGGTCGTCATGGGCACGCGCAATCGCTTCATCCATTAGAGCAATATCATAAAGCTCAAGATTGCGGCGGATGAGCATTTGTTCGACGTCATCCGCACCTTGATAGTGAATATGATCGATACTAATCGGTTGATTGTCATCATTGCAGATGGTCGGTGGATCAATATTGCGCGTTAGCGACAATATCCTGACGCTTTTCTGGCCTGCATCAGATTCTTCCACATTCACAATTTCCACCGGGAAGGACAGGGTGAAAGTGCTGCCGCTACCAAGTTCGCTGTCCACGGCAATGTGGCCACTCATCTGACCGGCCTGTTTTTGGCATATTGCCAATCCCAGTCCGGTCCCGCCGAATTCGCTCGCGATTGTCTCATTGGCTTGCTGGAATACATCAAATATTTTCTGTTGAGCGTCCGCGGCAATGCCAGGTCCGGTGTCGGTTACCGAAACCCACATCTGTCCATGATCAATTTCCGAATTAAACCCGCATTTCAATGTGATCGATCCGGACTCTGTAAATTTAATTGCATTGCTAGTAAGGTTGATGAGGATATTACGAATATAATCAAGCTGTGCAGAAATGATCTGATCGCTGCTCGGTTCCGCCTGAAGGACGAGTTTGAGATTTTTCTCATCGGCGGCGATCTGCATGATATCGCGGACTTCGGACAGGATTTCCACGAGAGAAAATGGCTTTGGTTCGGGCAGTTCTTCGCGAGAGTCGGAATGTGCGAAGTTCAGAAGCTGGTTGATCAGGTGCAACAAATGGCGCCCCGCAGACACACTGGTAGCAATCATTTGATGCTGCTTTTCGGGCAATTTCATGTCGAGCAAATGCGTCCCGTAGCCAATGATGGCATTGAGCGGTGTGCGCAACTCATGGCTGATGCTCGCCAAGAACAGGCTCTTGGCCTTGTTTGCAGCTTCGGCTTCTTCCTTGGCCTGCGAGATTTTAGTGATGAGCGTTGAACAATAGGCCGGTATCACGATCAATCCGATCAGCAAGCCAATCGACAACGAGGGGCTGTTACGCCAATAATCAACGCTATAGATGGTCCATCCAAAGGCGATCGCTGCCATTGCCGACGCCAGAAACAGCCATTTCACTCCAAAGCGAAAGCCGTTGCCGAGAATCACCCAAAGCAACGCTGGATAAACGGCGGCGAAACTCTCCCCGCCGATCTGAAACAGGAATGCGGCAGCGCCGAAATCGATACATAGGCCCAAGAATCGTCTCAAACTCGAAGGTTGGGGGTGCAAGCGATAGGCGATCGCTACCGCTATGCTGACCGCAAAATAGACGCCGAACCCGATGATCACTCCGCGCGACCCGCCCAGGATGGCAAAAGCTGACCAAGCTAGAATGATCAGAATGATCCGATTCTTGATCATTTCATGCTCGCGATCGCGCATCTGGCCGTCCATCCCACTTTTCGGATGGCGATGGTGGCTATGCGCCTTGGCCGGCGCGTGCGATGGGCGGGACAACAAGTCGGCTAGCCTTTGGCCGCACGGCTAGGAGAATTATTATTCTGGCCATCAAACAATTTGAAAAGATCTTCAGCCCTTTGCGGACGTGCAATCTTGAAACCCTGAATTTCGTCGCATCCCGAGATCCGCAGCAGATCCAGTTGGGCATCATTTTCAACCCCCTCGGCGACCACCCGCATGCCGAGCGCGTGCGCAAGATGGGCGATGGTTCCGATGATCGCTCGGTCCGCTGCGCTATGCTCGATCCGTGAAATGAATGTGCGGTCAATTTTCAGGCAGTTGGCAGGCAGATCCCTGAGATATTGCAGAGAGGAATAGCCAGTTCCGAAATCATCGATCGATATTCCGACACCATGGCTGCGAATACGCTGCAGCGTTGCCCGGACTTGTTCATTATTGTCGATCAGCAGTTCTTCGGTGATTTCGATGGTGATCTTTGAGGGTGCGATGCCATTGGCTTCGATATTTTCAAGCAGTTCATCGCAGATATTCTGATTTTGAAATTGCCTCGGCGAAACGTTGATCGCTACGCGCGGAAGATCAATGCCGCGATCAGCGTAGGATTTGATCTCACGGCAAACTTCGCCGATCACCCAGTTGCCGAGAACATCCATCAGCCCGCTTTCATCGGCAACCCGGATGAACTGAATCGGCAGCAATCGACCGCGCCGCGGATGATCCCATCTGATCAGAGCTTCCAAGCCGACATATTCGAGAGATTGTGCATCGACAATGGGCTGATATTCGAGCGCAAACTGGTTTTTCTTGAATGCGTCACGCAGTTCGTTTTCGAGCGCGGCATCCGCTTGCGCAATCTCGTTCATGTCTTCCGAAAAGAAACGATGACAGTTTCGGCCATTGGCTTTCGCATCATACATGGCAAGATCGGCCATCCGCAGAACTTCTTCATATTCATCGCCGTCACTGGGAATGAGGCTAACGCCTATCGAGGCGCTGATAATCTGACCCACGCCGCTAATCGCATAGGGTTCGCTGATCGCTTTCAGAATCTTAGAACAGCGCGAGTTGATGGAATCGATGTTATCGAACTTGTTCAGAATGACTGCAAACTCGTCACCACCGATACGTGCGGCAAAATCTTCTGGTCCGATGACTTTGGAAATCCGTTCCGCCACTTCGCGCAACAGAGCGTCACCGCTATGATGCCCCCGGGTATCGTTTATAATTTTGAAGCGATCCAGGTCCAGCAGCAACAGAGCGGCTTCGCTTTTTGCCTTCTTGCAATTTTCAATGGTCGACTTGACATGTTCAGCGAGCAATACCCGGTTGGGAAGTCCGGTCAGCATGTCATGCAATGCCAGATGGGTTCGATGTTCCTCAGCAAATTTGCGGGCGGTAATGTCCACCGCTGTAGTCAAAACGCCGATCGTCTCGCCCTTGTGATTGAGCAGTGGCGATTTGTTGCAATGAAAAATCAGATCGACCCCATCGCTGGTGATTTTTTCTTCATAATGGGGGATGGCGAGGCTTGATTTCAGAACAAGAGCATCCCGTCGGCGAGTGTTGGCAGCCAGAATGGGATCGAAATTGTCAGCAAAATCCGTACCCACCATGTCATCCGGATCCTTGTCAAACAAGGCCGATTGATAAGCGTTGGTAAAAAGGCACTTCCCCGACCGGTCAATCGCATTGATCATGATCGGGATCGTGTCGATAATTTGCTCCAGCATGCTTTTACCCGACGGGGCTTCGCTGGTGGTTGTCGTATCGAACGCGGCGTGTTTCCGACCAATTTCCGACGCACGCCTGCGCAGGGTCACTGTTTTCTTGCTTTTGGTCAGTAGCGACAAGGCGCGGCTGCAGAATTCGACATGCGAAACCGGGCTTTGCAGGAAGTCGGTGGCGCCTGCATCAAGAGCCGCAAGCCGACATTCGCGATCTTGATGCGCGGTTATGACAATGGCAGGGATTTCGTTCGCGCCGGGCATCATCCGGACTTTGCGAATGAATTCCGCACCATTCATCTGTGGCATCCGGTAGTCGACCACCATTAAATCTGCTTTATGGCTGCGCAGCCAATGCAGGGCCTCGACAGGATCCGCATAGGTGACGGCGGAATATTTTTCCCCCATCAACGTCACAAACTGGGCATAAATCCTCAGATTGGTGGGCCGATCGTCGACTATCAAAACGCGCGTGTTCATAGATGAATTCAGTACAGGTCGATGCTCAATATAAGGTTAACGCCGATTTATGGGCTCATATTGTTTTTGATGACGAGTTTGGGAGACCGGTTTGGAGCCAGTTGCCGGACTGAAGTCGGCGCCGGAATCTGCAGTAGCCGGCTAGTGGAGCTATCTGGTGGGGTCAAGAATGCCATCTGGCTATAAGTTCGTGATGGCGCATTCAGGAATAATTCATGGTTCTGACGGCACTTGTCCGCAATCTTCAGTGTGCAACGGCGCCAATTATGCGGTTGAAATCCATGCTTCCGCGCACTGTCCGTAGGCAGCCAGAAATGAAAGATTGCAAACACTATGACGCCCAAGACTCCGTTCAGCAGTTTAGGAATTGTTTCGCTTGCGCTGGCCGCAGGCGGGCTAGCAATATCTGTCCCAGCCGCCGCACAATATAATCAGGTGGTCAGCAACAATATGTCCAGATGCGCGGCTGGTGCTGGGCCCGCGGTCAAGGTGACCGTCAATGGCATCAAGGGATCAAGAGGCAATGTCCGCGTGCAAAGCTACAATGGCACCAAGGCCGACTGGCTTGAAAAGGGCCGTTGGCTTGCGCGGATCGAAACACCTGCCAAGAGTGGGTCGATGACATTCTGTGTGCCTGTGCCATCTAGCGGCACCTATGGCATTGCAGTGCGTCACGACGTCAACGGGAATGGCAAGACCGACGTCAGTGAAGACGGCGGGGCAATGTCCAACAATCCCAGCATCAACCTCCTCAACCTCGGCAAGCCGAGCTACAAGAGGACCGCTTTTTCAGTCGGCCCCGGGGTGACGTCGATCACCATCAACATGAAGTATTTCTGAGCCGCTCAAACTGTGCCAATGGCAAAGATCAAGAGTCTGAGTTATGATTATCCTGTTTGATATCATGAT
>NZ_JBGTDD010000030.1:0-4071 GCF_041748495.1 Parasphingorhabdus sp.
CCTGTTTGCAGGCTGGTTTGTGATCACCCAGGTTTTCGAATTTACCTGGCAACCGGACTGGGCCGCTGTCCTGTTGACCCTGGCCATCGGTGCGATTGTGACCTTGGGGATCGGCTTGCTCGGTTCGATCCCGGTACTGTCCGCAAAACCGGCCAGAGCGCTAAGGGAATTATAGGCCGGACCTTTAGCACCGAACCCGTCGAAACGCACATGTCGCCTTGAAATGTTATTCGACTGGCTCGGAACCAACGGATTCTCTCGGTCTAATCAGACATTTTGTCTCCGGCCAATCGCACAGCGATGGGGGCGGAGAGAAATAGCTGCGCAAGATGATAGAAAATCAGCGGCAGAATCACCAGACCGGCGCGCTCGGGTACGAAGATGATCGCTGCCAGCGGCGCGCCGATCGCGACGCTTTTTTGCGCACCGGAGAATAGCAGGGTCTTGCGGTCTGCGCGCACGAAGCCCATCCAGCTGCCGAGCAGCCAGGTCCCGCCAAATGCCAGTCCCAGCCAGAGCAACAATGCTGCGGCCAGCCAGACGAATTCGGTACCGCTCACCCGGCTCCACATACCGGCAATGATCGCTGCGGAAAAAGATACATAGACTGCCAGCGCGATCGCGCCCCGATCGATCCAGCCGGTCAGGTCCTTATGCCGCATCACCCATGGTCGCAACCAGTTCTGGAAGACTTGCCCGAGAACAAACGGCAGTACCAATATACCGGCGAGCTTGATGATGGTTTCCGACGTGATCTGGACACCAGCCGCTTGCGCGAGCAATGCGAACAGGAGCGGTGACAGAAACACACCGACCAGGTTTATCAATGCACTTGCGACGACGGAGGCCGCCACATTTCCTCTGGCTATAGCGCAATAGCTGGTCGCCGATTGCACCGTGGTCGGCAGCACCGCCAGAAACAGGAAGCCCAGCGCCACATCAGCGGGGAGACGCTGGACCAGAAATTTCGAAAGCAACAGGCCGACAATCAACATCACACCGAATACCCAGATGAATATCGTTCCCTGCAACCGGATATTGCCAAGCCCGGCCTTCACTTCCTCACGTTCCAGGCGGATGCCATGGAGCAGGAATACCGCAAAAATCCCGGCATTGAACAATATTCCGGCAATATCCTTTGCTGACCCCTGCACCGGTACGAGCGTTGCCAGGAGAACCGCTCCGCTGAGCAACCAGATAAACTTGTCGGTGAGGATCAGGCGAAGGGTTTGCATACTGTTGCGCCAAATGGATGCCCTTCTATGATTTGGCAAGCTTTCTGATGTTGCGGTGCAGCACCAAACAGGCTAAGGGCGCGGCAACAACGGGGCTTTGCTTATGGCCGCCCTTTCCTCTTCTAACGGTAGAATTTGATATGTCCCTTCGCAATATCGCAATCATTGCGCACGTCGATCACGGTAAGACTACGCTCGTTGACCAGCTTTTCCGCCAGTCCGGCACATTTCGCGACAATGAACGTGTCGAAGAACGGGCGATGGATTCGAACGATCTGGAAAAAGAGCGCGGCATCACGATTCTGGCAAAATGCACCAGCGTCGATTGGAAGGGCACGCGGATCAATATTGTCGATACCCCTGGCCATGCCGACTTTGGTGGTGAAGTGGAACGCATATTGTCGATGGTTGATGGCGTGATTCTGCTCGTCGACAGCGCGGAAGGGGCTATGCCGCAAACCAAGTTCGTCACCGGCAAGGCCCTTGCTCTCGGACTGAAGCCGATCGTTGTCGTCAACAAGATTGACCGTCCGGATGGCCGAGCAGAAGAAGTGCTCGACGAAGTGTTCGACCTTTTCGTCAATCTCGATGCCAACGACGAGCAGCTCGATTTTCCGACGCTCTTTGCCAGCGGTCGCAACGGCTATGCCGGCGAAACGCCTGAAGTGCGCGAAGGCGACCTCTCGCCGCTGTTCGACAAGATCATTGACCATGTGCCAGAGCCAGACGTGAATCCGGATGCGGAATTCAAGTTTCTGGTAACCTTGCTCGATCGCGACAATTTTGTTGGGCGTATTCTGACCGGTAAGGTCGAAAGCGGAAAAATCGACATCAACATGCCGATCCACGCCATCGATATGGACGGAAAAGTGATCGAAACCGGTCGAGCGACCAAGATCATGGCGTTTAACGGCCTGGAACGTGTGCCGGTGGAAAGCGCCAAGGCCGGTGATATCATATCTCTGGCTGGCCTGACAAAGGCGACTGTTTCTAACACGATATGCGATATTTCCGTTACCGAACCGATCGCCGCACAGCCAATTGACCCGCCAACGCTCTCGATGCGTTTCGCAGTGAATGACAGTCCGGTAGCAGGCCGCGAAGGCGACAAGGTCACCAGCCGCGTGATCCGCGACCGACTGGCGCGCGAAGCGGAATCCAATGTCGCAATCAAGGTGACCGAAAGCGAAGACAAGGACAGTTTCGAAGTCGCCGGTCGCGGCGAATTGCAATTGGGCGTGCTGATTGAAACGATGCGCCGCGAAGGCTTTGAACTGGGCATATCCCGTCCCCGCGTGCTTTATCGCGAAGAAAATGGCAAGCGGCAGGAACCTTATGAAACCGTCGTTATCGATGTTGATGACGAATATGCCAGCACCGTGGTGTCCAAGATGCAGCGCCGCAAGGCGGAACTGACCGAGCAGCGCCCCTCCGGCGCCGGCAAGACCCGTTTGACCTTCTCCGCACCATCGCGCGGATTGATCGGCTATCATGGCGAATTCCTGTCCGACACACGCGGCACCGGTCTGATGAACCGCCTGTTCGAAAAATATGACGATTATAAAGGCGTGATCGAAGGCCGGCCGGTAGGTGTGCTGGTTTCAAACGGCACCGGCAACACGGCCGCCTATGCACTGAACATGCTGGAGGAACGCGGCGTATTGTTCATTGGCGCGCAGACCCCGGTGTACGAAGGCATGATCATCGGTGAAAACGCCAAGCCCGGCGATCTCGATGTCAATCCAATGAAGTCCAAGGCGCTGACCAACTTCCGGGTGTCGGGCAAGGAAGACGCGATCCGGCTGACGACGCCAAAGGTGATGACGCTGGAACAGGCCATTGCCTATATCGACAATGACGAACTGGTCGAGGTCACCCCGAAGAATATTCGGCTGCGCAAGCGCTATCTCGATCCGAATGATCGCAAGAAGGCATCGCGGCAGGCAGCAGCAGCTTGACCATCTGATTTTTTCGCCTAATCTCAATCCGATAGCGGCTTGAGAGGAACATTTCATGAAATGGATGGTGATGCCCCTGCGGCGTTATGCCGAATTCGGTGGCCGATCCCGGCGCAGGGAATATTGGATGTTTTTCCTGTTCACTGTCCTGCTCGGGTTAGGCACTGCCTTGTTCGATACTCTGGCCTTCGGTCTCGAATTCGATGACAATGGTCCTCTTTCCATTTTAACCAATGTTGCGCTGCTCATTCCCAGCCTTGCTGTCGGTGTAAGGCGCCTGCATGATGTCGGCCGATCAGGTTGGTGGTTGCTGCTGTTCTTTGTGATAATCATTGGCTGGATACTGTTGATCGTTTTCTTCGTTACCGATGGAGATCACGGGGACAATGCTTATGGTCCAGATCCGAAATTATATCAGGACATCGGCGAGATTTTCAGTTGACGGTTTTGCTGCCGACAGCATCGGCAGGGGTTGATTATGCGGATGGTTGTGGCAATGCGCTTCAAACCATCAGGAGCTTATAGCGATGACCGAAGACCAACAGCCCGATCAGGCCAATTCAGCAGCATCCGGTCCGGATGTCCCGCCAGACCGCCTCGCAATCAACCCAAACAGCCCACATTTCGGAGGCGATTTACTGACCCGCGGTATCGGGATCAATTTTCGTGGCACCCGCAAGCATAATATCGAGGAATATTCCATTCCCGAGGGCTGGGTGAAGGTTCAGGCAGGCAAGACCATGGACCGCAAGGGCAATCCGCTGCTGATCAAACTGAACGGTGAAGTGGAAGCCTGGTTTGAAGATCTGGGCGACGACGCTCCGAAGAACAGCAAGGACGGCTAATGACCGACGATTTCCGCGGCAAGATTGTCTGGA
>NZ_JBGTDD010000031.1:0-1963 GCF_041748495.1 Parasphingorhabdus sp.
GTCTGATCCATAATCTATATCTGCACCATGCTGACAGGAAAATTTGCCGATGACCCTTTCCCGCCGAGATTTCATCCGATCCGCCCAGGCCGTCGGCCTGTTCTACGCCTCCTTCGCGGTCACCGGAGGCGTCCGCGCGCGCAGCACCAACCCCTTCTTTGCCCTGATTCCGGACCCGGCCAGACGCCTCGATCTGCCGGAAGGCTTCACCTACACTACGGTCAGCGAATCCGGCGGCATGATGGCCGACGGCTTTTTCCGTCCTGGACGCCCCGATGGCATGGCGTGCTTTGCCGACCCCGATTCCGCCGACAAATGCATATTGATGTGCAACCATGAAAACTGGTTCAATACGACGAGCGGCAGTCCCTTCGGCGAGGACAATGCCTTGCTCGATCGGGTTTCGAAAGAGCAGCTATACGATCGAAAGGCTGACGGCTCACCCTTGTTCGGCGGCGTGACCAGGCTTGTTTATGATCTCAAGAACAACCGGCTCGAAAGCGACCATCTGGTGCTGACCGGCACGGCCGCCAATTGCGCCGGCGGACCAACCCCCTGGGGCAGCTGGCTCAGCTGCGAGGAACAGCCTCTGAAACCGGCCGATGGAACCGGCAAATTTCACGGCTTTGTGTTCGAGACCCCGTCCAGCGCAGCCGGCCTGATCGATGCCGTGCCACTCAAGGCGATGGGCCGCTTCGCCCATGAAGCGGCTGCGATCGACCCGGAGACCGGCATCGTCTACATGACCGAGGATGATCGCAGCGGACTGTTCTATCGTTTCATCCCCGATGTGAAAGGCCGACTGGCCGAAGGCGGCCGATTGCAGGCGCTGGCGATTACCGGCTGGAAATCGGCGGTCACCAACAACTGGCCGCAGGACTGGGGCGGCGGCGGCGCCGGACGCGTCAAGGCGGGTCAGCAATTTGGTGTCGAGTGGATCGATCTGGACGATGTCGAATCGCCCGAAGGCGATCTCGCCGCGCGCGGCCACGCCGCCGGTGCCGCCTATTTCTGCCGCGGTG
The DNA here is from genome assembly GCF_041748495.1 of Parasphingorhabdus sp. Classification (GTDB taxonomy): domain Bacteria; phylum Pseudomonadota; class Alphaproteobacteria; order Sphingomonadales; family Sphingomonadaceae; genus Parasphingorhabdus. The sequence goes on from NZ_JBGTDD010000031.1 coordinate 1,023, forward strand.
AAGGCATGGACTATGGCATCCGTCCTGGTAGCAATGTCGGCGAAATATTCTTCACCTGCACCCAGGGCGGCACCAGCCAGACCGGCCAGGTCTGGCGCTATACACCGGGAGAAACCGGCAAGCTTACCTTGCTATATGAATCCGCCGGTGCCGACACGCTCGACCTGTGCGACAATCTCGCGCTGGCGCCATGGGGTGATCTGATCCTGTGCGAGGACGGACGTGGCAGCAACTATCTCCGCGGTCTGACCCCGGACGGCAAAATCTACGATTTCGCCAAAAATGCCCATAAGGATGATGGCGAATTTTGCGGCGCCTGCTTCTCGCCCGACGGCAAGACGATGTTCGTCAATGTACAGGAGCCGGGATATACCTATGCGATTACCGGGCCATGGGAGAGTTTGCGGGTCTAGCCAGCCCCAATCAATTCCCTCCCGATCAGCATCCGGCGGATTTCATTCGTACCCGCGCCGATATCGAGCAGCTTGCTGTCGCGCCAGTAGCGCTCGACCGGCCAGTCGGTGGTATAGCCGGCGCCGCCGAGCGCCTGAATCGATTCCTCCGCCACCCGCACGCTGGATTCGGATGCATACATGATCGCTCCCGCTGCATCGAAGCGGGTCGTCTGGCCACTATCGCAGGCCTTGTTGACATTATAGACATAGCTGCGCGCGCTGTTCAGCCGGACATACATGTCGGCAATCTTGCCCTGCATCAGCTGGAAGGTGCCGATCGGCTTGCCGAACTGCTTGCGCTCGCGGACATAGGGAATGACCGTGTCGAGACAGGCCTGCATCAGCCCGAGCGGAATCGCCGCGAGCACGGCGCGCTCATAGTCGAGGCCGGACATCAGCACACCGACGCCGCCGTTGAGCGGCCCCATGACATTTTCTTCCGGCACTTCGCAATCGTCGAACACCAGTTCCGCCGTCGGGCTGCCC
>NZ_JBGTDD010000032.1:0-8131 GCF_041748495.1 Parasphingorhabdus sp.
CCGCGGATTGCGCGTGCCTGGCTTGCGCGGTTCGCCCAGCGCATCGCTCACCGCGTTGCTGCGGATCCAGCGGTTGCGATACCAGGCCGCCTCGCCGCCCCTGATCCGGATGCCATGCGCCATGCCGTCGCCGACGAACCAGTGATGGCTGGGACCATGCGCTTTCTTCAGGGGGTTGGGCCCGATCCTTAGATAGCGCCCGTCAAGCTGGTCCGGGATCGTGCCGGTGACCTGCATGGCCGAGATGGTTTCTTCGCTCTCCATCGGCGCATGCAGTCCGTCGAGAAACGGATGCCCGCCATTGGGTTCGGGCAGCCGCTTGCGGTTATAATTGGCCACGGCGGTAATAACCGGAGTGACGGCAGAACGAATGGTTTTTTCAATCACGGAGGCCATCGGGATTTCCTTCGGTTCATCATTTCATCGGCAATATGCCTGTTGGCAAAGCGACTCGCAATGTTTATGATGTTAACATGCCGGACAATGCTAACAGTGTCAACATAACTTTGGCGAGGGGTGCACTATGCCTCCAGTTCTTCCAGTGACGGCGCCTTATCATCACGGCGACTTGCGCGCTGCGGCGCTGGAGATGGGCATGGAACGGCTGGCGAGTCAGGGCCAGCCCGACCTCGGCCTGCGCGCCCTCGCTCGCGATCTCGGGGTATCGGCAACCGCGCTTTACCGCCATTTCCCGAACAAGGATGCGTTGCTGGATGCACTGGCGCTGGAGGGCCTCAACCGGCTCGGGCAAAACCAGGCGGAAGCAGCGGCAAAGGCCGGCGGCGGCCGCGACGGCTTTGCCGAGGTTGGTGTCACCTATGTCACATGGGCGGTCAGGAACCCGGCATTGCTGCGCCTGATCTACAATCGTGTCGGTCAGGTCGATCTCGCCGCCGATGACCCGACCGCGATGGGCGAAGCCTTTCATCAGCTGCGCGCCGGCATCGCCGCGATGATGCCCGACGAAATGTCCCGGGAAGAACGCGCCGCCGCCGCGCTGCACGCCTGGTCGCTGGTCCACGGTCTGGCCATGCTGATCCTGGATGGCCAGGTCGAATATGATCCGGCGATGGTCCGCAAAGTGGTGCTGATGACGGATTTCAACGCCGGATAAACAGAATCGGTCGAGCCGGGATCGTTCGTGCTTAACCTGCCTTTTACCTGCATCTGTTAGCGACGGTCCGCAATCGACAAGCGGCAACCAGGGCAAGAACGGATGAATGACTTTTTCACCACGAGCGAAAAGCAGAACAAGCTTTTTGGGGCTGTCATTCTGGCCCTTTTATGCGTTCTCGGCCTGGTGGAACTGGCGCTCGCTGACCGTAAATTCGGCCTGTTTACCGGAGGCTTCGGCCAGTCGCAGGCCATCGACACGCTCGCGGAGCGGTTCGTCTTCCTGGTGGGCTATCTCTGCTCGATGGCCCTGCTCGTCATCGCTGTCTGGTGGATCATTGTCCGCCTGTTCCGCCGCCGGCATTCCTGGCCTCCGCTGTTCTTCCTGGTGACTATCGTCGGCGGCACCTATCTGTTGCTGCTCGCCCTGACCTTCAAACTCGGTCAATATTTCAGTGATACGATGAGCTTCACCCTGATGGCGAATCTGGGTGGCGGCAGCCTGACCGATGCCCTGCTATTCGCTTCCAACGAGATAGTCCTGGGCATCGCTGGCCTGATCATTGCTCTTTTGGTCTACGGCTTTGCCTTCCGCTGGCTGTCCCGCAAATTCAAGGTTCGCGCCAACCATCCGCAATGGTCATCTTATGGCCGTCTGGTCATCCAGCTGTTTTTCTCCAGCCTGCTGCTCGCGATCATGGTCCCCGCAGCTTCGATCGACGTGCAAAATGGCCTGAACCGTACGCTGGCCTGGGGCTTTTTCACCACCGCTGCAAACCGGCTTACCGATTTTGACAATGATGGTTATGGCTGGATTTCCCACATGCCGGACCGGCACCCCTTTGACAGCAGCCGCTATCCGCTGGCCCTGGATATTCCGGGAAATGGCATCGACGAAGACGGCTATGGCGGCGACCTGCAACTGACCCCGATGACGCCGCAACCGCCGATCACCCTGATCAAGGGCAACCGCCCTCACCTGATCCTGATCGTCATGGAAAGTGCACGCTATGATGCGATCGGCAAGCGGATCAATGGCCAGCCGGTGGCCCCCAATCTCGAAGCCATTGCCCAGTCGGGCAGCCTTGTTTCTCCCGCCTTCAGCCATGTCGGCTTTACCACCGCTTCGCTCAAATCCCTGTTTGGCGGAGCTCTGCAACCGGCAAACGGTTCACCGTCGCTGTTCCGCGAACTCAAAGCCAGCAGCTATGAAATTGCCGTTTTTTCGGGTCAGCCCGAAGATTTCGGCGATATCTCCCAAACCGTAGGCATGCGCGAAAATGCCGATATCTTCATCGACGGCGAGAAATTGAAACATCTGCGCGCATTCAGCAACGGCGCGCAAGGCTCGATACTGGTGGACGAGAAGCATCTGCTGAAAGCCTTTGCCGACGAATATCAGCAGCCATCAAAATGGGATCAGCCCCAATTTCTCTATTTCAATTTCCAGTCGCCCCATTTCCCTTATTATCACAAGGACATGCCGCTCAATCTGACCGACCGCCCCTTGCCCCGGTCAGAGATCAGCGCGAAAAACCGGGAATTGTTGCAGCAGACCTACTGGAATGCGATCCACTATGCAGACCAGCAGCTCGGCGAACTGGTTTCCCGGTTGAAACGCGATGGCCTGTGGGATGACAGCGTGGTCGTGATAACCGGCGATCATGGCGAAGATCTGTTCGAGGATGGATTTCTGGGTCATGGCCATAATATCAATATTCGCCAGAACGGCACTTTTCTGGTGACCAACCGCGCCGGGGTAACGACCGACGGACCGATTGGCCTGAGCGACTACCGCGCCATCATCCTCGCCTTGCTCAACGGGCAGCAGGCTCACATTCCCGCCAAACCGGTGCTGATGACCGTTGGCGATCTCGATCGCCCCACCCAGATCGGCATTGCCGAAGCTGCTTCGCAAATCACGACCTTGCGGCTCGACACCGGAGAAGCCTGCATGGTCGAGAAACAGCGCTGCGCCAATGAAAGCGGTCTGACCGGCGACTTCCGGGCCCGGGTCGATCGCCTGATCCGCGTCTGGGGCAGCGCCAGATGGCAGAGCCGATCGGCAAGACTGCAGGAATGATCGCTGCCCCAATTTAAGCGAAGAATGTCCAGGCGAGCAGCCCAAACGCCCTCTTGACCCGGTTCCAACATCCCCCTATATGCCGCTCTCACCACAGATTTCGAGACAGGGCGTGCAGTCGCGCGGCGCGCCAGAAGAAATGATCTCTGCACGGTTTTCAGGACGCTAAAAAGCTGCAATCTCCCGTGTCGGGAGATATGCGGCTTTTCTTGTCTTGAAGCGCCTCCACATATTGATTTTCCGCCGGTTTTCCGGCGATGGCGAGAAGGCAAAACATATGGCTACCCAAGCAGCTTCGGTCAAGACGACGGCTCCGACCCCCACCCGCAAGAAACGCATTCGCAAGATCTTCGGCAATATCCACGAAGTCATCGAGATGCCCAATCTCATCGAAGTGCAGCGCGAATCATATGAACAGTTTCTGCGTTCCGATCCCTCGATTGGATATGTGTCTGGCCTCGAAAAAACGCTGCGCAGCGTTTTCCCGATCCGCGATTTTGCCGGTACCGCTGAAATGGACTTCGTCAACTATCAGCTCGAAGATCCCAAATATAATGTCGAGGAATGCCGTCAGCGGGGCATCACCTATGCCGCGCCGATGAAGGTCACCCTGCGTCTGATCGTGTTCGAGGTCGATCCCGAAACCGAAGCCCGCTCCGTTCTCGATATCAAGGAGCAGGACGTCTATATGGGCGACATGCCCTTGATGACCAAGAACGGCACGTTCGTCATCAACGGCACCGAGCGCGTTATCGTCAGCCAGATGCACCGTTCGCCCGGTGTGCTGTTTGACCATGACCGCGGCAAGACCCACTCTTCCGGCAAATTCCTCTTCGCTGCCCGCGTCATTCCTTACCGTGGCAGCTGGCTCGACTTTGAGTTTGACGCGAAAGATATCGTCAACGTCCGCATCGACCGCAAGCGCAAGCTGCCGGTGACCGCAATGCTGCGGTCGCTCGGTGACGCGATCCTCGAGGTCAAGGAAAAGAAGCCCGATTTCAAAACCGGTGAAATGATCCGCGTAGCCGGCATGAAGCAGCCAGCCGAAATATTGGACGTCGACGGCAATCTGATCACCATCCGTGAACCCATGGGTGCAATCGAGGTCAACGGCAAGATTGAAGACGAAGGCCGGACCAAGAGCGCCGAAATCACCAAGATCGTCAAGCAGGGCTATTCGGAAGAAGATATCCTCAACCTGTTTTACGCGCGCATCGTCTACAAGCGGGCAAAAGACGGCTGGACAATTCCTTTCGTCGCCGAGCAATGGCGCGGACTGAAGCCGACCTTCGATATTGTCGACGCGCAAAGCGGCGAAGTCGTCTTTGAAGCGGCGACCAAGATCACGCCACGGGCCGCGAAAAAGGCTGAATCCGATGGCATGAAAAACATCGTCATCCCGACCGAGGAAATTTTCGGCCGCTACAGCGCCTTTGATCTGATCAACGAGAAGACCGGCGAGATTTACATCGAAGCCGGTGACGAAGTCACCGCAGAAAATCTCGAAAAGATCGACAATGCCGGTATCGATGCGCTCGAATTGCTGGATATCGACCATGTCACCACCGGCCCATGGATCCGCAACACGCTGAAAGCGGACAAGGCCGAAGATCGGGACGGCGCGCTGTCCGATATTTACCGCGTCATGCGCCCCGGCGAACCGCCAACGCGCGAAACCGCAGAAGCCCTGTTCGAAGGCCTGTTCTTCGATCCGGAACGTTATGACCTGAGCGCCGTTGGCCGCGTGAAGCTGAACATGCGTCTCGAACTGGACGCACCGGCTGACTACACAATCCTGCGCAAGGAAGACATTATCGCGGTTGTCAAAACCCTCGTCGACCTGAAGGACGGCAAGGGCGAAGTCGATGACATCGACAATCTCGGCAATCGCCGGGTTCGCTCGGTGGGCGAATTGCTGGAAAACCAGTATCGCGTCGGACTGCTTCGCATGGAACGGGCCGTCAAGGAGCGGATGAGCAGCGTTGACGTATCCACCGTGATGCCGAATGACCTGATCAACGCGAAACCCGCGGTTGCGACCGTTCGCGAATTTTTTGGTTCCTCGCAGCTGTCCCAGTTCATGGATCAGACCAATCCGCTTTCCGAAGTGACCCATAAGCGCCGCGTGTCGGCGTTGGGCCCCGGTGGTCTGACCCGCGAGCGCGCCGGATTTGAAGTCCGCGACGTTCACCCGACCCATTATGGCCGGATCTGTCCGATTGAAACGCCTGAAGGCCCGAACATCGGACTGATCAACTCGCTCGCCTCGTTCAGCCGCATCAACCAATATGGTTTCATCGAAACCCCCTATCGGAAAGTTGTCGACAACAAGGTGACGGACGATGTTCTGTATCTCTCCGCGATGGAAGAGCAGAAGCATACGGTGGCGCAGGCCAATGCCGAGCTGACCGAAGACGGCAGCTTTGTGGAGGAAATCGTTTCCTCCCGTCAGGCTGGTGAATTCCTGATGGCCCCGCGCGACATCATCACGCTGATGGACGTCAGCCCGAAACAGCTGGTGTCGGTTGCCGCCTCGCTTATTCCGTTCCTGGAAAATGATGACGCCAACCGCGCCCTCATGGGATCGAACATGCAACGCCAGGCCGTGCCGCTGGTGAAAGCCGAAGCACCATTTGTGGGCACCGGCATGGAAGAAACCGTGGCCCGGGACTCCGGCGCTGCAATCGCTGCACGCCGCGCCGGCATCGTCGATCAGGTGGATGCCACCCGGATCGTGATCCGCGCTTCGGGCGCGGTGGAAGCTGGCCGTTCCGGTGTGGACATTTACACGCTGCAGAAATTCCAGCGCTCCAACCAGAACACCTGCATCAACCAGCGTCCATTGGTGAAAGTGGGCGAAATCGTCCAGCAGGGCGACACGATTGCTGACGGTCCGTCCACCGACATGGGTGAACTGGCTCTCGGCAAGAACAGCCTCGTCGCCTTCATGCCCTGGAATGGCTATAATTATGAGGATTCGATCCTCATCTCCGAGCGGATCGTGAAAGACGACGTCTTCACCTCGATCCATATCGAAGAATTTGAAGTCATGGCCCGCGATACCAAGCTCGGACCGGAAGACATCACCCGCGACATTCCCAATGTTGGCGAGGAAGCCCTGCGCAATCTCGACGAAGCCGGCATTGTCTATATTGGTGCGGAAATCGAGCCTGGCGATATTCTCGTCGGCAAGATCACGCCCAAGGGTGAATCGCCGATGACGCCGGAAGAAAAGCTTCTCCGCGCCATTTTCGGTGAAAAAGCATCCGACGTCCGCGACACGTCCCTGCGTCTGCCGCCCGGCGTTGCCGGTACGGTCGTCGAGGTCCGTGTGTTCAACCGCCACGGCATCGACAAGGACGAGCGCGCTCTGGCGATCGAACGCGAGGAAATCGCGCGCTTTACCAAGGATCGCGACGACGAACGCGCCATCCTCAATCGCGCAACCTTCAACACGCTGAAAGATATGCTGATCGGCCAGACCGCGACCTCCGCGCCCAAGCCGATGAAGAAAGGTGCAGAAATCACCGAAGACAGCCTGGCCGAACTGGAGCAGGTTGATTGGTGGAAGATCGCGGTAAAGGACGATCAGGTTCAGTCCGATTTCGAAGCCACCCGTCAGCAATATGACGAAGCGATCAAGCTGATCAACGAACGGTTCGAGGACCGTCGCGAAAAGCTTGAGCGCGGCGACGAACTGGCACCGGGCGTGCTCAAGATGGTCAAGGTTTTTGTCGCGGTGAAGCGCAAGCTGCAACCGGGCGACAAAATGGCTGGCCGTCACGGCAACAAGGGCGTCATCTCCCGCATCCTGCCGCAGGAAGACATGCCGTTCCTCGAGGATGGGACGCCGGTTGATATCGTGCTCAATCCTCTGGGCGTGCCATCGCGCATGAACGTCGGTCAGATTTTCGAAACCCATCTGGGCTGGGCCGCCCGTGGTCTCGGCCAGCAGGTCACCCAGGCGCTCGAAGAATGGAAGCTGGCCAATCCTGATCCGGAGGCAGCATCGCCACCCGATGCGGTCAAGGAGCGACTCAAGGTCATTTACGGCGAGCAATATCATGCGGACATCGATTCCCGGGATACTGGCGAAATTGTCGAAATGGTCGGCCATCTTCGCGACGGTATTCCCATGGGAACGCCGGTGTTCGACGGTGCGCATGAAAGCGATATTTCCGACATGCTCGAACTGGCAGGCCTGGATCGCAGTGGTCAGGTCAATCTTTATGATGGCCGGACCGGTGACAAGTTCGACCGCAAGGTGACCGTGGGCTATATTTACATGCTCAAGCTGCACCATCTGGTCGACGACAAGATCCACGCTCGCTCGATCGGCCCTTACAGCCTTGTCACGCAGCAGCCTCTTGGCGGTAAAGCGCAATTTGGCGGACAGCGTTTCGGGGAAATGGAAGTCTGGGCGCTGCAAGCTTACGGCGCGGCTTACACGTTGCAGGAAATGCTGACGGTCAAGTCCGATGACGTGATCGGCCGCACCAAGGTTTACGAAGCGATCGTCAAGGGTGACGATACGTTCGAAGCCGGCGTGCCGGAAAGCTTCAACGTTCTGGTCAAGGAAATGCGGTCGCTCGGCCTCAACATCCAGCTCTCCAGCTTTGGTGACGATGATGATGAAGCCGACGACGGGATTGCGATAGCGGCGGAGTGAAGCACTAGTTTCACGCCACGCAGCATTTCAAATTTGGGGCGAAAGCCCAAGAGGAATTAAGACATGAATCAAGTAACAAATTTTGCAAATCCGATCGCAAAACCGGAAACATTCGATCAGATCCAGATCGGTCTGGCATCGCCAGAGCGCATCCGCAGCTGGTCCTTTGGCGAAATCAAGAAGCCGGAAACCATCAACTACCGGACCTTCAAGCCGGAACGCGACGGCCTGTTCTGCGCCCGCATCTTCGGTCCGGTAAAGGATTA
>NZ_JBGTDD010000033.1:0-72108 GCF_041748495.1 Parasphingorhabdus sp.
GAAACCTTTCGATCCCGACGAGATCGACGAACGCGACGCAAAGCTCAGGATCGGTGCCATCGCCAAACGCCGCGTCGCCGGCAAAACTGCTCAGACCAAAAAATCACGCTGACAAGGCGGCGTCCTCGCCACGCTTACCCTGATTGGACATTTCCGAAATCCTAATAAGAACTTCGAGCATTTAGCGTCCCCTTCACCAGCCTATCGCGTAGGCTTATAAAACCGAGAACGACGGCTTCCGTGTGAGGCTTGCGAGTGCTTTAATATCCGGAATGAGGACGCGTAGCGGACGTAGGACCTGACTATTGCGAATGTCAGCCATTAGGGGTGGTTGCTGACCAGCCGCTTTCATTTCCCATCTAGTCAGCTCACAAGGCAGCAACTGGGTGGGGTGTTGACTGTCCGGTTTTTGGTGGGCGAAGTAGCTTAGCGGACAGGTTAGCCAGAAACGCTATGGGCGGCAGAACATCCTTGTTTGAAACACTAATATACAATTCTCGAATCGCTGATGTACCGAGCCATGGAAATGTAACGTTCGTTGTAATCCATCAGTAGATTTAGAATTCGCCTTGGGGAGAACATCAAAAGTTAGCGGAATACGAATATCATGCTGATTACAAATGCGATTATGAAACACGGGATTATTAGCCCGCCTAGTTTCATAATCGGATCGACGGATGCCATACCTTCCATGTCATTTTTGAGTGCGTAGCCTCGTCGCTTAAAGACCGCGTATACGCAAACAACATTGAAAAATATCGCCAGCAATCCAAAGATGACTTTATAAAGAAATAATCCTTGGAAATGGCTTTCGTCCAACATCAAAAGTCCGGTGATCAAGACCATCGTAAATGACGGTATCTCCACCCATATATCGGTTGCAAAATGTAGTTTTGAGGCCATTTTGAGAGATTCGCTATCTTTCATTCCGTCAAATTCGATAAAAAATTCTGCACCGACAACGCCTATCCAGATACCTAGGGCGATCAGGTGAAATGTAAGCAAAGTTGTCATCTGGTATAATCCTCCCCAAGGACCAGCTATTGTTGAGCCGAAGTGAAGAGATTGGTGAAATTGCTATGCATCAGATTATTTTCGATACCTCTGCGGCGGATCGCATCGCGCCTTCAATATAATGGATTCCAGTGCAGTCTCCGATTTCATGAACAACATGTCCTGCCGCGCGTAATTCATTCGCAAACCGCAAATCACCGCTTGCTCCCTTGGCAACAATGATTTGGTCGGCGTAGATTTTTACTGGTCTACCATCGGATTTCTGTGCAATAACGCAATCTCGCTTGATCTCAATGTTCTGTAGTGACGTTAACATCGCCACACCATGCTCACGGAGTGTATCAAGAACTCTCCAGCGCCGCACAATTTGGAGGCCAGCACCCATTTTAGGTGCGCTGTCCATCACGAAAACTTTGCGCCCCCGCTCCACAAGGAACTCGGCAAGCTCCAGCCCAACCAGTTCACCCCCGATGATGACGATATTGTCATCTAACGGCATCCATTTCTTCGTTGCCTCACGGATCAATGCTGGATTTTTGTTGGCGCCCGTAATCGAGCCCGCTTTAGACATAACACGTGTCATGAAACCAGTTTTCCGATCCAGTTCATCGGATGTTTCGCCAAGCAACAACTTCTTTAAATCGTCTCCTGAAAAAACATTCGGCAAGTCGCCTCCAGGTATTGGCGGGATATCCCTGCGCGCGCCCGATGCGACGATTACGGTATCGGGTTTTAATTCTTCTATCAGCGAAAGAGTGGCAGGCGTGTTTAGACGTATTTCTACGTTGGCAAGTTCTACGTTCCGCTTTAGCCAATTGAGGATACGCTCATTTGGTTCGTAGGCTATCGCTGCAAATTGAAGTGTCCCGCCCAGCCTGTCCGACTGTTCGACAAGTGTAACCCGGTGTCCTCGAGCAGATAGTCGCCGAGCAGACTCCATCCCCCCTGGTCCTCCTCCGACAACGACAATATGTTTTGCTTTCGTTACAGGAGGTAGCCAATTCGTCTGTTCAAACGCAGTCTCGGGGTTGACCGCACAGCGCACCGACCCACCATAATATATACTGCTTATACAGGTATAGCAGTAAATGCAGGGAAGTATGTCAGACGACCGGTTGCTCGCCAGCTTGTTCGGTAAGTCCGGATCTGCGAGCAGTTTGCGCCCCATCGCGACGAAATCTGCTGACTTATCCTTTATTAGATTATTGGCGATTTCAGGTTCGATGCGGCCCGACACAATTACCGGAATATTGACCGCATTCTTAATTTCCATTCCCTTCTCAATATTTAGGCCGGGAACATCAGGAGTATGTGAACCGGAGTGCAACGTACCTTGTGACGGATCATGATAGGCCGTGACTGTAATAGCATGCGCACCCGCATCTTCGGCTAGTTGAGCTGTTATTTTGGCATCTTTAATGGTGATGCCGCCTTCGCGCTCATATTCGGCTCCGTCGATTTTGCACCAAATAGCAATTTCTGGTCCGGCGGCCTCCCGCATCGCACGAATAATTTCACAAAGAAGTCGTGAGCGGTTTTCTACTAATCCACCATAGGCATCGTTGCGCTTGTTGGTGGCTGGCGAGATAAACGAAGACAGGAGATAGCCGTGCCCAGCATGAATCTCAATCCCATCGACACCAGCACGTTGCGCCCTGTCGGCGGCCTTACCGAACATGCCGATCAGCCAATTGATGTCCTCAATCGACATCACCCGATAAACTGGCTCAGGCATGCTAAATGTGGGAGATATTTCTTGCTCTTCCAGAAGAAAACCATCGAGCATATCACCTTCGGTGTATTCGGGAATAGACGGGGTCCAGACTGGTTTGCCAGCCACCATGTCGATTGCTGCAACAAGCCCGGCGAAATGGGCCTGAATTGCGAATTTTGCTCCATGGCTGTGGACCGCATCGGCAACTGCTTTCAATCCAGGGATATATCGGTCATCTGAAATTGCAGGCTGGTTTATCATATTTTGGCTGAGTGGGAGGGCTACCCCGACAACGCCCATGGTCACCAGCGCGGTCCCCCCTCGCGCCTGAGTTTCATGAAAAGCCCGGATGCGGTCACCGCATATACCGTCAGGTTCTGCCAGCCCCGCACCCATAGATGTTAGAAGAATACGGTTCTTCAAATGCATGGGCCCAATCTGGCCCGAAGAAAGCAAGGCGTCATATTGTGCCATACTAGTTATCCTCATTTAACATAGCAGTTTTCTGCTTTTTAATCGTTAGAGCTTGATCCTAAAATCAAGACCCCATGTGCGGGGTTCAGCGTAACTGACAGTCGAGATGCCAAGTGAACCAAAATCTACGCCGCCAAGCAGGTAATCCTGGCCAGTAAGATTCTTGGTCCAAACAGCTATCTGAGCCTCAGAGCGTCCGAATTTGAGTTCGGACAGCGTCAATCGCGCGTCAACGCGGCTGACTGGTCCATCAGAGATGAAGTTGTTGAAAGGATTCAACAATGTCGAAGAGTGCCAAAACATCCGACTGCGATAAGAATAATCCATCCGCGCTGTCAGCTGACCGAAACCGAAATGCGGTGCGCGATATTCTATCCCGATATTTGCTGTTGTGTCAGGCGAATACAAAAATTTGGCAGAACTTGCTATGTCAACAAGCTGATCGGTTGCCGGATCGCGTATTTCGAATGTCTTATATTTCCGGTCAAGGTAGCCGATGTTACCGGTGAGGGTTAGTTCATCGGTTAAAAGGGCAGCAAATTCGGCCTCAATGCCTGTGTAGACCGCCTTGCCTGCATTAACGGTAGTGCCAAGTGATCCGCCCGAACCTGCAAGAAACTGGCCTACCTGCACATCCTTATGGACTGCGTGAAACACCGCTACGTTGAAGCGCAGGCGACGATCAAATAATTCAGACTTCACACCGACTTCATAGGACGTGAGATTCTCGGGGTTAAATCCGTCATTGACTGAACGCGCATTGAAGCCGCCCGCCTTATAGCCGGTAGCAGCGCGAACATAGGTCATAATATCGCTGTTCCATTGGTAATCCACGGTCGCGGCCCAGTTCAGTTTGCTAAAATCCCGATCGAGATTACGTGCGAATGGGATTGTCTGATCCAGCTGCTTTTCATCCATCGTGTATCGCAAACCGCCGGTGAAGCTCAGACGATCAGTCAGTTCGGTAGTAACCTGTCCGAAAATTGCCTTCGACTGTGACTTGTACTTGTAGATCAGGTTGCTCGCGAGATTGACGCCAAACGAGTTGACACTCACTGTCGGAGTGACTTGAATAGGTGTTGGTGACGGGAGGATGAAGGTCAGAAATGTTGGGTTCTCTTCGTTTGCGACCTCATAAAAATAATAGGCGCCAGTTACGAAATCTGTGCGATCTCCAATTTTCCCAAGCAAGTTCAGTTCCTGCGTCCACTGATGCTGGTCCCGTTCGAAGGTTAGATGGAACAGGCTGATTGGCTGCACGCCCAGCGGGATAAAAGGCCCACCTGCAAATAGAATTGGGTCAACGGTAAAGCCCACTAATCCAGCATTGCCATCTTGATCGTTGATAACGCTATTCGTCCATTTGCGATAACTGGTGATCGAGCGGAGGGTCAAATCGCTGGAGAGGTCGACTTCGGCTGTGAGGGCATGGCCCTGCACCTTGTCACTGATGCGTCCATCATGATCGAGGCTGACTTGATTTAGTCTATCTCGTGACAATTGTGGCGTGGAGCCGCCAAGTGCCGCCGACGCATTTATATAAGCCAGAATGTCAGGTCGAGCGCTCGCAAGCTGATTTTGATTCGCTATGCTCTTGCGTTCATTGTAATCGAAAACATAGTCAAGGCGTAGCGGTCCGCCCTGATCATAGGCAACAGAAGCACGGAACGCATCGACATTAGAGGAACCCGGATCGCGATCATTCGGTGCCAAGAGATTATCGACATATCCACTACGCTGCTTATGCAAATAGGTGAATTGGGCGCGCAAGCCTGATTCGCCAAGTTCGCCAGTGTTCAATGTCGTTTTCGACTGAAACAAATCGAACCTACCATAGGTTAACATTTGTTCTGCACCCCCCTCACTTGTGGGTTTGCGTGAGATTAGATTAACCGCACCACCAATGGTGTTGCGCCCGTAGAGCGTCCCCTGCGGTCCACGCAGTACCTCAATACGTTCAAGGTCAACAAGGTCGAACACCGCACCGGAACTCCGGCCAAGGACCACGCCATCCACATAGAGGCCAACGGGGGAATCAACCGTCAAAATCGTTTCACTTTCTCCAATGCCGCGAATGAATAAGGCGATATTGGAGGTCGCCGCTCCAGTAGTGGTAATACTCAGATTTGGCGCCACTGCGGTAAGGCTTGATACATCGGCAATCCCTCGCTGTAGAATCATCTCAGCATTGATTGCGCTGATGGCGAGCGGAGTATCTTGAAGATTCTCTGATCTTTTCTGCGCAGTAACGACGATTACGTTTAGCCCGGACTCTTTGGGCTCCGAAAGATTACGGGATTCGGTTTGGGCAAATGCGGGAGCCGCAAGACAAAATGCAAGTGTGATAAAGCCGGTGATGCCGAGCAAGGAACAGTTGCCTTTAGTCATTTATTTTCTCCCCTGGAACTTTTTGCAGTGGACCGATTGATATAGTATGCGCGCTCTAGAAGAAGGGCCTTAGAGTTCATAATGGGGGCATTATAGTTCATGCCGCGGTAAATTTAGGAAGAACAATGTCTGCTACTCGACGATCCGCCCCAGCTTCAGCTGTCGTGGCACTCCTTGACGCGCTCGAAGCCATCGGGGGCGACGGAAAGGCTGCTCTCAAATCTGCGGGCCTTCGCTACCGAATGTGTGATCTTCGGGATGGGCAAGTTTCCTATGTGCCCCGATCTTCGTTCGCACGTTTCTCACAGGAATGCGTTCTGCAGTTCGAAGAACACGGATGCCGCCGGGATGCACGCCCAAGGTTTCCTGTTGATCGCCTGAAGATGTTATGTTTGATAGCGTCGGCATGTCCTACGCTCGATATTGCGATCGCGATGGCCATTGAGTTTCATCGTATTGCCATGGCCGAAACTCGCATGCTCTCATTGGACATTAACGATGACGTGGCGACATTGACAATGGACATCCCACTAAAGGAACGCCGGGTTGGCGACCTGCTGGTCACCATGTATGGGCTGACGATGTTTCATCGGCTGTTCGGTTGGTTGACAGGGGAGGAAATCCGGTTGACCGGTGTGACCTTGGCCTATCCATCCGCGCTGGAAGTGCCTGCCTTTAACGAATTGCTTCAACTGCGACCGGTTTTTGATGCATCGCATGATAGCATTGCATTCCCCGCCGCCTGTCTCGCGCGTCCCATTATGCAGAACTTTCAAGATATAGATCGCCTTTTTGCACTCTTCCCATTCGACCTACTGCCGCCAAACTATGACAAAGGACAGCTCTCGGATCATATCCGTGTTGCATTGCGCGCGGCTCTTGCGAGACGCGAAAGTCTTCCCGGCCTCACAGATCTAGCAACAATGTTCGGTCTTTCTGCGGCAACGCTACGTCGAAGAATCTCGAGCGAAGATACAACTCTTGTCCACTTGCGCGAGAGTTGTAGGCGCGAGGTAGCTTACGACCTACTCTTGGGGTCCAATCTCAGCATAAAAAATATCGCTTCTAGATTGCAATATTGTGATTCTGCCACTTTCAGGCGCGCATTCAGAAAATGGACTGGACACTCTCCAAGTGAGTTTCGAAATATGGAGGGGAACTCGAGTGCAACGGCCCAGTTTCCGTCCATAGCTCTAACCCATTGAACGACAGGTTTTGGTAGACAATATTTATGGCGGGAATGACCGAAAATGGAGCGTTAGCCGTCATTTCGATCGCGTTGAGCGAAAAGTCCGTATTCACCTCTGGCAAGCCAAAAGCCGACATTCCACAATCGTCCCACTTGCTGACATTTTGGATTATGCCGAACAGTTGATAAACATCCAATATGATCAACTACAAAGGGTCCAAGACGGATTCTTAACCACTGAACAATCGATATCTAAAAATGTCCAACCTGCTTCGCCTTCTCGCGATAAGTAATGCGGTGACAATTGGCACAGAGTCGTTGAACATTTTCGAGCGTCATCTCATGGCCAGCCCTCATGTCCTTCACCGGGACTTGCGCGTGGTGGACTTCGATACAGGCATGGGCGTAGACTGGACCATACCCTAAAGCAGACATTGGATCGACGCATGTGAAAACTACGTAGTTACTGGCACCACGACCCCAACTATTCTTCGCGAAATTCGACATGTGGAGAATTTCAATGCGTTTACGAACTATTGTCCCGCTGGCACTTGCAGCCGCGTTGTTCCTGGCGCCACCCGCATCTGCGCATTGCGACGGATTGGACGGGCCGGTGGTCGCCGCTGCGCGACAGGCATTACAATCGGGTGATCCGAACCCGGTGCTCATCTGGGTGCAACCTGATGACGAAGCAGAAGTGCGCCGTGCCTTCACCGAGGCCGTCGCAGTCCGTAAGCTGGGGCCCCAGGCTCGCGATATGGCCGACCGCTACTTCTTCGAGACTTTGGTTCGCGTTCACCGTGCGGGCGAGGGAGCTCCCTACACCGGCCTCAAGCCCGCTGGTCGAAACCTCGGTCCCGCAATTCCGCTTGCGGACCAGGCCGTCGAGAGCGGTTCTGACGCCGAAGTCGCAACCTTTGCTGCCAAAGAAGTCGAACAAGGCATCCACCAGAAGTTTGCCGACCTTCAGCGCAAGCGCAACTTCCGTCCGGACGATCTGGCGGCGGGCCGTGAGTATGTCGCCAGCTATGTCACGTTCGTGCACTACGTCGAAGGCTTGCATCAGGCCGCGGACGCCCTTGCTGCGGGCCATTACGCCGATGGCCAGCCGGCGTCGGCAGAACACCACGAGTGAGCGGCATGGACGAACGAGCGCTTTCCGGCTCCGACGTTCCGGCAGAGCCGGGAAGAGGACACGACAGTATCGGGAACAAGAAGTGGATCAGTGTCTGAAACCTGCCGCTGCAACTGTTCCCTGGTAGCCGCAATCACGGTGGCGTTCCTTTCGGCGGAAGAGGAGGGTGTTCTTAACGCCTAGCGTGTCCTCTTCGGCTGGGTCGCAGCCATTCTGATCGTATTTCGGCTGATCTGGGGCTTCGTCCGTGGCGAGCACAGTCGCTTCTCGGACTTCATTCGCCCGTCCCGTATCCGCCCTAAGATTCTTGGCCGCCGTCCGGCCCAAGGGTATGCTCTAGTTGCCCGGCAAGCCGGAAGAGCATGGCTTCGTCACCATAGCGGGAGCTGAACATAACACCAATTGGCACGCCTGATTTCGACATCGCAAGCGGCATCGACATACTCGGTTGTCCTGTCCGGTTCATCAACGCGCTGAAAGGACCAAATTCGGTAATTACTTTGAAATAGGCATCAAGATTGGCGGGTGAGAGGCCGAGGATACCGAGTTTGACTGGTGGTGACGCCAATGTGAGTGACAAGGAAGACGAGCGCAAATTACGGATATTGCAGCATGCAAAGGCATGTAGCCAAAATTTACCGCTATTCTGGCCTTGCCCGGGCCAGCTTCTACAGATGGAAGCGCGCCTAGAGCACCACCGATTGCTCGAGTAGACCTTCGAGATAAATTCGATAAACGGGTCTATATTTCTGATTGATAGTCTCGTTAATCTTCCACGGAATGCCAGAACCGAGATTGCAAGCATTTGTCTGTTTCGAATTCTCCGATGAATTCACTGGTAATTGTATCGACACCGTGTTTGCGGACACCTCGCGTGGACATGCATTGATGCTCAGCGCAAATCATGACAGCGACACCACGAGGTTTAAGTTCGTCGTTGAGGCTATTTGCGATCTGCGCGGTCAACCGCTCCTGAATCTGAAGCCGTTTGGAATATAAATCAACCAGCCTCGCGAGTTTGGAGATGCCAACCACCTTTTCATTCGGAAGATACGCGATATGCGCGGTTCCTATGATCGGTGCCAAATGATGCTCGCAATAGCTTTCCAGCCTGATGCCTCGCAGAAGCACCATATCGCGATAGCCGTTTACTTCACCAAAATTTTTTGAAAGGATATCGCCCGGCACCCCATTATAACCGGAAAACCATTCTGCAAACGCTCTGACAACACGTTTCGGCGTATCAGCCAACCCTTCCCGACGCGGATCCTCACCTATCCACCGGAGAAGATTTCGAACCGCTTGCTCAGCTTCTGCCTGACTGACATCGTCATCATCCTTGACGGGATCATGGATACCATTTTGTAAGGGAATTCCTGCTTCGGTTGCTCCAAAGGTCATATTCTAAATCCTACCATGTATAAATATTGTTGATCTTAACGGGCAGCTGCAATCCAGCCCGGATTATTGAGAAACGGATTTCAGATAATTTATAATCGCCTTTCGTTCAGACGGATTATTCAGCCGAAAGCCCATGGCCGTTCCCGGAGCGACGGCGGTAGGATTGGCAAGCCAGCGGTCCAGATTGCTCTCGTTCCATGTCAAGTTGAGTTTTTTGAGTGCGTTCGTATAACGATAATCCGCAACGCTCCCCGCCTTTCGTCCGTATACACCGCGATGACGGGGCCCGACGCGGTTCTGATCGACTGAGTGGCAGGCCCCGCACCGGCGGGTGTATAGTTCCTTCCCGGACAAGGCGGTACCGGTGGCCGCCAGAGCCGACACATGTATAAATTCGGCTCCGATCGGCACGCTATCGTGGTTGGCTGCATTTCGCGATTGCAGCGGCGCGAATTGCTTATCAGAGTCCTGCATGAAGATGAATGTTGCGATGCCCGCAATCAATGCGACCGCGATGCTCAGTCGATAACTCATGTCCCGATACCTAATTGCGTGGTGGAAGATTTATCCAAAGATCAACGCTGCCTTTGGTATGGGTTCGCCAAGTGCATTGCCCAGAATAGCGGCATGAAACGCCTCGTCGCCCGCCATCTGGGCGGCTACTTGATGAAAGTTGACGCCCAGCGAGGGGATCAGGCCGAGATAGGCGTTGGCAGCGCCGCGCTCGAGACCGAGCGCGAGACGCAGGACATCTTCCTGGTTTTTCAGCGACGCAACATTCAGCGCTTCTGCATATTCTGAATCCGATTTAGCTACCACAGGCTCGCCTGTCGGCGATCTTCGATAGCCAACTCACGCATTGCATGATCAAACGCTCTTCTTTGTGTCTATGCAGGTCGACTGTCTCATAACCACATCGACGGCTACCCACTCTTTCAAATGACCGCCCGGGCCTGTCGAGCCAAGTTCGGCGGTTTCGGGAACATGTTGCCTTTTTTAACCAGTCCCATTTCGATGTGAAGCGCGTTGCCAAGATTACGAGACAGCGCCATGTTCGCACCGTTCAGCGCCAGAATACAAATAGCGTTTTCCACAAGCAGCAGGGCCACTTGGTTTGTTTGATGGGAAGGAAGTTACTGCACATGTTTAGTGGTTCTTGCGGGCGGTGCCGTGCGGTGGTTTCGGCGGTGTTTTTGATGTGCGTCGCCAGCATTCCTGCGTTTGGGACGTCGGCAACACCGCTCCGCCTTCATTCTCCCAGTTTGCGATTGCTGCTTGAACCAAAATCCTTTGTCCCGGAACCGCTATCCTATACTCAAATCCATCTTGCGCCATCATGGCCGTATTACTTCCGAATGTTTATACAGGGGGGATGGAGCCACCCGAAGTGGCTCCATCATTTTCGTTTTATGAAGCAGATGCACTCGGTTTTGTCGACATCGCTTCGATACGTGCGATTTGATCCTTGATCGACAGCTTCAATTTCTTGAGCTCGCTCATTCTAGCTGGATCATGGCTCGACGCCTTTTGTTTTTTCGCAATCTTGCGATCAATTACGTCGTGCTTTTTTCTGAGCCGACGAAGAAATGATTTGGACATATTGTCCTCCGTTAGAGTTAGAATATTTGAAATGCTGATCCGTCGAGCACGGGCTGCCGAATGAGGGAGGAGGTTGGCAGCCCGTGCTCTGTGGACCAATGACGTTAGGCGGGTTTTGACTGACCTGACATTTGTGTTCTCAGCGCGCCTGAAACGCTATTATTCAATGCCGGCTTCACCTTTTGTTGCTTGGGTTTTCTTGGCTCCCGGCTTCCGGTTCTATTCTTCTTTGCCATTTTATAATCCTGTCGATTAGGTTCCTGTCAAAGAGCCTTCGGCTCTCGCGGATACGTGCCTGACCCGGATGGCAATTGCCATTTCCCGGATCAGGCCAAATCAATCGGTTCGGGCGGATAGCACCGTGCTTTTCGATAGTTCACTATTTATATCTCCAGTATAGGTTCGGAAGCCGTTCATCCATCGGTGAGCGTCACCCAAGGTTCAGCCTTCCCCCTCGCATGGGTCATATGTTTATGCTTGCGTGGATCAAGGCCATTGTCGAGAGAGTTAGCGAAACCGCGAATATGCCGAGAATGGCGCGATATTCACTTTTACTAAGTGATGGTTCCTGCGCTGACAACTGGTCAGCATTGATCCGGTGAACTGCTATATCCTGTATCATCTTCTAATCCTTTAAACACGCTACCAACCGAGACCAGCTCGCACAGGTCCCCATCTGTTCGCGCAATATGTCACGAAAAAGCCCCGCAAAAAATTGCAGCAATTGCTTTCCGCTTATTAATTTTGAGAGCGCAGCCGGGTTATTGAAAACTTGAGCTGGAGCACGCGTCGAAAACGCATATCCCCGGTGCCGGAAGACTGTTGTCCTCGACCGGGGGAGGCTAGAGCGTTAGCAGTTTTTCCATGCTAAGAAGCCACAGAGTGGATAATATCATGACCATGCCCTCAAGATAGGGCAGCTATTTTTTTAGTCAAGCCAGAACCTAAGATATGTACGGCCTCCGCAAAATTGTCACGAATAATGCTGACAGGTTGGCTCATGCAGTCTAAAATCTACATATGTACAGAATCCGATCCAGAAAACAGACCCCTGATATTGCAATTGACCTGGGTACGGCGAACACGCGCATAATGACAGCGGCGGACGGGATTATTTTTGACGAACCGACCCTTTGCTGTTTTTCCGGTGATACCGGCAGGAAAAAGTTGGTCGCAGCCGGCCTGGACGCGATCAGAATGCGCGGCCATTATACTAGCGACCTGTGCGTTGTTCGTCCGCTGAGCTATGGTGTTCTCAATGATATAGACGCGACGCGGATGTTTCTCCAATATGCCATTCGCGGTAGAATCGGGAAACCACGCAGAGGAGGATTAATTGCAACGATTGGGGTCCCGACCGATGCCACAAGTGCGGAGCGCAACGCCTTGATGACGGCGGCAAGAGACGCCGGGATGTCTTCGGTCACTTTGATCGATGAAACTATCGCTGCGGCGAAAGGTGCTGGCATCGAAGTTGAAGCTCCAAATGGTGCAATGATTCTCGAATGCGGTGCAGGTCTTACCGAGGCTGTCGTCCTGTCTCTCGGTGGCCTATGTGGTCGCGCCGCCATTCGAAAGGGCGGAGACAGTCTCGACCAGTCGATCCTCGATCACCTCCATTTCAAGCACAAGTTTCTGATCGGACAGAATATGGCGGAACAAACAAAACTCGAACTGGTCGAGCAGATGATCGCCGATGCAAATGCAACCGGATCGATCAATGTTAAAGGGCAGAATATGGTAACCGGATTACCGGAGACCAGGTCCATTCCGACTCAGGAACTGGCCACTTTGGTTGGCAAACATATCGACGCAATCGCCGACATGTCCGCAAATCTTTTGGCCAACACTGCCCCCGAACTATGCGATGATATCTGTTCCAACGGAATCATTTTGACCGGCGGCAGTGCAGCGATCAACCTGATTGGACAGACTCTGACCGACCGGATTGGCGTTCCGGTAACGGTGGCGGACCATTCCAAATCATGCGTTGCCTTCGGCCTGCACAGCGCGTTGGTTCATTAGCGCTCTCCAGCAACCATTCCAGCGGATTGACTCCATGGCAGTGCTCGACCATATCCATCGTATATCTACGACCATTCCTCTTGGGCGACATCGCCACCTTTCGGAACAGCTCGCCGCAGGAAGCTGACCCGGATCTGCGCTATGGGCCTCGACAAAATGGGACCCGGGATTTTCCACAATCCATATTGAGAAAAAAGCATCGCATTTCGCATTGCTTTCCATCCAGTTTTGAAAAGTGCCATTTTCATGAAGAACGCCAATATCAACTTGGAAGCGATGTGTCCTGTCATCCATATGATCGATCGTGAAAGCACACGATTGAAGTTTTCGCGATGGCGAGGGAAGCCCATAATCCGAAAGTGGTTGAAATGCTTTATGTGGAGCTTGGCCGCGCAGAACTGCACGCCGCCGATGGTATGCCGCCCAATGTCGTGACGATGAACGGCACTGTCGAATTTATCGATGAGAAAAGCGGTATGCTGCGTATGCTGAAAGTCGTCTACCCGCAAGATGCAGATATTGGATATGATCGCCTTTCCATTCTAACCCCGGTGGGAGCGGGCTTGATCGGGATGATGGCTGGTGAAACTACTGCCTGGCCGGACCGAACCGGAGTTGAACGAATCTTGCGTATCGTAAATGTGAGACCGCCTGAAAATCCGGATAAAATCGAGGACTGAGATCATGGAGAAAGAACTTGGTCGCTATCGCTGCATCACCGATGAAGATTGTTATCTCGAAGTCATCGAATATCAGCATGTCAGGATAACAGACACGGACAGCGGCGTACGTCACTACCCCGGTGCACGGCGGTTGGCCACTGCGAGCAATAAATCTGTTCGCTACATTGATAATATGACGTTTGAAATTATTGACACAGGCAAATTGGTTCGGCGAACGGATTGAACCTGAATATGAGTTTCTCCCGCTTGTTGGTGATTATTCAAATGAAATATTGGGAGTGAAAAATGATTTGATTTGTCACTCCGACATGCCTCGTTGCGCCTGCAATGCTGTTCAGCCTTATACTTCCGGCCAACCCCTCGGTTGTCTGGCTGTCAGCGCCTGTGATTATGCTTATGTGTTTCGGATTTTGGGAGTCTGTTCAGACCAGCCACACGCTGCGTCGCAACTATGTGGTGATCGCGCATATGCACTGGATTTTTGAAAGAATTTTCACGAGATCATTCATATTCGTTCTCCATGATATTTAGTCTTAGACATTCAGCTAGTATCAGTTTTCCCGCTGATTTCCCGTCAGCCAGGCTGCAGCGCCCACTACCAATAGAAATATGAGACTAGATATTAGCGTATTTTAATTGGTCGTTTTTTACGCAAAAAATGTCTCATGATATATTTGGATTGCTTTTTGCGTATTATATTGGTAGTTCTAGGCCATTGGACTCATAACACTAATCCTTGCAATCTATTCCGAGGCGAAGAATGACAAATGTTGCACTGGACACTCAGGAATTTCGTAATGCACTGGGATCGTTTGCGACGGGCGTCACCATCGTGACAACGGCAATAAATCCGGCCGAACCTGTGGGCGTAACCGCGAGCAGCTTTAATTCGGTTTCCCTGGACCCGCCCTTGGTTCTATGGTCTCTCGCCAAAAAGTCATTATCACTTGATGCATTTCGAGAAAGCGGCCATTTTGCGGTCCATATCCTGTCCTGCCTTCAGGAAAATCTATCCAACGCGTTTGCCCGTTCAGGCACAGACAAATTCGCCAATGTGGAATGGCAGCCAGGCGTGATTGGATCGCCTGTGCTGAATGAATTTGCAGCCAGATTCGAGTGCCGGACTGTTCACCAATATGAAGGTGGGGACCATATTATTTTTGTCGGTGAGGTCATCGCTTTCGACAAGCGCGACCACCCTCCTCTTGTGTTCCATGGTGGAAACTATGCTGAAACTCGGTCAAAAACATTCATTGATGAGGCTCCAACGGTAGAACCGGAACAAGCTCGGTTTACCGAAGATTTTTTCCTCTATCTATTGTCGCGCGCGCATTTTCAGACTTCTGAAATTACTCGCACAAAAACAGAAGAGCTTGGCCTCAGTCAAACCGAATATCTAGCGATTGCAGTCCTCGGTATGAATGCACCGCTACCTGCCGGAGAGTTGATTGCCCGGTTACAACACACAGGCCATGCGCCAGATGATACCGAAATAGCGAATATGATAAGCAAAGGCCTCATACAGGACGCCGATGGCGCACTCGCTCTAACTCTATCATCGCGCAGTATATTCATTTCGACCCTGTCGGTGGCCAAGGCTTTCGAGGATGATTTACTCGATCATTTTACGCCTGGAGAAATTGCAGACACTAAACGCATTCTCAAAAAGATCATCGATCTGACCGGCGATAATATCCCGAGTCTCTGGGAATAGTCAGACCGAGAAAACTTCAGAAAAAAATAGGCGTCCATTGTTTTCTAGCAATGGACGCCAGTTATTCGATTCGGGAGAAAAGAATCTTTTTTCAGGTCATGCCGCGTCTTCCCACGGGTCACGCGAGGTGCCTTTGGAGATATAATGACCATTCACACGTTTCTGGAAATCGCTAGCCCGCTCGCGTGCATTGAAGAACTGCTTGTACCAAATCCTGACTTTATCAAAGGGGCCGTCGCCCTTCACCATCATCGGGCTCAGACACGGCCGCTTATCGGCCCATATTTCAAAGTCTTGTGCAAAGGCATCTAATCCGGCTTTTTCATATTCGCCTGCAATAGAAATATCTGTCTCAGTTGGCTTTTCGTTGGGGGATTTGACGAGCAATCCATACCATACTTTCACCAAACCATCGTCGACTGGCGTATGTGCGATCAGCATATGAGAGGGATAATCGCCCTCCATTGTCGACTGCAGAATTCCGGGGCCGGTATACCACGTGTCGTTGGTCATCCCCTCCTCCTTGCTGCTCAGTGTCCGATGACCCGCTTTCAAGACCTGCCAACAGACATGATCTTCAAAGCGATTTTCGAAGATCGCCATATCTTCGCTGCCGTGTACCGGCACCAAATGCCCCTTGTCCGCAATATTGTCGACAATTTCCTGCGGGTGACTGTTCAGTTCGCCAAGCGGCTCAATATTCCATTTAACCCATTGCGAATTGTAATAATTTTCAAAGGCCGGCAAAGCATAATCCGGCTCCCCGCCTTCTTCATCATGCCATATCCACAAACAGCCAGCCCTTTCGATAACTTTCCAGTTTTTCAAACAGGCTTTCTTCGGGATCGGGCCGGGAGAATAGGGAATGTCGTTGCATTTACCATCGGGACCAAACCGCCAAGCATGATAGGGGCAACGGATATTGTCACCTTCAACATGGCTTTTGTCCTTCACCACGTAAGAAGTCGTGTTTTTGGCCAGATGAGTGCCCATATGGGGGCAATAGGCTTCGACAAGAAATACACGTCCGCTCTGGCCACGATAGAGCACCATGTCTTCACCAAAATAGCGCACCGCAACCGGCGTATCTGTGACCTCGGCAGAGCTCGCGATCATGAACCAACCACGCGGATAGGTATATTCGCCCAATTTGTAATCTGCGGTCGTCGCCATAGTCTCTCTCCGAGTCTCGTTTTTATGCCCCCTTTTACATAAATCGTAGATATTGATCAACACTATTGATAAATTAAACGTCTCATAGCCATATATTCTGATAAACGCGTAGATAAAATATTCAGATGCTGCGCATCTGGGTTTGGCTAAATCTCGAGCGGGTGTTCTTCGTCGGTAATTCGTACAACCCGGCCGTTATATTTGACAGTCTGAACGGCGATGGACGTTTCAACATGATGCACGCCGGGCATTGCCAGAATCTGTTCGGAAGCAGTAGCGTGCAACTGACCAAGCTCGTTGAACAGACAGATCGCCAATATATTGAAGCGCCCCAACGTTATCAAAACACCTGTAATACCTGGAATCTTGGACACCTTGCTGGAGATATCTTTCACCTTATCGATATCCGCTTGAATACCAATAAAAGCCAGCTTGTCATCTTTTTGGAGGTCGGGGCTGGTGACTGCAGTGAAGGCGATAAGCCGCTCCTGTTGCAATTTTTTGATCCGACCGCGAACGGTTCCTTCGGTGACTCCAAGATCGGTTGCAATCTTACGGTTTGACAGCCGCGCGTCGTCTGACAATATCTCGATCAACTTGTAATCGAGTTCATCCAATTCGGGCTTCTCGAACTTATTCACGCTGTATCCTTCGTCACAATCGGAGCTACGTCAAATCTGTACTTCACTACATCTACTGCGATTGCCGGCATCATCGACCCAATGCCGCGAATGGTTGAAATCTTTTCCGAAATGAATGCCTGCAGTTCATCAAAGCTTTTAAGTACGACCAATATGTCGATATCATAACGACCGGTTACCAGGTGAACTGCGAAGACTTCATCCAGTTTCGCCAGCTCCTGGGCAACTTCCGACGCAGCTCGGCTCTCCACTTCAATTGCGATTTCCAATAGGACGTCATATCCATGTGCCCGAAAGTCCGACACCGCAACCACACGGAGTTTATCGGCATTTTCCAGTCGGCGAATTCTTGCTGAAACAGTAGCTGCTGTAAGCTTAAGTCGATTTGCGATTTGCTGATTGGTCGCACGGCCGTTTCGGCGCAGTTCGCCAATGATGGAACGGTCAATGTCATCTATTTCGAATTTTTCATTCATGCGAAGTCTTTGTTTCATTTTCACTTATGAATCAACTCCACATTGAACAAGAGCATCGGGACGGAAGACCTGGTGCATAGGCAACCGGATGGAATCCAAGCATCCAGCGAGAATGATCATTCCCCACCGGCAAGTGCGATTCTGTTGGTCTCCAGATGTCGCGCTCCGAGAAGTGTCAACAGCCCGCCGACCATGCCTGTCGGGATAATAATGGTCAGTGCCCAGCGTAGCGACATGGCATTGTTTCCGAACAATTCACTGAGCGCGCCGGTTGCCCATGGGCCGATGATGAAGCCTAGAAAAGTGGTAACCATGATGAACAACGCCGTGCTCGTCGCGCGAAACCTGTCCGGAACCAAATATTGCAAGGATTGCATTATGCCTATCGACCAGCCGCCGCCGAGCAGACCGGCCGGGATCGCAAGCATTTTGGCGACAAATAAGGTATCACTCCAAGTCGAGGCCAGAATGCAGACCGATGCAGCGAGCATCGCCATTCCTGCCATTAGCAACGGACGCTGCATACCGCCTCTGGCCAGCTTGTCAGATACGGCACCAAAAAGCAGCATCCCTGAAAGACCGGCCAGGCCAAAATATAGCCCAAATGTTGTACTGGCTTCGGTCAACGGAACTTCATAGACGCGGTGAAACAGGGTCGGACCCCAAAAGCCGAAACCGACGCCGGACAGGGTTGCCAAACCCATGCCGAACATCATCAGTACATAGGATCGTGCCTTGATCAACCGCCGAATGAGCGGCAATAGCGGCACTTGATTCAGTTTTGTCGTTATTTGCAGCCTCGCTGGTTCTCGGACAATGAGGAAGGCAATACCAGAGATAATCACACCGGGAACCGCCATCGCATAAAATGCCATCCGCCAACTGTAGGCTTCGGCGATGGCAGGCCCTGCCGCATAGCCGGTTATCTGGCCAAAATAGACAGCAAGACCCAATATCGCAAAGACCATCCCACGTTTCTCTGGCCGAAAATAGTCCGACAACAGCGAATAGGCAGGCGCAATAAAGGCTGCCTCTCCAACACCGACACCAAGCCTGGCCAGCGCCAACATCCAAGGTCCATTTGCTGCGCCGGAAAGTCCAGTGAACAAGCTCCAAATCAAACAACCGACACAGATAATCACAATGCGGGAAGATCTGTCGGCAAGACGTGCTATGGGTATTGCGATTGTGGTGTATAGCAAGGCAAACGCAGGGCCCATGAGAAGCCCCATGAACTGGTCTCCCACCCCAAACTCAGCCTTGATTGGATCGACAAGTCCAGAGATCAGATAGCGATCTGCGTAATTGAAAATATAAATGAAAAGCAGGACAATGAGAACGACCCACGGGTTGGACTTTCGCCCTGTTACTGCCGAAGCGGCTATAGTTGCGGCCATGTATTATCCTTGCCCGTTAAGTTTACAAAATGCAGCCATGACAATCAGTCGCGCATTTGTGTGCCGCCATTTACGTGATAAACTTGCCCGTTGATCCAAGCGCCGTCATCCGACGCCAACATCGCCACCATCGCTGCGATATCATCCGGCTGCCCCAAGCGAACGTGTGGAACTGCCTTCAAACCCGATTCAACCTGCTGATCGGTCATATGCTGCTGGACTGCCTCGGTCAGGACAAGGCCCGGACAAATGACATTCGCCCGGATACCTTTCTTGCCCCATTTGGCTGCGACATGGCGGGACAACGCATGTACGGCATTTTTGGCCATCGGATACGCGACTTGCCAAGAAGAACCTCCCGATGCCGCACCGGAACTGGTATAAATCATCGCTCCGCCGCCATTTTCCAGCATCACGGGAAGCGCGGCCTGCGTCGCAATCAAATGGCTTTTGGCATTGATCGCGACGGATTTGTCGAACACATCCAGCGAACAATCCAGCGCATTCACATCACCTACTGTCCCGCCGGCCAAGTTGGAATGAAAGAAATCAAGAGCGCCGAATTCTGAAACAGCCTTGGCGACAATAGCCTGCTGCGATTCCACCGACGTTCCATCCAGATGAACACCGACAGCGCTACCGCCTTTGCTTGTAATATCCGCAGCGACGTCTTTGGCCCAATCTTCCATGATGTCTCCGATGACGACATGGGCACCTTCTTCCGCCAAACGCCGAGCAGTGGCAGCACCGATTCCCCGCCCGCCACCTGCAACAATCCCCACTTTTCCTTTAAGTCCGCGCATCATCTTTTCTCCCTAAACCCGCAGGCGTATCAGCGTCGCCGTGCCGCGAGAGACATATTGTTCCACCAAGGCTGTGCCGTTTCGACCTGCGAAGCCAATCGAAACAATGTCGCTTCGCCACCATATCGACCGCTCATCATCACCCCGATTGGCAGCCCGCTTTCAGACATGGCAAGTGGCAGCGACATGCTGGGCTGCCCGGTAATATTGTAAAGGCCCGTAAACGGCGTGAATTGCGAGACTGCTTCACCCCATTGCCTCATGTTTTCATGGTCCAGATCGTGGATGCCGGTTTTTGGCGGCGGAGTGGCCAGAGTGGGGGACAGAATTATATCGTAATCCTGCATGAATATCGCCATATCATAAGCCGTCTGCTGGAATATGTTATGCGCCCGGGAAACCGACATACCATCCATTTTTTTGCCAATTCCATAGAATACCATAGTGATCTTTTCTAGCACATCCGCTGATGGCGCTATCCCGGTGATCTTGGCTCGATCATCAATATCGGCGGCGAGGGAGGTCGATAGCACCGCAAAATTCGCTTCTCCAATAGCGGCCATATCGACTTTGGGTTGCGCTTCCTCGACATGATGTCCCAGCTCTTCGAGCAGTTTAGCTGCCGCTCGGGTTGCCATAATACATTCCGGGTCGACAGGACTGCCAGCTGGCGGCGTAAGCACCAGGGCTACGCGCAATTTGCCTGGCGACTTGTTTAGCTGAGACGTGAACGAACCGTCGGCGGATGGCGCAGAATAGCGTGACCCTGGCTCCAGGCCATGGGTTAGGTCCAGCAGAAGCGCTGAATCACGGACGGATCGCGTGACGGCATGATGGACGGACATCCCGCCCCAGCCTTCGGTGCGATTGGGGCCCATGGGCACACGCCCGCGGCTGGGCTTTAGACCGAACAATCCGCAGCAAGAAGCCGGGATACGGATGGAGCCACCGCCGTCGGTCGCATGAGCTGCAGGGATGATGCCGGCCGCCACTGCCGCGGCCGAGCCGCCGCTTGATCCACCTGCAATGTGCTTCTCATTCCAAGGATTGCGTGTAACGCCAGTTGCGAGCGATTCTGTTGTACCGCTGAGACCGAATTCGGGCGTTGTCGTTTTGCCGAAAATCACTAAGCCTGCAGCCTGATGTCGCTTCACCAGCTCAGACGTTACGGTCGCCCGATAGCCATTGTATGATCGACTGCCCTGCCCCGTTCGTTCACCGGCTATATGCGTGTGAAGATCCTTGATTAGCCAAGGCACGCCCTTCAGGGGGCCGTCTGGCAAGCCGTTTTTTATTGCAGCGCGGCCATATTCATAGAGCTTTTGTGCGATGAAGTTATAGCTTGGGTTTGCCAATTCAGTCCGGGCGATAGACATTTCCAGAAGCTCTTCGGCCGAAACCTGTCGCTTACGTACAAGATCAGCCAAACCGGTTGCGTCATGCGTATCGAGCAAGATCTCTCTATTTATCCTAGGCTTTGCCATCAACCGACCTGCTGATGTAGCAAGTCCCGCAGCGGCAACGCTGCTTGCCAGAACCGAACGACGGGTCATGTTCACGCTTTCACCTTTGTCTTGCCCAGTGATGCAATATTCTCGGCGACGGCTTTGTCTGCATAGTATCGCGAATAGAATTTTCGGAACTTCGGTATCGGGCCGTCACCATCACAAATCAGGGGTGTGACTTCGAATTTCATCCGGTCCCAGACAACCTTGTCCTGATCAAGCTGCTTGTTCACATCTTTGATGATTGCCCTTGCCAATCCTGCCATCGGCCCTTCTATCTGGCTCTTTGGCTGGGTATAAAAATATCGGACTTGCAGCTTATCGAGTTCCACAGGTGTGATGCAGGCAATCAGCAATGTCTCGCAAATGCCTTCAAACCGCACCCAGTTTTGGCCAGGGCCTTGCGAGGTAGACGTAATCTTTCCATCAATTTCGCCTTTCGGCGTCCCCATTTTTGCGCGTACAATGCCCTTGCGGTCCCACTCACCCCATTCCAGTTCCGACTCGGGTGGGCTGGCGACACCGTGGATGTAGGTGAAATGCGGAAAGTCGACGCCATTTTCAGCCATGTTCTGTATGCTACCAAAAATCGTCCAGTCACATTCGTCAAATTCCGACCATTGCGGATCAGTAGCTTCGGGCAACGGGATCACATCATATTTCGGTTGTTCGCCATGGGGATGATACCATGCCCAAATTATCCGATTAGCTTCCTGAATTGGCCAAGTTTCCTTGCATTTGCGCTTCACTTGCGGCGGGATGACGCGCGCATAGGGGATTTCTTTGACCACGCCCTCGTTGCCATCGTAGCGCCACGCGTGAAACGGACATTCGAGAAGATTTCCGTGAACTTTCCCTCCATGGCCCATATGGGCCCCCAAATGCTTGCAATAGGCATCTATCATCCGCACTTCGCCATCTTCACCCCGCCAAATTGCAAGATCCTGAGCAAAATAGCGGGCCGGTTGGACTTCTCCGACGGCCAACTCATCGCTCAGCATGATCGGGTACCAACCAAAAGGAAATCCGATATCGAGATTGCGCTCCTCCGGAGATGGCCGACCAGGAAGATCGGCGACCCGCCAAGCTTCAAGCTCTTCCCTCGTCATTTTGTTTAGCACTTGTGATGTCGCAACCGGGGCCGTGCGCGCGTCTTTCACGGCAGCGCCAAGATGAGATGCACTGGCAGTCATTTTGAATCTCCTAGTTTGAAAACTTTCATCGCATTTTCACGCAAAAATTTGGGCCAAACTTCGTCTTTCAATGGAACGCTTTCCATATCGGAAAAAATACGATCAAGACTCAGGCCCATAGGAAAATATCCGGCGTAAATTATCTTGTCTGCACCGCGCGTATTGGCGTAGTTGATAATCGCCCTGGGATAATGTTTCGGGGCGAATGCGCTGGTTGAATAATAGAGATTTGGCCATTTCAGCATAAGCTTCACCGCCAGGTCTTCCCACGGTTCTGCGCCATGCCGCATAACCACTTTCAGATCGGGAAAGAACCAGCAAATCTCATCGAGATGTTCGACCTTCTGCGTTTCCATAGGAATGCGCGGTCCCGGTATACCGACGTTGAGCAGAATGGGAATATCCAGCTCCACTGCGCAGGCATAAAGCGGGAACATATATTTGTGATTGATCGGAACCTGCGGGCACGTTCCTGCGGGAAAAACACTGATCGCGCTCAGCCCCACCTCGGCATGCGCTTGCTTGATCCTCCGCACTTCGTCCATACCGTTGTTGGGATTGCACGGCATGTCGAAGAAAAAGCGGTCAGGATATTGCTCTTTGGCTCTACGTGACGTGTCATTGTCGTTCCAGCCGACGAGCGCATATTCGATATTGAACCTGTCCATCTGTCCGACCGTCCATTTGACAAAGTCATCCGCCTTTCCGGTCTCCGGGATATCCTTGAACATATATTGCGCAGGCATTTTAAACATTTCGCGGCTTTGCTCATCCTTGAGCAGCGGCTTGAAGCTCTCATACCAGCCGGACCGGTCCTCAGCTTCGGGGATGCCCAGCATGCAATCGACAATTTTTATATCTTTGGGATAGCCCATTATCTAGCTCCAGAAATTTGCGGCCATCTCGCCCGCAGTTCGTTTTTATCTACTTTTCCGACATCGTTGCGCGGCAGCGGTTCGTCCAGAAACGCGACGTGACCGGGCGCCTTATACTTGGCCAGATTTTCGCCCACGGCTTTGATAATATCGGATTCGCTATAATCACCGCGTTGCACAATCACGGCGACCAGCAGCTCGCCCAATCGTTTATCAGGAATTCCAAAAGCTGCGCATTCGCTGATATCATCCATAGCTCCGATGATCCGCTCAACCTCGGCACAGTAGATATTTTCGCCGCCGGAAATCACCATGTCTTTCTTCCGATCGACAATGAAGACATAGCCCTCGTCATCGACATATCCGACATCCCCGGTTTTAAGCCAACCATCGGGAGACAATATCTTGTCGGTCTCTTCCTTGTTTTTCCAGTAGCCCTTCATCACGACAGGTCCTCGGACGACAATTTCGCCCGCTTCGCCGGGCAGCAATTCCTCGCCATCCGGACCTTCTATGCGCATGTCCACCAGAGACAGGACCCGGCCGGCGGCTGCGCGGTTGCGGATAAAATCTTCACCGACAGCCATGGACACACTGCCGGATGTTTCGGTCATTCCGTAACCGGTTCCCATTACTGCCCCCGGGCACGCCGCACGTATATCATCCAGAAGAGCCACAGGCAGCGCCTGCCCGCCCGAAGCTATGTTGCGCAAACTGCTAAGGTCCGCGCCGGTTTCGCGCGCGCCATTAAGCATATCCCACATCATTGTCGGCACACCCGAGAACGCCGTAATTCGTTCACTCTCGATCAAACGTGTCGCATCGGCCGCATTCCAGCGCCGCATCATGACCAGTTTCGAGCCTGCACAAAGCGGCGACAAAAACGACGCGCCCAGTCCGGAAATATGAAACAATGGACTGATGAGCAGCGCCGCCTGTTGCGGCAGATTAGCCAGTATCTGTTCAACCGGGATGTTCAGCTTGGCCGCTGTGTCATGCAGAACCATCATGCCGGTCATTTGCACACTCATCAAGCCATTGATGAGATTGCGATGGGTCAAAACAGCGCCTTTAACTTGTCCGGTAGTGCCCGACGTAAACAATATCGTGCAAGGATCGTCTGGCTTTGCTGATTCGAAGTCAGCTAGGGTCGCGCCGCTTGTAGGAAACTCGCCAGTTTCCAATATCTGGCCTGCAACCCCCCCACGGCGCAGCAAGGCAGCGCGCTCTGGATCGGCGAGAACCAGCCGGGGCGAAACGCCCTCTATGGCCGTGCAGAGTTCTTCAGGCGAACCACGGCTATTAATGAGTGCCGACACGCCATTTGCCCTTGCAACGGCGAGGAATGCCACCATCCACTCGATGCGGTTGCGCATGCAGATCGCAACGCGATCCCCACGATCGATCTCAATTGCAGGAACCAATGCATCTCGCAAAGCAAAAAACTGGTTGAATGTCAGTCGGCGGTCGCCTTCCACGACAAAAACCTTGTCGCCATGGCGCCGGGCAGTTTCCGCGAGCAAATTGACATCGGCCGGGGCGTTCACAAATTGACGCATGCCGCCTTGCTCACGAATTTCGAACGGCGTACCAGGCGCCGTCAGGGCATCATATATCGGATCAATTATTGTCACGTGACAGCGCTCCATCTGGAATTTTCCGTCACGACCGAAGGATAGAATCGAATCGACAAAGAATGCGATTCGCAGCAGCATATTGACCCAGAACTTTGGATTTGCGTGTTCATAATCCTCCTAAAGATAAGTTCCGAGTGCATTAACACCTCAAATATCACCATATGCGTATTTTTATATCATATATTTTACGAATATAGCAAGTCCATAGCTGCCCCATCGTTAAATTTGACAAATTTCTCAATAAACGGCCGCCGGATTCGGCTCATTGGGGCTTCCCAGCATCTCGCGATAGGACGGTCGGTCGTTTCCGCGATCGTCAACCCCAAGATCCTTGGCAACTTCCGCCGCGATCAAGGTGCGCCCGGATAGCGCCGCCCCTTTGGGATTGGTCGCAAGGGCATGAACAATATGCCCGGTGAACTCTGGGTTTTCGGCGGTTTCGATAAAGCCTTCATATTGCTCCGGATTGGTTTCTGCTGCAATTTTTGATCGCTCGGTGATTAGCGGTCCCATCCAGATGGAAGCAATGCGGACCCCGGTATCGCGCAGATCAAATTCCATGTCATGGGCAAATTTATCCAAACCGGCCTTTTGAGCGCCATAAGCCGGGCCATGCATGTAACAACTCGCACCGAAGGACGAACCGAATGCGATCATGCCGGAACCTTGCTTTACCATCATCCCGGCAGCGTGCCAGCTAGCCACGTAGGCGGACCGCAAGCCGACATCGAGAATGTTCACCGCAGCGATTTCTTTCTCCCAGAACGGTTTTTTCTCGATCAGCTGATGGTGAATGAAGGCTGCGTTATTGACCAGTATATCCAGACGCCCCTGTTCTTCTTCGATCTGCCTGAACAGCTGCTCTACTTGCATGTCATCGGCATGATCACACATCACCGGAATACCCTTGCCGCCGGCCTTCGTGACCGCATCAGCGGTTTCACTGACCGTTCCTGGCAAAACACTCCCGTCCCAGCCTTTTGCATCGCCGGGCGCTGCAGTTCTTCCGGTCACATATACCGTCATCCCCTTTTCACCGAGACCGCGCGCAATTCCTGCGCCTGCACCCCGGCTGGCACCGGTCACCAATGCAATTTTAGGTTCAGTCATTTTTCTCTCCTGGATATTCCAATATAGACATATTTACAGACACCGCGATCGACAGCTTAATCAAAATTGGCCTGCCCACCATCGAGCGGGATCGTGGCACCGGTCAGATAGCGCATTGCGGGGGAACAAAGCGCCACGACCGCTTCCCCGATATCACCCTCCAATGTCCCTATGCGGCCCAAAGGTATGGTTCTGAAAAATTCCTCCGCTTCTTTCGGATTCTTCTCAACCCAGCCTTTCAGACCCGGCGATTCCGCATGTGGTGCGATATTCAATACCCGGATATTCTCACTGCCCCATTCGGCAGCGGCGGCTCTGGTGAGCGACTGAATCGCTTGCTTCACGGCTGCATAGGCACCGTAGCCTGTCATGTCCCACCGCTTCATCGCGGAAGACACCAGATTGACGATCACACCACCGCCCTGCTCCGCCAGATGCGGCTTCACCAGCTTCATTAATCGCAAAGTGGCGAGCGGACCTGATTCAAAACCTGCGACAAATTGTTCGTCGCTAACCTGCTCCAAGGTACCCATCGGAACCTCTTGTGCATTATTTATGAGTATATCTATCTGACCGAAATGCTCGATTGTTTCTGCGATCAAGGCGGCAATAGAATCAGCGGATTTGACATCACAGGCGATGCAATGAGCGTGACCCGATCCGCGCGCGTCGATCATTGCCTTCGTCGCTTCGAGTTTGCCGAAGGTGCGTCCGGCAAGAATTACTCCACAGCCGACGGCGGCGAAGGCCAGTGCAATGCCTTGCCCGATACCCTGCCCCGCGCCCGTAACGATGACGACTCGCTTTTCAAACTGATTCATCGTAGAATATCCTATATTCGTAATATTTATTACCTATATTTACGCATGCTATTGACATATAGCATATAGATGCGTCAATTGCGTTATATAAAAATATGCACAGGAGAGCGATCCATTGTCTGAAGGAAGACGATCACCTTTCGATCCGATAACAGTCGGTCCATTAAAGCTACGCAACCGTTTCATTAAGTCGGCGACCAATGAAGGTATGGCCAAAGACGGGCTCGTCACAAAGGGGCTCTCGCTTTTTCACGAGCGTATGGCCGAGGGCGGAGCGGCGCTATCGACAGTTGCCTATTGCGCCACCAGTCTTGATGGACGAACCTTCGTCGATCAGGTCACGATGAACCGCGATTCCCTGGCCGACATGAAAAGCATGACCGACGCCGTGCACCGTCACGGCGGTGCCATCAGCGCCCAGCTTACCCATGCCGGATCTTTTACATTTTTGCCGAAAACGGAAATGGCGACTTCCAAGCCGCTCAGTGCTAGCGGCGGATTCAACAAGGTCGGCGTGCTATCGAACCGCTTTTTCAAAAAGGCGATGAATTTGGCCGAGATCGATTCCATGGTAGAGGAATTTGTCGTCGCGGCGTTACTTGCCAAAGAAGCTGGTTTTGACGCGGTCGAGCTACACATGGGACACGGCTATCTGCTCAGTCAGTTTGCTTCGCCGCTATACAACAAGCGCAAGGATGAATTTGGCGGCACAATAGAGCGCCGATTGAAATTCCCCAACGAAGTGCTGTCCCGGGTGCTTGATGCGGTGGGCAAAGACTTGGCCGTGCTGGTCAAATTCAGCATGACGGACGGCGTCAAAGGCGGCAATTCCATTGAAGAAGGCATTGAAATTGCCAAATCTCTGGAAAAAACGGGCGCGCATATGGCGGTGCTGTCGAACGGAATGAATGTTGATTCAATCCAGGAAATGTTCGGCTCTCCGCTGCCAAAAACAAGTACCAAGCCGGCCAATGCGGTGATCGGGCTGGGCATGTGGCTGCAATCCCTGACCGCTCCGCCAGACAAGCAGTTTCACGAAAATTATTTACAGGACAATGCCCAGAAAATTCGCGCTGCGGTAAATATGCCGCTCGCCTATATTGGCGGTGCAAAATCAAAACAGGGTGTCGATGATATTCTAGCAGGAGGCTTTGATGCAATTGCGATGGGCCGCGCGCTGATCCATGATCCACAACTAATCAATCGCTGGAAAAGCGGTGCCGACGAAACCTCTGGCTGCACAGCCTGCAATCGCTGTGTCACGATGATGTATCTCCCCACCGGGACCCATTGCGTTCTTACGGGCGCGCAAGACGCCGAACTAAATAAAATTCCTGCAGGAGCAGCTTAGTGAGCCAGAATTTTGACGGACGAGTCGCGATTATTACCGGCGGCAGCGATGGCATCGGTCGCGCTGCTGCAGAAATGCTGGCTACACGCGGCGCCACTGTTGTGATTTGCGCGCGCGGCGAAGAAAAGCTGGCAGCCACCGAAAAGGCGATCAGGGCAGCGGGGGGCAAGGTTGAAGCCAGGCAGCTGGATGTTACCGACAGCGATGCGTTTACTGCTTTGATCGACGATGTCGCAACCCGCTATGGACGACTGGATATGCTGGTGAATAACGCAATGTCCGTCCATTATGCGCCGATCGGCAAACTGAAACTGGAACATTGGCGCAAGGATTTTGCGGTTAATGCAGATGCTGTCTTTGTTGGCACCAAAGCCGCGATGGGCATCATGGCGAAGGCCGGGAAAGGCAGCATTGTGAACATCTCGTCTACTACCGCGATCCGCGCAGCGCCCTTTATGTCCAGCTATTCCGCGTCGAAAGCAGCGCTTATCCAGTTCACCGCTGTCGCAGCAATGGAAGCTGCAGAAAGTGGCGTCCGGATCAACGCGATTGTTCCGGGCCAGGTGCAAACTGCAGCCAGTGCAGATTTCGCCGCTAGAGCCCCGGAAGTGGCAGCGAAAACGGCTGATGCCATCCCGATGAAACGCGGCGGCAATCCGGACGAGTTGGCCGAGGCCATATTGTTCATGTTGTCTGACGCAGCGAGCTACATCACCGGTGTAGCCCTGCCTGTCGATGGCGGGAAAGCGGCTCAACTCTATCTCCCTTCCTGACCATCCTATTCTGAAGGAACAGCCTGCCATGGAAGAAGTGCCAGAATATATTGTTGACATGCTGATTGTCGGGTCGGGTGCCGGAGGGTTGCTTTCGGCGCTAGTAGCGGCTGAAAATCACGCTAATGTACTGGTTATTGAAAAGGAAAGTCTCTGGGGCGGCACTTCCGCGACTTCAGGAGCCGGGATCTGGATTCCGGCCAGCGATCAGGCGCGGGCAGAAGGGTTCGATGACAATGTCGATGACGCGTTTGCATATGTCCGCACGTTATCCAAAGACAATGTTCCGGATGAGAACATACGTTCTTATGTAACCAATGCGTCCAAAATGCTGCGCTGGATGGGCGACAATACCGATATTGAATATTGTGCCTTTCCCTATCCGGATTATCATGCCGAGAATCCGGGGGGTAGCCCGACCGGATACCGGACCCATATGCCCTTGCCGATGGATGGCAGAAAACTTGGCAAAGATGTGGAGACGCTTCGCTTTGCCTCTCCTGCCGCCAGTTTATTTGGTTACCTGAATTGGCACTTTGACGAAACCTACATCCTTCTTTTCCGGCAACCTGGCTGGTGGTGGCACCTTACCAAAAGCCTCGCACGCTATTGGCTGGACTGGCCGTTTCGGTTCAAGTCGAGCAAGGATCGCCGTCTGACATTGGGCAATGCCCTGGTCGGCGGAATCCGTATGGCGCTGAACAAAAAAAACGTTCCGGTTTGGCTGAATAGCCCGCTGGAAGAACTTGTCCAGAAAGATGGCAAGGTCATCGGCGCGATAGTGAACCGTCAAGGCCGTAAAATTCTCGTCCGTGCAAGAAAAGGCGTGATCCTGGCTGCAGGCGGGTTCGAAAAAAATGCAGAAATGCGCAATGAGCATGCGCCGCTATACCCGAATGCTCTATATTCAGGGGGCACGGCCGGGAACACGGGAGATAGCATCAAAGCCGGCATGAGCGTGGGCGCGGAGACGCTGAACATGCAATCCGCATGGGCGGCGCCAGTCTTCTATGTACCTGGAGAAGATCGCGGCAGGCTCTGTACAATCGAAAGAGCCTTGCCGGGATCCATAATGGTCAATCAGAAAGGCGAGCGCTATCTCAACGAAGCGGCATCATATCATGTTGTCGGCCAACAAATGGCGCGGCGGGAGCAGGAACATGGTGACGCCTCCCCCAGCTGGTTTGTCTTCGACCATGAATATCGACACAAATATCCGGTCGGCCCCTTATTGCCCATCATGCCGGACTGGTTCCAGCGCGGCGAAGTGCAGGCCATCTTGAAGAAGGGCAAATCCATTGCCGATCTTGCCGGGGATATGGGCATTGATCAAGTCGCGCTGGAAACCACAATTTCCCGCTTCAATGAAAATGCAGCAAAAGGCGAGGATCCTGATTTCCACCGCGGTGCGGCGGCCTATGATAAACTGTACGGAGACCCGCGCGTCACACCAAACCCGTGCCTGCGCCCCCTCACCAAAGGGCCGTTTTATGCGATGCCTATTTACCCCGGTGATATTGGGACCAACGGAGGCCTCATGACTGACGATAAAGCACGCGTCATCGGCGAAAATGGAAAGCCGATTGCCGGACTTTATGCAGTCGGAAACAATGCCGCTTCGGCAATGGGTGAAAGCTACCCCGGTGCCGGTGTCACCATCGGCCCCGCACTTACATTTGGCTATATTGCTGCACGGGATGCTCTTGGAGTGAATGACTGAGGCTGGACGTTGTGATCGCAGCTGCTTGCCATCAGTCCGCTCTCACCCTTACCTTGGGTGCCGCAGCTCCACGCCGCATGTGGTTGAGAAAATCTTCTGCCGCAGCGGGCTTGGGAACAGGCCCTTCAGGCGCACCATCACGCTGCCAAAATTCAGCGTAGCTGGGAAATAGTTTATGGAAATTGCCTTCCGTCCAATCCATGCCCGGCCAACGCATTTTATTGTCACCGACGGGCGGCTTGTTGAGATCCGTGGCATACCAGTATAAAGGCAAACGCCGTGCGAAATACCAGCGCCCGGCCCGCTGAATGTAGTCATCAACATAGATCATTTGCATGATGATCCATTCATCTGGCCCATCTTTCACCGGTGTTTCGTGCTCATTCTTCGAATAGACGATACCATGCGCATGGGTGTCATCGTCAAACTCGATAATATGGCCGCCAATATGGTGCGAGGTGCCCGTAAAGGGAGAGCGCAAGGTTCGGTCCATATAGTTCCGCAAAGCCTCCCGGCCGCTCGCCTCTTTGCCAACGCGCACATCATCGGGAAACAAGCATACCATCGCATCCATATCTCGCATATCCAATGACAAGGCATATTTCGCAGGTAGTTGCCGGATCTCATCGAGCGCTTCCAGGCGAGCTATTCTCTGGTCCAAAGATCGATCCGTCATATCTTGCCTCCTTTTATCTTCATAGATTCATTGCCATATCATTTACGCAATTGCAATTTTCAATTGCATTCAAATGTTCAACTGCGTATTAAAAATTCAATTAATTTACGTATCAGGAGTGAGCAAGAATGGTATCCATGTTGAAGAACAGCGTCGCTTTGGGCGCAATTGCCGCCAGTTTTATCGCAGCACCAGCTTTTGGACAGCAGTCCGATAATGCTCCCATCGGAGCTTCCGACTCGAACATCATCATTGTGACCGCTCAAAAACGTGAAGAAAATATACAAGAGGTACCCATAGCAATTTCAGCCGTCGGCAAGGACTATCTGGAGTCTCGCGATATTACCTCGATCAGCGATCTCGGCACGCTCGCTCCCAACGTGAAATTTGAAAATGCGCCCGGTAGCGCGACCACGGCGCAAGTCTCTATTCGCGGGTCGGTCACGATTAATCCGGCAATCACATGGGAGCCAGCAGTCGGTATCTATCTGGACGGTGTTTATATTGCCAAAAATACAGGCGCGATATTCGACGTCGCCGATCTGGAACGTGTAGAAATATTGCGCGGGCCCCAAGGCACTTTATATGGCCGGAACACGCTCGCAGGCGCAATCAACCTCGTGACGGCGAAACCAACAGGCGAATTGTCCGGTTCAGCCGAAATGACTTATGGAAACTATGACTACCGTCGCGGGAAAGCGGTACTGAATCTGCCAGCCATCGGCCCGTTTTCCGTCAAGGTATCGGGACAAGTTGCCCAGCGCGACGGATTTTTCGACGTTGTTGCCAATCCTTTTCCGACGGCAGGCTTTTTTGCCAACCCGCCGCAAGTCGGGGAAGCACATTCGCTCGATAACAAAAGTTTCATGGCTCAAGTGCGCTTTGAGCCGACCGATACCCTGACTTTCGATTACAGCTATGACTATAGCAAATATGATCAGACGCCGCTTCCCGGCCAATTGCTGCGGGTCAATCGCAATGGCGGTCCGGCGGATATTTTCGATCCGGCCAGCCCGAACTTTGTGGGAGTGCCTTTGGGACTGTTCGCCAATCAGGACAGGCAGGAACAGCTGAGTCTAGACGCCAATATTTTCGAGCGGACGCGTACCTATGGCCATGCACTTACCGCAACACTCGATCTGGGGGCTGCCGAACTGAAGTCCGTGACCGCTTATCGCGATGTGAAATTCGAAGACCGGCTTGATCTTGATGGCTCACCTATCTCTATTGCGACAACCGCACGCTTCACCGATATGAACAGCTTCAGCCAGGAACTTCAGCTTGCCGGGGCAGCATGGGATGACCGGGTCAAATATGTTTTCGGCGGCTTCTATTACAACGAGACTGCCACTACCAGCAACCCGCAGCTGTTTTTCGGTGCTTTTGGTCCGTTCGGCAACCAGTTCGATTCGCGCTATGGTTCAAAAGCCGAAGCCTGGGCAGTTTATGGTCAAGTTGACTTTGATATGACCGAAGAGCTGACCCTTTCGCTCGGTGGTCGATATACCGAAGAAACAAAGCGAATCAGCCGGTTTCTGCAAATTTTGACCGATCCGATGATTCCTGCTGCCGCGTTACCATTTACTGTGGCCGATATTCGGTACGGTGATTTACCAGACGCGAAATATGATGATTTCAGCCCATCAGCGACGCTGGCCTATCAAATCAATCCCGACCTCAACGTCTATGCGCGCTTTGCCAAAGGCTTTAAATCGGGTGGCTTTAA
This sequence comes from Parasphingorhabdus sp., assembly GCF_041748495.1. Classification (GTDB taxonomy): domain Bacteria; phylum Pseudomonadota; class Alphaproteobacteria; order Sphingomonadales; family Sphingomonadaceae; genus Parasphingorhabdus. The sequence continues at coordinate 33,214 of NZ_JBGTDD010000033.1, forward strand.
CGGGGAGACCAACCAGTTTGTAGCACCAACAGCAGATTGCCCGACCGGCACACCGGAATTGTGCAACCCTTACCGGCCCGAAAAAGTGAACAGCTATGAAGTCGGAGTCAAAAGCGTGATGGCCGATGGAGCACTAACCCTGAATGTTTCTGCATTTTATGACGACCATAAGGACATTCAGCTATCGGTATTCGATGCTACTGGTGCCGCTGCCTCGACCGTTCTGAATGCTGCATCGGCTACGATCAAAGGAGTGGAGATTGAAACTGTAATTCGGCCGGCCGACTGGCTGACTATCAATGGTTCCTTCGCTTATCTCGACGCCGAATATGAAAGTTTCTTGGAAAAAGGTGTCGATGTTTCCGACAACCGTGCCTTCCCACAAACACCTAAGTATACGGCGTCCCTGGGAGTCGACTGGCGTGTCGCAGAAGGTGACTGGGGACGTTTCAACATGCTGGGCGACCTCAGCATGGTGTCGAAATATCATACCTACCCCTATCAGCTGCGCCCGACTGACCCAACTTCCCAACTCGCCGGTGATTCCCAATCACCAGGACGGGTTATTCTCAATATCCGGGCAGCCGTATCTGATATTGATCTGGGTGCTGCCCAGTTCAAGCTGAGCGCTTGGGTCCGCAACGTAACCGGCGAAGATGCGCCAAACAACTTCATCGACTTCGGCCCGGCCTTTGGTGGCCTGCTGCTCGGATATTTCCCTGAGCCCCGCACTTACGGTCTGACCCTCGGCGCAGAATTTTAGGCGACGATGACGGCAGACGATTATTTTGCGATCCAGCGGCTTATCAACATCTACTTTGCCCATGTGGACGGCGCAGATTTTGAGGCCGCTGGAGCTTTATTCAGTCGCGCAGAGATGATTTATCCGACATCCAACCGGCGGATAGAATATGATGGGAAAGCGGTTGCCGAATTGATGCGCAGCTTTGTCAGATTACACGGCGAAGGCGACCGTACCCTGACGCGTCACCACAGCGGAAACATCATCATCGAACCCGATGGCGAGAATCAAGCAAAGGCCAGTTGCAGCGCGATAATCTTTCAAGCGACGAGCAATTTCCCGCTGCAAGCCATCGCCGAAGCCAGCTATACTGATCGCTTCGCATGCGAAGGCGGAGAATGGCATTTCACCCGGCGCGAGATGCAAATGACGCTAACCGGTGATCTGAGCCAGCATTTGAAACGGCCTGCATAGGCTCGCTTTTCAGGCTAGGCACCAAAGGCGCCTTGCATCTCGCCCATGACGGTTACTAACGGCTTGCCGGAATCATCCACCCGATGAACCAACGCGCTGGTCCGACGAGAGCGGGTTTCTGATATCCGCCATTTTCCCGCACCGTCTTTGTGAAAGACATCATCATATTCCACACCCATCTGGGTCAGCGTGCGCGCTTGGAGATTGATATTGTGGAATAGCAATGACCATTGGCCAGTCGCTCGATTCTCATTTTCAAAACACACCACGCCATTAGCGCCGTGATGAATATCGAAAATGCCCGGCACGCAGGCTATTTGCTGATAGATTTCAATAAATGGTTCGCGCGACTCGAACCGGGGAAAACCATCAAATTCGATCAGGGCCCGTTCGGTAAAACAACCGCGCATGGTCTCAATATCCTTGCCATCCGCGGCCCGTAAATAGCGCGCTTTCAAGTCCCGTACTGCGCGATCGTCTTCCAAAGCCTGAATACGGTTTTCGAGATCCACTGACTTTCTCCTTTGCGTAATCTATGGACATATATATTACGCAAATCAACCAGCAAGGAGAGTGCGATGGCGTTGGAAGGCAAACATATCCTAGTAACCGGAGCCGCATCAGGCATCGGTCGGGCGACCGCTTTGCGACTGGCAGAGGATGGAGCGACGCTTACGCTGGCCGACATTAATCAGGAGGGGCTAACAGAAACGGCTTCGATGATTTCTGCACCAATCGAGATTATCGCGTATGATGCTACGGACATCGAATCCTGTCAGTCAATGATGGCAGCAGCTACAGCAAATGGTCTGGATTGCCTGTGTAATATTGCCGGCCTGCTGGACTGGGGTCCGACGCTGGATTTTGACGAAGCGCGCTTCCAGCGCGTGATCGCCATCAACTTAAGCAGCGTCTATAGTTTGTGCCGAGCGGCTCTCCCGGATCTTATCAAAAGCGGCGGCAATATCGTCAACATGGCATCGACTGCGGGATTGCTCGGCACACCCTATTCCATCGCCTATTCTGCATCGAAGCACGGCATCGTTGGCCTCACCAAAAGTCTGGCGGTCGAATTTGCATCCCGGAACGTGCGTGTAAACGCTGTCGCACCCGGACAGGTGAATACACCAATGGCACATCAGGCGCCGCCCGAAGGCGACGTTGACTGGCCGTTGATGATGCGCAATGCGCCCAAACTTCCCGATGGTATCTGTGAACCAGCTGATATTGCAGAAATGGTGGCCTATCTTGCCTCGGACAAAGCGAGCAAGATAACCGGCAGTGTGATCAATATTGACGGCGGACAGCTCACAGGCTGAGCAATTTCTGCGCCCGTTCATCACCGGTCAGCGGTCGGTTCTCCCGGTGCTGGACGCGCCAGCCATCAGCGGTGCGGACAAGTTGCCAGCGGTTTGCCGACACCCGCCACGCCTGATGGCTGTCGCCCATATTCAAGTACACGACGCTATGGTTGGTGGCAGTAGCCTTATCGCCATCCAGACTGATATGCGGTGATGTCAGGATATGGCCGCAGCCCTGCTGCATAAGATTCTGATGCCTGTCCGAATCAATCAGCATCGCGATCTGCTGACTCCCCTTTGCTTCACCAAAGTCACCGACACCATAGCTGCCGCCTTCAGTCCACAAAGCCGCGATACCCTTGGCGTCGCCAGCATCCGCCATGGGTCCATAGCTGGCTATCAGATTGCGTATAGCTTCGCCATCTTCCAAGCGCTGGATACGGTCGTGATCAGACTGCTCCATGAGCTGCCTTCCGGCCAGCTTGACGTCCAAAGAATGTGCAGTCAGCCAAACTCAATCCCGAGCTATAACCATGGCCCCAGGCAGGAAGCCCGGACGTACAACGCCCGGCGGCGTACAAACCGGGAATCGGTTCCCCGGTGCGGTCCAGCACCTCGCCGTCAGCGGAAGTTTTTAGCCCGCCGAGCGTGAAAAAACTGAAATAGCTGGTTTCAAAATTCAATTCGAGCGCAATGAAGGGGCCCTGGTCGAGCGGCTGGAGAATTGGCTCTTGTTTACCGAAGAGAGGATCCTGCCCTCTGGACGCATGATCATTGTAGAACTTCATCGTGGCAGCGAGCGTCCCTTCGGACATTTCCAGTTCACGCTCGACTTCTTCCCAGTCTTCCCCTGTTCCAGCGATAGACATCCGGGCATGCTCAAAGGGCTCTATATAGTGTGCACTGTCCAACAGCAGGTAAACACGGTCACCCGGCTGGTCGATCATCGATCGCGAAACCCGGCCATGATAGCAGTCTTCATTGATGAAACGCTGTCCATTGATATTGACGAACACACCGTTCGCATGCGGCTCCGGAAGAGTCCAAGGACAGGTGGTGAAAAATTGATCCATGTGAATGGCGTCGCCGCCCGCACTGACACCCAGATTGATGCCTGAACCATCGTCTTTGTCACCAATGGGGTCATTAATTTTGAACGTGAGGGGGCAGTATTTGCGGCGCATCTCTTCGTTCATCACAAAGCCGCCGGTCGCGAGGATGACGCCCTTGCTTGCCCGCACAAAGCGATGCTGATTATCGATCCGCATCACCGCGCCAACAATCTTGCCAGCATCTTCCACTAGCGCGACAGCGCGCGCGTCGACTTCGATCTGCGTGCCCAAATCGCGTGCGCGCTGTTCGAGAATATCCACCAGCTTACGCCCCCCTCCCCATCCCATGAACTGGATGACATGGCCGCGCGGCGCAGGCTCGGCGAAATCGCTAAACGGTTTGGCCGCTTCGCTTCCGGACCAGATGAGCGTGTCATCTTCCATTGGCTCGATATGCTTTCCAGGTAGAAAATTGCCCTTATAGGGCACACCCTGCCGCTTCAGCCATTCCCAGTGGGCAAGTGCTTCCTGCCCATATATTTCGCATTTCGCCTCATCCACACAAGGACCACCGGCCATTTTCAGATAGGTTGTGAATGCTTCGGTGCTGTCATTGAAACCGGCTGCCTGCTGAACCTCGGTTCCTCCATTACCGCCGATATAAATCTCGCCGCCGGAAAGTCCCGAGGCACCGCCACTGCCCGAATTACGTTCGAACAATATAACGTCCGCACCGGCCGCACGTGCCTCAATGGACGCGCAGGCACCTGTTGCGCCAAAACCGATTACCGCAACATCTGTCTCGAAATCCCACTGCGGAACATCGGCAATCGGAAACGGGCGATGAAGCGATGGCCCACTCATCCCCGTGCTTTTACCATGTCCAGCGCAACATCAACGATCATGTCTTCCTGACCGCCGACCATTTTCCGGCGTCCGAGTTCGACCAGGATATCGCGCGTGTCGAGGCCGTAATCCTTTGCGGCTTTTTCTGCATGAAGCAAAAAGCTCGAATAGACTCCTGCATAGCCGAGCGCCAAAGTTTCACGGTCCACCCGCACAGGCCGGACCTGCAGTGGACGGACGAGATCTTCTGCAGCATCCATCAGCGCCATGACATCGCAGCCGTGGTTCCAGCCTTTGCGGTCGGCGGCGGCAATAAAGACTTCCAGCGGTGCGTTGCCTGCTCCAGCGCCCATCCCGGAAAGACTGGCGTCGATGCGCACGGCACCTTCCTGGGCAGCAACAATGCTGTTCGCGACGCTGAGAGCGAGATTGTGATGGGCATGTATGCCGCGCTCGGTTTCTGGCTTCAGGACCTTGTCATAGGCCCGCAGTCTATCGCGAACTCCATCCATATCCAGCGCCCCACCGCTGTCGGTCACATAGACGCATTGCGCGCCATAGCTTTCCATCAGCAGCGCCTGTTGCGCCAACAGATCCGCTTCGATCATATGGCTCATCATCAGAAAACCGGAGACATCCATGCCCAGATCTCGGGCAATACCGATATGCTGCTTCGAAACATCCGCTTCGGTGCAATGGGTGGCAACGCGAACCGAACGGACGCCCAGATCATATGCGCGGCGCAGATCTTCTTCGGTGCCTACACCGGGCAGAATGAGTGTTGTCAGGACAGATTTTTTCAAAACATCTGCAACCGCTGCCAGCCACTCCCAATCGGTGTGCGCACCAAACCCATAGTTGAAACTGGCTCCGCTCAGGCCGTCGCCATGCGCGACTTCGATCGCATCCACGCCGGCATCATCGAGTGCCTTGGCAATATCACGAACGTGATCAATGCCGTACATGTGCCGGATCGCGTGCATGCCGTCCCGCAGCGTTACATCCTGAATATACAGTTTTTGCGTTTCTACATCAAAGCTCATGCCGTCATCCTCCGTTCCGCAAGCAATTCGCCGGTCGCTTTGGCAGCTGCAGTCATGATGTCGAGATTGCCGGAATAGGACGGCAGATAGTCACCTGCGCCTTCCACCTCTAGGAATATCGATGTTTTGATACCGGTAAACTTGCCCTGTCCCGGAATGGTCAGCGGATTATTGTCACCGAACCGTTCGAACTGCACTTGCTGCTTCAAACGATATCCCGGCACATATTTCTGCACTTTGGCAACCATTGCTTCAACCGAGGCTCTGATGGTTACTTCATTGGCACCTTCTGACAAAGTAAAGACAGTGTCGCGCATGATCATCGGCGGCTCTGCAGGGTTCAGGATGATGATCGCCTTGCCCTTGGTTGCCCCACCAACGACCTCGATCGCCCGAGCGGTTGTGCGCGTAAATTCATCAATATTGGCCCGCGTCCCCGGACCAGCCGATCGGGAGGAGACAGACGCAATAATTTCCGCGTAATGGACTTTACCGACCTGGCTAACGGCAGCTACCATCGGAATGGTCGCCTGTCCCCCGCAAGTGACCATGTTGACATTGGGCTCTGCAAGATGCTCGTCCATATTCACGGTCGGTACCGTAAACGGTCCGATCGCGGCAGGCGTAAGATCGACGACCTGTATGCCATCCGCCCGTAGCGCTTCGTCATGAATTTTATGGGCGTAAGCCGATGTCGCATCAAAGGCGATACCTATATCTTTGTAGCAATCAAGCTTTTTCAGGCCCTTGATGCCTTCATGCGTGGTTGCGATCCCGTGCTCACGGGCCATCGCAAGGCCTTCGCTGTTTGCGTCTATTCCGACAACCGCAGCAAGTTCCATATTCTGCGGATATTTGATCATTTTCATCATCAGGTCAGTACCGATATTACCCGAACCGATAATGACAGCTTTGATTTTCTGCATCAGAATTCTCCTACATGTTCAAACGAAACGAGCGGTGCAGCCGCCGATTCCTTCGAGTATCATTTCAAAAACGTCTCCGGCTTTGGCCGGTTCGAGCGGCACCAGGCTGCCTGACAGGATAATGTCGCCAGCATCGAGGGTCACACCATGTGTGCCAAGTGTATTCGCGAGCCATGCCACGGCTTCGGCTGGATTGCCCTGCACCGCGGACCCCAGCCCCTCGGAAAGAGCATTGCCGTTTTTGGTCACGGTGACCTTCAAATTCGGAAGATCATAGTCGCCCGGGTCGACCCGGGCATCTCCGACCACAAAAACGCCACAGCTTGCATTGTCCGCCACGGTATCGACAATGCTGATTTTCCAATCATCAATCCTGCTATCTACAATTTCAAAGCATGGTGCGATACTTTCGGTCGCGGCCACAACCTGCTCGGCGGTGACGCCCGGACCATTCAGGCTGTCTTTCAGGATGAATGCGATTTCCGCTTCTGCACGCGGTTGTATCAGCCCTGTTTTCGCAACATCAATATCCCCTTCGATATGCATGGCATCTGTTAGAAAACCGAAATCCGGCTGAAACACACCAAGCATGTCTTGCACAGCCTTGGAGGTAACACCAATCTTCTTGCCGACCACCATCTCTCCATCTTTCAGCCGGCGATCAAGAAAATCGAGGGAAATCGCATAGGCATCATCGATACCGAGTTCCGGGTGATCGGAAACCAGCGGCGCAATTGTTCTATGCTCGCGAAGCGCGGAATAAAGCCGCGCACCATATTCCGGAATATCAATCATTTAGAAACGCAAGGGAATAACGGTTGAATTCGTCGGTTCGCTCCAGCTGCACCCAGTGACCAACCTTGTTAAAGGTGATACACCGCACGTCTTCGCAAGCATCAAAAAAATAGTCGATGCCGGTCAAAGGCATAAATTTTTCGTTCCGGCCCCAGAATAATAAAATGGGCATAGTCAGCTTGGAAAGATGAGGCCGGACATTATGCGTCTTCATTCGCGCCAGCACATCTTTCGGTTGCGTACGCGCAACTTCAAATCGTTCGGCAACCAGCTCGTCGGTAACATGAACCGGATCAAATACGAGGCTCTCGATCAACCTGCGCTGGTCGTCAGGTCCAAAATCCGGGCTGCCAAAAGACGATCGCATATTGGCAATTCCGGGCATTGCGAAATAGACATCCAGTTCCTCAATGCAGCCTGGTGCCATCAACACAAGTTTGGTCACCATTTCTGGATGGTCTGCAACCAACTGGATCGCAATCCCGCCGCCGAGCGAGTTGCCAACCAAAATCGCCTTTTCGATGCCGTGCATAGACAGAGCTTCATAAAGCGTGTCGGTAAATAGCGATAAGGTGTAATCTATTCCTTCTGGCTTGGAAGATTGTCCGTAACCAATGAGATCAGGCAGAATGACACGATAACCGGCCTCGACAAATGCATCAACATTCTGACTGAAATTCGAAGTCCCGGAAGCACCCGGTCCACTACCGTGGATAAACACCACCGGCATTCCATCATCGGGACCTGCTTCAGTGATATGAATCCCATACCCGGAACTTAGTTCATATGTTTTTTGCTCGCCGATCAGCATCGCATCCTCCTCATTCATCGACCAGTGCGAATGTCGCCTGTCCATCGAAAGGCCGAATCCACATGGAAACAACCATATTCGTAATATTTATTGCCTTGAAATACGCAAATCGTCAATTAAAATCCTATTTCACTTGCTTTTATATCGATAATTGGTTCTTATGGCCTCCTGATTCTGACTACGGAATAGAAAATGAGGAGGAGTGGAGTTGCTGCCTGCAATCAAACTTGATGGCCAAGTGGCATTGGTTACCGGTGGAACCCGGGGGCTCGGGCGCGCTATAGCAGCACGCCTAGCCGAAGCGGGCGCGAAGGTTATTGTGTGCGGGCGCAACAAACCGGATACACTTCCGCCCGGCGTTACCTATATCAGCAGCGATATACGCGATCCGGAGCAGGCCAGAAAGCTGGTCGATCATATCGCGGAATCCCATGGCCGCTTTGACGTTCTCGTCAACAATGCGGGCGGCTCGCCTGCCTGCGCGATAGAAGAAGCATCGCCGGGGTTTATCGACGCCATCACCCGGCTCAATCTACTCGCACCGCTTTATCTCGCACAAGCCGCTCATCCATATATGGCAAAACTCGAAGGCGGCTCGATCGTCAATATCGCCAGCGTGTCGGGGACACGCCCCTCCCCCGGAACAGCTGTTTACGGGGCAGCCAAGGCCGGCCTGCTCAATCTGACCCAATCGCTGGCTCAGGAATGGGGCAAAGATGAAATCCGCGTGAACGCCATCATTGTCGGTCTTGCGCATACGGAAAATGCCGAAATCACCTACGGTGGAACGAAAGCCCAGCAGCAGGTTGCCCAATCGCTGCCTCTTGGCCGCATGTGTGAAGGTGATGATGTAGCGAATGCCACCGCCTTCCTCTGTTCGCCCATGGCCCGTTACATTTCCGGCGCCCGTCTTGAAGTCGATGGCGGCGGCGAACGGCCTTATTTTCTTGATCTAGTGAAAGGTAGTTAGGACGTGACAGTCAAAGCACTCGGCTATGTGGTTATCCAGGCCACCGATTTGAACAAATGGGATGATTTTCTCACCAATGTTGTCGGCGTTATGTCTGCCGGAGAAGACGAAACAGGTGCAAGGCTTTATCGGGTTGATGCACGCCCATTCCGGCTTCGGATCGAAAGCGGTCCGGAAGACCGGTTCTTGACGGCGGGTTATGAATTAACATCCGGCAGCTTTGACGAAACTCTAGAAATCATTCGCAATTCCGGGCAGGTTGTCACTCTTGCGAGCGACGAAGAGGCGCGCCTGCGCGGTGTTGATGCCCTTGCGACAACGAATGATCCGGCTGGCAATGGGCTGGAATTCTATCATGGCGACAGCGTATCTGACGAGCCGTTTTTATCTCCGCTCGGTATCAAGAAATTCGTTACCGGCGACATGGGTATGGGCCACGCGGTCTTCGCTGCCCCCGATTTCAGGAAATCCCACGACTTTTACAAGGCGATCGGTTTTGCGGATACCGACATTCCAGCAATAAGCCCCACGGGCCCGGACGGCCCGATCATGCATTTTGCCTTCATGCACGCCAGCAATGGTCGGCACCATAGCATCGCCATCGGCGAGATGCCGGTTCCACCATCCCGCTGTATCCATATCATGCTGGAAGTTGAATCTCTGGACGAGGTGGGCCGTGCCTATGATCGCGTTCTCGCCGCAGGATGTCCGGTGTCGGCGACCATTGGCAAGCATATGAATGACGAGATGGTCAGCTTCTATGTCCAGACACCCGGCGGCTTCGATCTGGAGTTCGGTTATGACGGCATGCAGATCAATCCCGAAGACTGGCAGCCTACAGCCCATGAAGAAGTCAGCCAATGGGGTCACGTCTGGGCGTGGCAGGAAGAAATGAAGAAGCAAGCGGCAAGCGCGAGCGAGCAGGAAACAATATGACATTAGACAAAAGAATGACACCCGCTGAGATCGTCGGCGAACTACGCGACGGAATGACGGTGGGGATAGGCGGCTGGGGGCCTCGCAGGAAGCCGATGGCGCTGATCCGCGAAATTATGCGGTCAGACCTCAAAGACCTCACGATCGCGGCCTATGGCGGGGCAGATGTAGGGATGCTTTGCGCTGCGGGTAAGGTTAAAAAACTGATTTTTGCTTTTGTCTCGCTGGACGCCATTCCGCTGGAACCATGGTTCCGCAAGGCGCGTGAAAGCGGACAGATCGAAGTTTTGGAACTGGACGAAGGCATGTTCCAGTGGGGCTTGAAAGCAGCATCTTTCGGTCTTCCGTTTCTTCCGACGCGGGTTGGCCTGGGAACCGATCTGGCTGAACTGGGCAATCTCAAGACGGTCCAGTCGCCTTATGATGATGGCGAAACGCTGATAGCGATGCCCGCGCTGAAACTCGATGCAGCCTTGCTGCATGTCAATCGCTGTGACCATCGGGGTAATGTCCAGCTCCTCGGCCCAGATTTCTACTATGACGAATGGTTCGCAAAGGCAGCGGCCAAAACCTACGTTTCCTGCGAGGAACTGGTCGACAAGATGGAAGATCATTACCCGGAGGACGCCAAGGCGAACATTTTCGAGCGATGCTTTGTCACTGGTGTGACTGCAACTCCATGCGGCGCTCATCCATCGTCGATGCCGCCGCTCTATGGTCCGGACATGAAAGCGCTCAAGGCTTATGCAGGCGCTGCGAAAGACCCCGGTGACTGGAAAGCGGTGGCCGACCAGTTCGTTGGCGCAACCGAAGCAGAATATTTAAATTCAATTGGCGGAAAGGAAGCGGTCATGAATATTCCGCTGGCGACATACTGATGACTGATATTACGCTAACCGAGCTTTGCATATTTGCCTGCTCCGAAGCTTTTCGGACCGACCGCGAAATTATCGGCACGGGCGTCGGCCCCGTCCCCCGTCTTGGCGTTAGTCTAGCACGGCTAACCCATTCACCAGGCCTGATGATGAGCGATGGCGAGGCATTTCTGGTCGAGGAACCTGTGCCGATCGGACCGCGCGGCGACTACAAACCAAAATTCTCCGGGCACCTGCCTTTTTCGCGCTTTTTCGATAGCGCCGTCTGGACGGGCCGCCGCCATGCGATGGTGACCCCCACGCAGATTGACCGCTTTGGTCAGACCAATCTGTCGCGGCTCGGCGGAACCCACCGGCAACCCAAAATACAGATGCTCGGCGTTCGCGGTTTTCCCGGCAATAGTATCTATCACCCCAACTCGATGTTCATTCCCTTCCACAGCAAACGAACCTTTGTCGAGGGCGAAGTCGATATGGTCTCCAGCGCAGGATATAATCCTGCAAAACGAGTTGCTGGCGGCAATTATGCCCATGTCGATTTGCAGAAAATGATCACCAACCTGTGCGTGATGGATTTTGGCGGACCGGACAATGCCGTCCGCGTCGTCACTGTGCATCCCGGAGTAACATTTGACGAAGTCCAGGAAGCCACGGGCTTTCAATTGATAGACGCTGTTGAAGGCGAAACGGCTCTTCCAGGAAACGAGGCACTGGCGATAATCAACAACCTCGATCCCCACAATATTCGTGCCCATGTGATCCGCGACAATCCGCCAGCGATAAGGACAGCAGCATGAGCGACGATCTTGTACCACTCGAGGACGTTACGCCGGAATATGAAACCGACGAGCCGATCCTCTATGAAGCCAAGGATGGCATTGCGTGGATCACACTGAATCGCCCCGATTTCCACAATGTCCAGAACAGCCAGATGACCTATGCGCTGGATGACGCGTTCAAAAGGGCCGTCGATGATGATGCTGTAAAATGCATCGTACTGAAATCCGATGCCAAGCATTTCAGTGCCGGACATGATATCGGCTCTCCTGGCCGCGATTTTCATTCCAGTTTCGATCGACGGTTGATGTGGTATGATCACGCCAACAAGCCAGGTGCGGAAAAAGCCTATATTCGCGAGCAGGAAGTCTATCTGGGCATGTGCAAGCGCTGGCGGGCAATTCCAAAGCCGACCATCGCACAGGTTCACAAGGGCTGTATCGCGGGCGGCGTTATGCTGGCCTGGGTTTGCGATCTGATCATCGCGTCGGACGATGCGTTTTTCCAGGATCCGGTATTGCAGATGGGCTTTCCCGGGCTGGAATATTTCGCTCATACATTTGAGCTCAACACTCGCATTGCCAAGGAATTCCTGTTCCTGGGAGAACGGATGAGCGCCGAGCGCGCTTACCAGATGGGGATGTTGAACCGTGTGGTCCCGCGCGCGCAGCTGGCTGATGAAGTATTGAAAGTCGCGCAGCGAATTGTTGAACAACCGCGCCTGGCCTTGCAGCTTGCCAAACAGGCTTGCAACCATATGGACACGCTTGCCGGCAAAGAAGCCGGGATCGACGCATCCTTTGGCTATCACCATTTCGCTCATGCCCAGAACCAGTTGGTAAAGGGTGACTATATTGCCGGATTTGACGGCAAGAAAATGGCCGAGAAGAACAAGAAGCAGGCCGGTGAAAGCTGATCCATGACTGATCCGCTTTCCACACCGCTTACAGCAATGCTGGGTTGCCGCTTGCCGGTTGTACAGACGGCTATGGGCTGGATTGCAACGCCGCCGCTGGTGGCAGCTTCCAGTAATGCGGGAGCCTTTGGGTTCCTCGCCGGAGCGGTCATGAAACCGGCAGAGCTGGCGAAGGAAATTGCCAGGCTCAAGGATATGACACCGCATAATTTCGGCGTCAATTTCCACAGCTTCCAGCCCGGTGCAAAAGAAATAGTCGAAGTCATTCTCGCCAACAAGGACCGCGTCCGGGCGGTCAGCTTCGGCCGTGGCCCCGATGCCGAGATGATCAGTAAATTCCGCGAGGCCGGAATTATCTGCATGCCAACGGTTGGTGCGCAGAAACATGCCGAGAAGATGGTTGCTCTGGGCTGTCAGGCGATCACAATTCAGGGCGGCGAAGGCGGTGGTCACACCGGTTCTGTTCCGACAACCGTGCTGCTGCCCCAGGTACTTGACGCGGTCAATGTGCCGGTAATTGCAGCGGGCGGTTTTGCTGATGGACGGGGACTGGCCGCAGCACTCGCTTACGGTGCGGCAGGCATCGCCATGGGTACGCGGTTCATGATGACCAGCGACAGCCCGGTACCGGCTGGGCCGAAGTCAGCCTATACCAGCGCCACTACCAACGACATCCTGGTTACGACCAAGATCGATGGCATTCCCCAACGCATGATCCTCAACCCGATGCTGAAGAGCATCGAGCGTTCGGGCAAATTCGCCATGTGGAAACGGGCCATTGAGGCGGGCATGGAAATGAAACGCCAGACAGGCGCCAGCTGGGGCGACATGCTGCATTCCGCGCGCGCCATGACCAGGGGCAGTGATATGACGATTCCCCAGGCAATGATGGCTGCAGCTGCGCCGATGATGATCCAGCGCGCGGTCGTTGAAGGCGACGAGAAGAACGGTCTTATGGCAACCGGCTTGGTCGGAGGGCGGCTGGACAGCCTGCCCAGCTGCGCCGAACTGCTGGATTCGATCGAAACCGAAGCGCGCGAGAGGATCGCGGCACTGACCAACGATAACATTCAAAAAGGGGCTGCGTGATGGGCATAGAATGCCAGATCAAGGACAAGATTGCGGAGATTGTTTTCGACGTTCCGCCAGTGAATGCCTTCGACAGTCACACATGGATGTCCTTGCCTGACATCATCACGAGCACAGCCCGCAATGAGGACGTCAACTGCATCCTGATCCGCGCGGAAGGCAGAGGATTTTGCGGCGGGGTCGACATCAAGGAGATGCAGGCCCATCCGGAGCGGATTACCGTCCTTAACCGCGGCAATTATCTGACCTTCAAAGCCATTCGCGATGCCGAAATTCCGGTCGTATCTGCGGTTCACAAGTTCGTGATTGGCGGGGGCATCGGGATTTGCGGTGCCAGCGATACGATTATCGCGGCTGATGATGCCTATTTTTCGCTTCCGGAAGTGGATCGCGGCGCCATGGGCGGTGCCAGCCATCTCTCGCGGATGCTGCCTTTGCACAAAGTGCGAGCCGCCTTCTTTACCGGCGGCAATATCCCGGCAGAAGAGGCCTATCGGCTTGGTGCAGTCGAGAAAGTGGTTCCGCGCGATGAACTGGAAGCGCAAGCGCGTGCTTTTTGTGCAATAATCGCTGCAAAATCCCGCAAGGCGCTTGTGATCGCCAAGGAAGCCTTAAACGGGCTCGAGCCACGTGATGTCGATCGCGGATATCGATGGGAGCAAGGCTTTACGCTGGAAATGTATATGCATGAGGATAGCCAGAAATCGCGCGACGAATTTGTCGAAACCGGCAGGGCGGCGAAATTCTGATGGATCTGAACTATACTTCTGAGCAAAAGGCTTTCCGCGCCGAAATACGCGAATGGCTGGCCAAAAATATGCCGGAGAAACCACTTCTGACGCTCGAAGGCGAAGAGGGATTTCACCAGCATGTCGAGTGGGAACGCAAGCTGGCCAGCGGCAACTGGGGCATGGTCACTTGGCCGGAACAATATGGCGGGCGTGGGTTGGACCTGATCCAGTGGTTGATCTTCGAGGAGGAATATTGGTCGGCAGGAGCGCCATTGCGCGCCAATCAAAATGGTATCTTCCTGCTCGGCCCCACAGTCATGGAATATGGCACGGACGAACAGAAAGCGCGCTTCCTCACACCGATGGCCAAAGGCGAAGTCATGTGGGCGCAGGCGTGGTCGGAACCGGGCGCAGGCAGTGACATGGCCGCGATCACGACCAAGGCGGTGCGCGATGGCGATCACTTTGTCATCAGTGGCCAGAAAACATGGTCGAGCCGCGCGAGTTTCGCGGATTGGGGCTTCGGGCTGTTCCGGACAGAAGAAGGCAGCAAACGCCACAAGGGCCTGAGCTTCATTCTGTTCGATCTCAACAGCCCCGGCATCACCCGCCGCCCGATCCGGCAATTGCACGGCGAGCCCGGATTCGCCGAGCTGTTCTTTGACGAAGTGCGTGTTCCCGCAGAAAATATGCTGGCGAGCGAAGGTGAAGGCTGGAACGTCGCGATGGCAACCGCCGGTTTCGAACGCGGATTGATGCTGCGCTCTCCGGGACGTTTTCAGGCGACGGCCAAGCGTTTGGTTGATCTCTATCGCGCCAATGAAGGCAATGCCTCACCAGCCACTCGCGAGGCGGTGACGCAGGCCTGGATGGGGGCGCAGGCCTATGCCTATAACACCTATTCGGTTGCTGCAAAAATATTGGCGGGCGGAAAAATCGGCGCAGAAGCCAGCCTCAACAAGATATTCTGGTCAGAGCTCGACCGGTCGATGAACCGGTCGGCCATGCAGCTGATGGGCGCAGCGGCGGAACTCGCGAAGTTTGCCGACGGTTCGGTCAATCAGTGGCTGGATGGATATATCTTCTCATTGTCCGGGCCGATCTACGCCGGCTCCAACGAGATCCAGCGCAATATCATCGCGGAACGCTTTCTCGGGCTGCCAAGGCAGGGAGCCGGTTGATGGAATTTCTATTGTCAGACGATCAGTTGACGCTCGCAGAAGGCGTGAAAGACTATCTCGCGGGAACCCATGGTCCCGAGGTGCTTCGCCGCCTCGACGAAGGGAGCAATCGCGATCCCGCTATCTGGCAGGGGCTGGTAGAAATGGGCCTGCCCGGTTTGCTGGTGCCGGAAGATCAAGGCGGCCTCGGTCTCAAACTGCTGGACGCCGCGTTGATTGCAGCCGAATGTGGTCGTGCTTGTCTGGCCGAGCCGCTGGTCGACACCGCTTTTGTTGCCGTCCCCTGGTTGGCGGCAAAAGGCGATACGGCGGATATGTCTGCAATTGCATCGGGCGAAAAGACGGTTCCACTCGCTCACAAGATCAATGGCTGGGTGGCCGATGGCGATGGCGCTTCGTTGCAAAGCGTGGACCCGCTGCGCAAGCTTGCCGCTGCACCCGAAAATGCAACCGACGATCCGCATCTGCTCGATCTGGGCGCGCTCATGTCTGCTGCACAGCTCGTCGGCATCGCAGACGCCATGCTTGAACAGGCCGTGGAATATGCAAAGATGCGCCATCAGTTCGGTCAGCCTATCGGAGCATTCCAGGCCGTAAAGCACCATCTGGCCACCGCGACGGTCGCGCTGGAATTTGCCAAGCCGGTTGTCTGGCGCGCGGCGCAGGCGATGGACGATAGCATCGACAGAGCGTCAGTTCATGTCAGCCACGCCAAGCTGGCAGCCGGTGACGCTGCCCTCCAGATGGCGGAAACTGCGATCCAGATTCATGGCGCCATGGGCTATACTTACGAGGTCGACCTTCATTTCTGGATGAAGCGCAGCTGGGCACTGATCGGTGCCTGGGGCCACCGGGCATTTCACATGAAACGAGTTGATGATGCCGTGATCGGTGGATCGCTGGACATCGGTCCGGCACACACATTTGCATAAGGAAAACTGATGGCTGAAGCCTATATTATTGACGCAGTACGCACGCCGATTGGCCGCAAGAAGGGATCGCTGGCAGGGGTTCATCCCGCGGATCTGGGTGCCCATCCGATCAAGGCGTTGACGCAGCGCACCGACTTTGATGCCGGCGCGGTCGACGATGTCGTCTGGGGTTGCTGCGATACGATTGGTCCGCAAGCGGGCGATATTGGCCGGTCTGTCTGGCTGGTTGCAGGCCTGCCGCAGCATGTTCCCGGAACAACCGTGGACCGCCAGTGCGGGTCATCGCAGCAAGCTTTGCATTTCGCTGCACAGGGCGTGATGTCCGGAACGCAGGATCTGGTTGTCGCCGGGGGATCACAGGCAATGAATGCGATTCCGATCAGCGCCGCCATGTATGCGGGCCAGCCTTATGGTTTCGACAATCCGTTCAACACGTCGCCCGGTTGGGTCGCACGCTACGGTGATGGTCTGCTCAACCAGATAAACAGCGCCGAGATGATCGCTGACAAATGGGAAATCAGCCGCGAGCAGATGGAGGAATTTGCCCTTGCCTCCCATCAGCGGGCGCAAGCCGCAACCGATAATGGCTGGTTCAAGAATGAAATCGCTCCCTTAAACGGTCTGGAGCATGATGAAACTATCCGTCCGGCCACGACGCTGGAAGGCCTGGCTGGATTGAAGGTCATTCAGGAAGGCGGGCGCGTGACAGCAGGCGTCTCCAGCCAGAATTGCGATGGTGCAGCATCCATATTGGTTGCTTCTGAACAGGCTGTAAAGGATCATGGCCTCAAACCGCGTGCCCGCATCCACCATATCTCCGTCCGCGCTGATGATCCGGTCTGGATGCTAACAGCTCCTATTCCGGCAACCAGATATGCGCTGGAAAAAGCAGGCATGACCGTTGACGATATCGATCTGTTCGAGTGCAATGAAGCCTTTGCCAGCGTGCCGATGGCATGGATGAAGGAGCTCGGCATTCCGCACGAGAAGGTCAACATACACGGCGGCGGCATTGCGCTTGGTCATCCGCTCGGTGCAACCGGCGCCCGGTTGATGACTACCATGATCAATGCACTTGAACGCACGGGCGGCAGATATGGTCTGCAAACCATGTGCGAAGGCGGCGGCCAAGCCAATGTAACAATTATCGAGAGGCTCTGATGGGAATTTGTGACGGACGGACGGTCATTATAACTGGTGCAGCCGGCGGGCTTGGCAAGGCTTATGCGCTCGCTTTTGCCGCAGAAGGCGCAAATGTTGTGGTCAACGATATTGGCACTTCCCTGGGCGGCGAAGGACGCGATACCAGTGCGGCGGACGCCGTGGTTGAAGAGATCAAGGCGGCGGGCGGCAGCGCTTTCGCCAATTATGACGATGTGACCGACTGGGATGCAGGCAAACGGATTGTGGATGCCGCCGTCGAAGCCTTTGGTGATCTTCATGTCGTAGTCAATAATGCCGGGATTGTCCGCGACCGGATGTTTGTGTCCGCAACTCTCGACGAATGGGATGCAACGATGCATGTGCATTTGCGCGGCCATTTTTGTATCGCACGGCATGCCGTGGATTATTGGCGCGCCCGGTCCAAGGAAGGTCATGAAATTGATGCCCGGATCATAAACACAACATCCGGCGCGGGCCTTCAAGGCTCGATAGCCCAAGCAGCCTATTCGACAGCGAAAGGCGGCATCGCATCGCTTACACTGGTTCAGGCGGCGGAGCTTGGGCGCTATGGCATCACCGCCAATGCGCTTGCACCTTCCGCACGGACCCGCATGACCGAACAGGCTTTTGCGGACAAGATGGCGACCGAAGGTGAAGCTTTTGACGTTATGGATCCCGCCAACATCGCGCCAACAGTCGTCTGGCTGGGTTCGGCTCAGTCAAAAGACGTAACCGGCTGTATCTTCGAACTCGAAGGCGGCAAAATCATGCTGGAAGATGGCTGGCGAGAAGGACCGGTGGTCGATGCCGGTGGCAAATGGAATCCAGCTGACGTCGGCGAAGCCGTCTCTGGATTGATGAAAGAGCGCAACCCTCCTAGAAAAGTGTGGGGCACCGCCTGATGGATTTCGCATTTACCGACGAACAGGCGATGATTGCCGAGACCGCCCGGCAGTTTTTCACCGAAACGGCGACAAGCAAGCGCACCCGCGAGGCAATGAAGGTCGATGGCTTCGATCGTGACACGTGGCGGTCATTCTGCCAGGAGCTGGGCCTGAGCGGTCTTCTGATATCTGAAGAATTTGGCGGCTCAGGCCTTGGTATGGTCGAATTTGCCAATGTCGCAGAGGCAGCTGGAGCGCAGGTTGCCGCCATACCCCTTCTTGGTCAGACCATGGTCGGTCAAGCCATCGCGGCGGGTGGCAGCGATGAACAGAAATCCGCTTGGCTACCCAGATTGGCAACAGGTGAGATTGTCGCGACTGCCAGCGGCAATGCTGAACTGATTGCCAAAGGCAATATTCTTTCAGGGGCCATCAAATTCGTCCCGCACGGGAACATCGCGGATATGTTTATAGTGTCCGATGGCAAAAATGCCTGGATCGTTGATGGGAGCGCCAGGGGACTTACGGTGGAAACTCCAACCACCATGGACCAAACGCGGCCGCTCGCGACTTTGACCCTTGATAATGTCGATGCAGACCCGTTGGCCGATAGCGATGCCGCCTTGGCAGCCGGCAAGTCTGGTGGCTGGATATGTCTTGCTGCGGAAGCTCTCGGTGGCGCTCAGGCCTGCCTTGATCGCACCGTCGCCTATTCAAAGGAACGCGTCCAGTTCGGACGGGCGATTGGCAGCTTTCAGGCTTACAAGCACCGCGCAGCCGATATGATGATCGAGATCGAACAGGCAAGATCTGCAGTCTATTGGGCGGCCTGTGCTGCCGATGAAGGTTCGGATGACGCGATGATGGCACTTCATGCCGCAAAAAGCTTCTGTGCCGACAGCTATTTCAAATGCGCAGGTGACATGATCCAGTTGCATGGCGGCATCGGTTTTACCTGGGAGCATGATGCGCATCTGTTTTTCAAACGGGCGCGATCGATCCAGACCTTATTGCAGAACAGCGTCTGGCATAACGAACAAATTGCGACCATGATATTGGGAGAAGCCGCATGAGACTGGGTTTCTCGAAAGCAGAAGAAGATTTTCGCGCGGAATGTGCCGACTGGCTGAATGCGCAGATGGCCGGAGAATTTTCCGACATTAAAGGCATTACGACGCTCACCGAAAAAGCAGAACGGCGCAAGGAATGGGAGCAACAGCTTGCGGCCCACAAATGGTCTTGTATCGGTTGGCCCGAAAAATGGGGTGGCCGCGGCGCCAGCCTTGCCGAGCAGGTTATTTTCGCTGAGGAATATGCCCGTGCGGGCGTGCCGGGGCGAGTGAATCATATCGGCATCGAGCTGGCCGGACCGACGATATTGACATTCGGGACCGACGAACAGAAGCAGCAATTCCTGCCTGATATCGCGGCGGGAAGTACAATTTTCTGTCAGGGCTTTTCAGAACCCAATGCAGGCTCAGATCTCGCCAGCGTTCGGACCAAAGCACAACTGGAAAACGGCAAATGGGTCGTGAATGGACAGAAAATATGGACTAGCCTGGCCCATATTTCTGACTGGATTTTCGTGATTGCGCGGAGCGAAGAAGGCACCAAAGGACCAAGGGGACTGACGTTCCTGATGATGCCGATCGACCAGCCCGGTATTGAAATTCGCGGGATTCAGCAGATCAACGGCGATGCCGAATTCAACGAAACATTCTTCACAGACGCGACTTGCCCGGAAGACAGTTTGATTGGTGCGCCTGGCGAAGGCTGGAAAATTGCCATGGGACTGCTGGCCTTTGAACGCGGTGTGTCCACCCTGGGTCAGCAAATGGGGTTCCGCAACGAACTCGACGCGATCATTGCTGCGGCAAAAGCCAATGGCAGCGCCAATGACCCCCTCATCCGGCAGCGGATCGCCAAGGCCGAAATCGGTCTGCAACTGATGCGCTATGGTGCTCTTCGGATGCTCTCCAATAGCGATCATTCGAAAGTTGATGGCGCGGCGCTTACCTATAAGATCCAGTGGGCAAGCTGGCGTCGGTCGCTTGGTGAACTTGGCATGGATGTCCTCGGGCAAGCGGCCGAGGTGACTGACAATCCGGCCTATGAATGGGGGATGCTTCCCAATCTGTTCCTGTTTTCACGTTCAGATACTATTTATGGCGGAACCAACCAGATCCAGCGCAATATGATTGCTGAACGCGCCCTTGGCATGCCGCGGGAACCAAGAGGTGACACATGAGCATTCCCGCATATCCCGAACCAAGAAATTTGCTGAAGGATAAGACGGTCGTCGTCACCGCTGCTGCGGGAACAGGAATCGGCTTTTCTGCGGCCAAGCGTGCCGCCGAGGAAGGCGCCAAGGTTCTGATCAGCGATTTTCATGAGCGCCGTCTCGGCGAAGCGGCTGACCGCATTGCAGATGAGGTCGGGGAGCGCCCCTTCACATGCGTTTGTGATGTGACCAATCAGGACCATGTGGATGGATTGCGCAATGCTGCCATCCGCGAGCTCGGTCATGTAGATGTCCTCATCAACAATGCGGGCCTTGGCGGAGAAGCACCGGTCGTCGATATGACAGACGAGCAATGGCACCGCGTTGTCGATGTGACGATGACCAGCGTATTTCGAATGACCCGCGCCTTTCTGCCGCACATGCAGGAACGGAAATCCGGGGCAATCGTCAACAACGCCTCTGTTCTAGGCTGGCGCGCACAGAAGGGACAGGCGCATTATGCTGCTGCAAAAGCCGGCGTAATGGCATTCACCCGTTGCTCCGCCGTAGAAGCGGCCGAATTTGGCGTCCGGATCAATGCCGTCGCACCAAGCATCGCCATGCACGCTTTTCTCGCCAAGGTGACGACCGATGAATTATTGGCAGAACTCTCAGCCAAAGAGGCTTTTGGCCGCCCGGCAGAAGTGTGGGAAGTGGCAAACGTCATGATGTTCCTCGCATCCGATCTCTCCAGCTACATGACCGGCGAGATTTTATCGGTGTCCAGCCAGCGGGCTTAAGGAGCAGCCAATGGTCAAGATTTACGAAAGCCCCCGAGATCTGATCGGCCAGGAAGGGACCATGTTCGGTCCCAGCAACTGGCTGAGGATTGATCAGGAACGGGTCAACGGCTTTGCCGATGTAACCGGCGATCACCAGTGGATTCATGTGGATGTGGAAAAGGCCAGGGACGGACCGTTCGGCACTACCATCGCGCACGGCTATCTGACGATGAGCCTGGTCAATGTCTTTTTGCCTGAACTTGTCGAGGTGCGCGGGTTCAGTCACGCTGTCAATGTCGGTGCGGACCGACTTCGCTTTTTGGCACCTGTGACCGTCGGCAGCCGCATTCGCGCAATTGGCGAGATTGTCGCGGTCGAGGAAATCAAGGGCGGTATCCAGCAGGTTGTCCGCGTCACGATCGAGATTGAAGGCAGTGAAAAACCTGCCTGCATCATTGATACGATCAGCCGCTATTACCCGGAGGATATATGAAGACCGTTACCGCCGCCGACAAAATAAAGGTCGTGGACACTTATATTGCCTCCTACAACAAAGGCGACCTCGAGGGTATAGTCTCCATTTTTGCTGATGACGCTACGGCCGAAGATCCGGTGGGAACGCCCTTGTTGCGTGGCAAAGAAGCAATCAGAACTTTCATGCAGGCCGGCGTTTCCATGGGCGCGCAATTGCGCCTGGAGGGCTCTATACGCTGCGCCGGCGATTATGCCGCATTTCCGTTCGTCGTCGAACTGGAACTCGACGGCAAACTTACTGGTATCGAGGTGATCGATATATTCAAATTTGATGAACACGGGAAAGTAATCGAGATGCGTGCATTTTTTGGCCCAGACAACATGAAAGCTGCTTAAGTTGATCGACGGCCCAAAAGATTTGCCGCCGACCATTCCCCATCTTGCCAAGCGAGGTGCAGAAGTCTTTGGTGCGATGCCTGCCATTCTCGAGCATGGAGAAACATGGAGCTATCAGCAGCTCTGGGCCCATATAAGCCGCGCTGCTTCCGCTATGCTGAAAGCCGGGATCTCTCATGGAGACCGCTTAGCAATCTGGGCGCCGAACCGGCGAGAATGGATTGTTGCCGCCATTGCAGGCCAGCTGACCGGGGCAGCGATCGTGCCGCTCAATACGCGGCTTAAAGGGCAAGAGGCGTCCGATATAATCCGCCGCACATCGGCCAAAGCGCTGTTTACCGTAAAGGATTTTCTGGGTACCAACTATCCCGAAATGATCGCCGGGGAGGATTTGCCCTCGCTTTCGATGACAATATGCTTCGACAGTGGCTGGGCAGATTTTATTGCGACCGGCAGCTATGATGACGAAGCCGTCGATCAAGCACTGAACGCCTTAAATGCGAGCGATGTCAGTGACATCATGTTCACGTCTGGAACCACCGGTATTCCCAAGGGCGTATTGACGACCCACGACCGCATCATCCCGATGTTCGCAAACTGGACGCAGCTGGTCGATTTGCGCGAAGGCGATCCTTATCTTATCATCAATCCCTTCTTTCACAGCTTCGGTTTCAAGGCCGGATTTGTCGCCGCGCTTCTGGTCGGTGCCCTTGTTGTGCCGATGGCTGTTTTCGATGTCAAAAAGGTAATTACCCATATCGAGCAGGATCGCATCGCCTTCATTCCCGGGCCGCCTACCATATTTCAGGCGCTTCTGGCTGAATTGGCAGGACGCAGCTTTGATTACAGTTCTCTGCATTCCGCGATGACGGGAGCAGCTACTGTCCCACCGTCCCTGATCCGCCGGATGCATGACGAATTGGGGTTTGAACGTGTGCTGACCGCTTATGGCATGACCGAATGTACGAATATCACTTCCTGTGTTCCTGGCGACTCCCCCGAATTAATCGCCAACAGCTGCGGCAAGGCCATACCCGGCATGGAGGTCCGCATTGCAGATGAAGAAGGCAAGGAGGCTCCGCGCGGGGAAACCGGTGAAATCCATGTCCGCGGTTACGGCGTCATGCTGGGTTATCTGGATGATCCGGAAGCTACTGCAGAAGCGATTGATCCCGATGGCTGGCTGCACACCGGTGATGTCGGCACGATGGATGAAAACGGTTATGTTCGCATCACAGACCGTAAAAAAGACATGTATATCTCAGGCGGTTTCAACTGTTATCCCGCCGAAGTCGAAAAGCTGTTGGCCAATCATCCCGCGATCGAAATGGTCGCCGTTATCGGCGTTCCAGACAACCGGATGGGAGAGGTCGGCAAAGCCTTTGTGGTGCTCCGGCCCGGCGTGACGCTGACCGATAGCGACCTGATCAGCTGGGCACGCGACAACATGGCAAATTACAAAGTGCCGCGTGTCGTCAGCTTTGTCGAACGCCTCCCCCAAAATGCAGCAGGAAAGGTTGTGAAGACGGAACTGCGCATCTGAGCCACTTAATCAGGCGACCGTAGCACCGCCGTCAATAACCAGAGGATGGCCTGTCACAAAACTGGCTTGATCGCTGCAAAGCCACAAAACGGCGCTGGCGATCTCTTCCGGCTGCCCCATCCGGCCAAGCGGTGTCATATTCTCCATCGCGGCCCGATATTGAGGATTGCTGGCGACCGCTTCGGTCATTGCTGTTTCAATCACGCCCGGACAGACACAATTCACACGAATATTCTGTTTCGCCCATTTTAGCGCGCCGTGGCGGGTCAATCCAACGACACCATGTTTGGTCGCCACATAGGCGGGCTGCGAAGGATTGCCTGTAAGCCCGTTGATGGAGGAGGTGTTCACAATCGCGCCGCCGCCGCTTTGCAGCATGGCACCGGCTTCGGCACGCATGCAATGCATCACCCCGGTCAGGTTTATGCTGAGAGCACGATCCCAGACATCTTCTTTCCATTCGTCCGCCTGGATATTCGTAATCCCTGCGTTGTTGTGACCGTAATCCAGCTGACCATAGACTTTGATGGCCTGTGCGACCAGGGCATTCACTGCGCCGGCGTCCGAGACGTCGCACTTTACAAAAATGGCGTTGCCGCCAGCTTGCTTGATCAGATCAACGGTTTCGTCACCGCCCTGCACATTGACATCGCTAACAACTACGGAGGCCCCTGACTGACCGAAAGCAAAAGCCGTCGCCCGTCCAATTCCGCTTCCCGCACCGGTAATGAGAGCAACTTTCCCGTCAAAATCGTAGTTCATACCAATCCTTTCTTGAATTGCGTATTTTTTTACATAGAGTATAACGCAAACATTGGTCAATATACGACTTTAAGGATATTTTTCGTATGAATGACATATTATTTCAACCTGTAAAGCTCGGCGCTCTTGAGCTATCCAATGCCATTGTGATGGCCCCCATGACACGCGACCGCGCAGGACCCGGAGATGTCCCGACTGACGCGATGGTCGAATATTACCGCCAACGCGCTTCTGCTGGCCTTATAATTACCGAAGGTACACAGCCAAGCCCTGCTGGCAAAGGATATTGGCGCACCCCCGGCATTTGGTCAGACGACCAGATTGCAGGATGGCGCAAAGTTTCGGATGCTGTTCACGCCGAAGGCGGGAAGATTGTCATGCAGCTTATGCACTGCGGCAGAGTCTGCGTGACAGCCAACAAGCAAGACGCATCAGAGGTTATTGCCCCCTCCGCCATTGCCTGTGCCGACAAAGTTCCCGGGCCGGATGGCGTTCCCGTTGCGACAGCAATGCCTCGCGCACTGACAACTGATGAAGTCTCTGATGTCGTGGAGGAATATGCTCAGGCAGCGCGCAATGCATTGGAAGCCGGAATGGATGGCGTAGAGCTTCATTGTGCCAGTGGCTATCTGCCTAACCAATTTCTTAACCCCAATAGCAATCAACGCACCGATAAATACGGTGGCCCAGTGGAAAACCGCATCCGCTTCCCGTTGGAAATATTGGAAGCAATGAGCGGCGCAATCGGCAGTGACCGGGTCGGCTTTCGTATATCGCCGTTCAACCCGTATAACGACATGCAGGATGATGATCCCAAGGCAACATTCGGTCCGCTTCTGCGTTCCGCTGCCAAACTTGACCTCGCTTATGTGCATTTGGTCGATATCGCCGGTATGCTCGATTTCGTGGATGAGAATTATGCTGGCACGGTGATCACCAATGGCAATTTGAAGCCCGATAAAGCTGCCGAAATATTATCCCGCGGCCAAGCGCAGGCAGTTTCTTTTGGCCGTTATTTTATCAGCAATCCGGATTTGGTCGAGCGCTTCCGAGAAGAAGCAGAGCTCGCGCGCGTAGATCGGGAACACATCTATACTGGCGAATCCAAGGGTTACACCGACTATCCGCTGAGAGACGCGGCTAAAGACCAGGAATATTCAAGGAGCAGAAAATGAAAGAAGCAGCAATCGTCGCAACGGCCCGAACACCGGTAGGCAAGGCCTACCGCGGGGCGTTCAATATGACCGAGGCTCCGGCCATGTCGGGTCATGTTGCCAATGCCGTTATCGAACGCAGCGGTATCGACCCGAAGCGCATAGAAGACCTGTTCCTCGGTTGTGGCAATCAATGGCTGACACAAGGCTATAATCTTGGTCGTCTTACCGTCCACGCTGCGGGATTGAGTCCGGACATTCCCGGTTTTGTATTGGACCGCAAATGTTCGTCGGGGCTCAACGCCATCGCACTGGCGGCGCGTTCGATCATGGCGGGAGACCATGATGTTCTGCTCGCTGGCGGCGTGGAAAATATCTCGCTCACCATTCACAAGAACACCCCCCGCTATCAGAACGAGAGCGTCAAAGCCAAACAACCGGATGCCTATATCCAGATGATCGAAACGGCCGAGATAGTGGCTGAACGCTATGGTGTAAGTCGCGTCGATCAGGATGCTTTTGCGGCGGAGAGTCAGCGACGTGCGGCAGAAGCCATTGAGCAGGGCCGATTCAAGGATGAAATTGCTCCCATGGCTGTGGAAAAGCAGCTCTACGAAAAGAATGGCAGCAAAGCAGGCACTGAGAAGCTGACAGTTGCTACGGACGAAGGCGTCCGCGCGGGCACGACCGCAGAAAAGCTGGCGGGACTGAACCCGGTCTGGAAAGATGGTGAATTTGTCAAACCGGGCCAATTCATAACAGCCGGCAATGCCAGCCAATTGTCCGATGGCGCATCGATGCAACTCGTTATGGACGCAGCTACCGCTCGTAACGAAGGGCAGAATATCCTGGGGCTGTATCGAGGTTTTCAGGTCGCAGGATGTGCGCCTGATGAAATGGGTATTGGGCCGGTATTCGCTATTCCCAAGTTGCTGGAAAAGGCTGGCCTTAAAATATCGGATATTGACCTTTTCGAAATCAACGAAGCTTTTGCTAGCCAGGCCATTTACTGCCAGCGCAAGCTGGACATCGACCCGGCCAAGCTGAACGTCAATGGCGGTGCCATCGCAATTGGCCATCCGTTTGGCATGACGGGCAGTCGTCTTACCGGCCATGCTCTAATCGAAGGCAAGAGGCGCGGCGCAAAATATGTTGTCGTGTCTATGTGCGTAGCGGGTGGGATCGGCGCAGCTGGATTGTTTGAAATTGTTTAACCGATACAATACTGGAAAAACAAAAAGGCCCGGTTGCAGACAACCGGGCCTTTTTGTTTTTGGGAACACTTCTTGGTTAGAAGCTGAATCCCGCAGTCACGCCGTAGGTCGCGGGACGTCCGTAGTAGAATCCGCCGTAACCCAGGGCACCAAAATCAATGGCACGCGTTTCATATTCCTTGTTGAATATATTCTTTCCCCAGACTTGGACGAAACCCTTGCTCTGTCCGAAGAGGGGAATGTCTCCGAGACGCATTTGGGCATCAACCAAGGTCCTTGCGCGACCCTCAAGATCCCTTGCAAAGGGTGACGTCTGCGGCGTGGTAAAAAAGAAACGACTGCCCTCATAAGTAGCCGCGACGCGGGTCAGCAAGAACATATCATTTGCGAAATAATGTCGGTATTGAGCCGCGCCGCTAGCAGTAGTCGACGGCAGATTGGTCTTCGAGAGCACCTGATCTGCAATGTCAATTACAGTGCCGTTCGCCTGGGTAAGTGGAAATTGTTTGATCTTCCGGTCTACATAGCCAAATGAACCACTGAACTGCAAACCATCAATCGGTTCCACCGCCAGCTCGGCTTCGATACCTTTATACTGAGTCTTGCCGGCGTTTACCGTAAGCACACCGAAACCACCTCCGCCAGGGTTGGATACCGGCTGGCTAATCTGCTGATCCGAATATTCCGCATAAAATCCCGCCAGATTGAAACGGACCCGGTTGTCCCAGAACTGGGTTTTCAACCCAGCTTCATAAGACCATAGGATCTCGGGATTAAACGGAGCCTGTTGGGTCCGAACATTGAACCCGCCCGAACGATAGCCACGCGCTGCCTTGGCATAGACGTTTACGCCGTCCGAGACCCGGTAGTCCAATGTCAAATGACCGGTCGGTTCGCTGAAATTGGCAGTTGCAACGTTGGTGAACGGCGCGCTCTGATTGATCTTCTTTTCGTCCCAGGTATACCGCAAACCCAAAGTGATACCGATGTCTTCATTCTCTCCGAAGCGATATTCGCCCTGCCCGTAAAGAGCGATAGATTCGCCTGAGGTTTGATAGGTTACGTTCGAAATATTTTCAATCACGCGATATCTCGTGCCAGGCGCCAAGCCATTAGCGAGCAATGGTCCCGCAGCTCCGAAATTTGGATTGAACCGCAATATTTGATCCACATCCAATGGGAACCCAGCAACTTGAATATTATCCTCGTTGCTTTTTTCATAGAAATAAAAGGCGCCTAAAACCCAG
Organism: Parasphingorhabdus sp.; assembly: GCF_041748495.1. Lineage (GTDB taxonomy): Bacteria > Pseudomonadota > Alphaproteobacteria > Sphingomonadales > Sphingomonadaceae > Parasphingorhabdus. Next base: position 61,452 of record NZ_JBGTDD010000033.1, read on the forward strand.
TTGAAAGGGCCATTTCCATTCGACAAGACTTCCACTTCCTGACTGAACTGATCCTGCTTGCGGGTGTTGCCCGTCGCAAAAAGTGATGTGGTTGTGCTGGGAACCGGCAAACCGGATACAAAAGCCGCCGCACCTGCACTGCCTGTGAAGGGAATAAGCAAGGCAGATGGGGTAATCCCGTTGAATAATGTTGCGTTACTGAAGGCTGGAGCTGTTATTGCACCAAAACCATCAAGATCGGTAAATGGCTGCTTGCTGCGCCAGCTGCGATAGCCGGTCGTGCTGCGAACTGTTACGCCGCCGAAATCATTTTCCATCTTGAATACATGGCCATAAATTTCATTTTCATTTGGCAGATCATCGTCAAGACAGAGCGCATCTTGCCGCGTCGCAACAATGTTGAGGTTACAGCCGGGGGTTGTCCTGGCATTGGCCAGAAAGCCGGTAACTGTAGGGTTCGCAATTGTGGTTTGGAAAGCCGCAGCGTTCGTTACAAAGTCGGAATAATCGAAAGAATAGTAGATAGAACCGGTTTCGCCAATATCTGCCTCAAAAGCTACGCGAAAGGAGTCAACATTATTGGCGCCAGGATCTCGGTTATCGCCGGGCGTCAAAAGATTATCTACATAACCGTCATTTTGAGAATGCGCATAGGTCAAGGATAGGCGGAGATTGTCATCCACCATGTTGCCACTGTTCAGGCGCACAAGCGCTTCACGAGAGTCCTGATTGCCATAGCCCAGTTCTACGTCCAACCCCATCTCGTCGGTGGGACGGCGCATACGAAAGCTGACTGCACCACCGGTTGAATTGCGACCAAATAATGTTCCTTGGGGACCGCGCAAAACTTCAACAGCTTCGACATCCTTGGAGAAAACAACCGACGCAGCGCTCCGTCCGAGATAGATCCCGTCAACATATAGCGCTATGGACTGATCGAGCGTCAGGGATTCATCACCGCCAGCACTGATGCCACGGATACCTACGACGGTCGACATTGGATTGACTGTCCCAGGGTTGACTGTAAGATTAGGAGCCAGACCGCTGAGGTCACGAACATCCGAAAAACCCGTCAAGCGAAGCTGCTCTTCGCCTATTGCCGTGATTGCAACTGGTACGTCCTGAAGATTCTCGCTGCGCTTGTTGGCAGTGACGATAATAACATTATCATCAGATGCACTTGCTTCCTCCGACTGCGCTATTGCAGGCGCTGACAAGGAAGCCAAGCACGTCCCTGCAAATAGAACGGAAAATTTAATACGGGTGATTGTAGACATTTTGCTCTCCCCAGCATTTTTGATCAAGCGGGTTTTATAGCCCCTTAACGGAAGCAATCTGCTTTATCGTAATGAATGTCAATATAATTTACGCATAGTTACATTTGAATAGCTATTAAATCATCTTCTGCGGATTCTAAGAGGCTTTTATGCAACAGTAGGATGGTGGAATACTGTCGCGATCCGCCTTATGCCTAGATAAACTTGTCGGTATTTGCAGCGCCGAGCGTCGTCGCGCCGAGATTGCGTGCGAATGCGGTTGGACTATTGGCTACATGCGCCCGGGCAATATGAATATCGTGCCAAAGCTGTTGAATGGGCGATCCAATAAATACGCTGCGTCCTCCGGCAACATCGAACAGGAGATCGATCGCCTTAATCATTTTCTCGATCACGATACTGGCCTGATAGCGGTACAGCACCCGGTCCTCAATTGCGACTGTGCCGCCGCTGACGACAGTGTCCATCATGGAATCAAAATTGGCGAACATCACCGCCTCGGCTTCACTTATAAGGTTCCGGACCTCCGCGAGACGCCTCGTTATGTCAGGATCACCCTGCAGCTTGGTTGGATCCGTGCTGCTTTTGGCAGCCTTCTCCACAAAAATCTTGATTGCCTTTTTCATTGCGCCGATCGCAGCCGATGAAACAACGCGAATGAATATCTGGGCCCAAGGAATATTGAATAGCGGGCTTTCCTGGCTGTGCGTACCGTTAAAACCATCAATCTGCTTGTGCGTCCGATAATCGGGAACAAATACTGGCTTATCAATTACGACGTCATTGGAACCCGTACCCTGCAAACCCATGCTGAACCACGTGTCTTCAATTTCATAGTCGCTGCGCGGCACCAAAAATGTGCGATAACCTTCTCCTGGCACGATCGCACCGAGAAGCGCCCATGTGCAATGATCCGAACCCGAACTCCAGCCCCAGCGTCCCGAAAGCATGACTCCCCCATCAACTTGCTCCGTTTTTCCTCCAACCGGGTTGTAAGAACTCGAAACACATGTGTCCGGGTTTTCACCAAACACGTCGATTTGCGCCTGCTCATCCATAAGGGCAATCTGGAAGGGATGAACGGCGATGATGCCGCCTGCCCACGCGGTGCTCATATCAGCTTCCGCAATGCGAATATGGGCAGCAAAAAACTCCTGCGGCGAAAGCTCTAGCCCACCAAGCTTGACTGGCAGGAATGCGCGCATCAAGCCTGTTTTTTTCAAGGCTTCTATGCTCTCATCGGCGACACGGCGATCCTCCCGAGTCTTCTCACTATTCGCAGCAATGATCTTCAGCGCATCTCCGAGATCGGCCAAGCCTTTGCGCCCATTCAAATTTATCGCATCATCTACTGCTATAGCTGCACTCGACATCACATCATCTCCTTGCTGATATTGCGTTATTAGTGGCACAACCCCCCGCTCCTGTAAACATTTTTCGTATTTTAGATGTCATTTTTTTACGCATTCTATTATTCCAAATGCTCTCAAGCGTTGCTTTTCGGATATTACCGTGCAATATCGTTGTGCGAAAAACTCAACCTGACTGATCGGATCCTGTTATGACAAGCAAAAATAAGAAAGTTGTGGTCATAACAGGCGCGGCAGGAGGCATCGGCGCAGCACTGGCGGACGAAGCGATGCGCCGCGGCTATCGACTTGCTTTGGCCGACCTGGATATCGTTGCTTTAGAAATTCTAGGCGAGAAGTTTAAGTCTGATTGCGTTTGTCATCAGCTAGATGTTTCTGATCCACACGCAATGAACCAATTTGCTGAAGACATTTTCAAGCAATTCGGCCGCGTGGACATGCTTTTCAATAATGCCGGCATTTTCAACACAGGCAAGATCCTGGATCAATCACATCCGGGCTGGCAGAAAATTATGCAGGTCAACCTGTTCGGAGTTTTGAATGGCGTTCACGCATTTGGGCCGCGAATGCTAGAATCTGGCCTCCCATCACATATCGTCAACACCGCTTCCGTGTCCGGTCTCTTTGTTTCACCGATGGTCGGCGCCTATTCCGTTTCGAAAACTGCGGTTGTTGCACTCTCCGAAGTGCTACACTTTGAAATGCAGGTCGAAAAAAATCCGGTAAATATATCGGTGATTTGCCCGGGGGCGGTAAAGACACGCATATTGGAGGCCGATCGTCACGGTGAGGGCATGGATCGATCAGAGAAAGCCGACAAGTACCTCGGCAAAATGCAAATTGCCCTGAGCGAAAACGGCATGGAGCCTGAGAAATTGGCAAGGCTTGTGTTCGATCAGGTATTGGCCGGAAAGTTTTGGATTACTCCTCATCCGGACTTGCTTGAGCCTGTGGTCAGGCGCGCGGAGAATATTGTATCAGGGATCAACCCTGTTTTCAGAATGAGACGAACCATAAAATAAGGGCATTCAACATAAGGTGATTATCATCCTATGGCCAATGTCCGGTCTGCGCCCTCTTTTCTGTCATCGAAGACCATAATCCATCTGCCGGATGGCGGACATTCGTTTACCAGTCATGGATGGAGGCCATGTCGAAAAGTGGGAATCGATTTCTTTGGTAGAGAACAATCAAGGCGTACTCGATCTGAGCCGACCGTAATTCGGACTCCGGCGCTGGCTTGGCAGTCGATATTCTCTAAATTTCTATCTTTGTTGCTGTCGCAGTCTCTATGGATGCCTGCAGGCCAAGCATTAGACGCCGGATAATGATGAAGGACATCTTGGCAAGATTGAAGACTTGCACTTAGAATGAACCATCACTTTTTTCCAATATATGCTGAGAAGCGATCATTGCACGACGAGCGCGCGCGCTCTTGGTCATCTTTGCATCTAATGACGAACCGCGAGGAACCTCAATGCTGACGGGACAATCTGGCGGAAGCTTGTTCAGGAAGCCGATTATGTCAAGGCTGCCTTCGCCTGGCAACTGCCTCTCAATTGACGCTTCATATTCCTGCAGTTCCGGCAAGCAGATCATAGGACCGTCACTGAGTTGAGCATAGGCGATATACTCGGGTGGGATAACGGCCAGCTGTTCGAGAGTTCCTCCAGACCGAAACAAATGCAGCAAGTCCACATTGATGCCGGCAACGCCGGCATCTCCAATGTGCTCTACCAACACTAGCGCATCCTCGATCGTCACAACCTGCGAAGCAGGGTAAAATTCCACCAAAACCTTAAGATTTCTGCAATGTGCTTGCTCACAAAAGCGCGAAAATGTTTCCTGACGGCTTATCGGGTTCCGATCATAAAGCAAAACGTTCACGAGCCGAGATTTCAATTCGGAAGCACAATCAAGAGCAGGCGTGAGTTCATCAACTAGAGTGCGTTTCGAGATCGTAAATGGATATGCAATATCAACGCCTAAATTAAGCTGATCCATCCGGTCGATGAATTGCTCGCGAAGCCCGTGGTCTCCTATCAAGTCATAATTCGGCATTTGCGGCAGGACATCCATGGAGTGGAGGAACGGATTGACGGCCGCATAACCAGTTTCAAAGGCGATTTCCGCCAATTCGACTGGTGTCGCATCAACAAGCGTGATGTGATCAAGTGCAAACCTGCTGGATCTGATTCTATTATGCAATCGCCTGCTTTCCTATTCGACAAAGTTTCAATTTTCCCCGGCATCTGCCTTATTTGCTGCTGCCATTTTCTTCGCATCCAGTCCGGCAATTGAATTACCCGCAACGAGGTCGTTTTGCGCATGTGCAAAATGATGCATGTGATATTGAGCGTCCATGGCCGCTCGTTTTCCCCGTAACTCTTCAACATGGTGGACGGCCTGTTTCGTCAGCCAGTTGCCGAGGCGGGGTTGCGCAACCAGTTTTGCTGCCATTTTTGCTGTTTCCTGGCGCAATTGATCCCGCGCAACAATGCGATTCACCATGCCAAACTGCTCTGCCCGTCCGGCGCTCATTCGTTCCCCTAGCAAGAGAAATTCCATGGCTACTCGCGGCGGTAGTTCAAATGCATGCGCAAAATATTCAACGCCGGGAATCCCCATGCGATTGACTGGATCCTGAAAAAATGCGTCTTCCGATGCGACAATCAAATCGCAGACCCAGGCAAGCATCAGGCCTCCTGCAACGCACGCACCCTGCACCATAGCAATAGTAGGCTTGGGAATATCGCGCCAGCGGCGGCACATGCCGAGATATTGCTCCTGTTCGCGGGTGTAGAGTAATTCTGCAGCGGGCTTGTTAACATGTGGTGGAACCATCAGGCGATTGTCGAAATGTTTGAGCACGTCGCGGCCTGGCGTTCCGATATCATGTCCGGCAGAAAAGTGTTTTCCATTTCCTGCCAGCACGATGCACCGCACCGCATCGTCCTTGGTCGCTTTTTGGAACGCATCGTCCAGCGCATATGTCATCTGTCCGTTTTGTGCATTGTTGAAATCGGGACGATTCAGCGTGATCCAAGCAATCTGGTTATCCGTTTCATATAATACAGGGCTTTCGGTTTCATATACGATTCCGACCTTGGCGGGCTCAACGAGATCATCCATATTCGTTCTCCATGATATTCATTATTAACCATTCAGCTAACCTCAATTTTTCCGCAAATTTCTCGGTAGCCAGGGCACGGCCCTTTAACATCAATATAACCACAAAACTAGCCATATACGTATTTTATATAAGATATATTTACGCATTATGTGCCATTAACGGTATTGATATCGTATTTCTCGTATTTTGCAGTTAGCTTTCGGTTATGGGAAGAAAGCCAATCCCTGCCATCAATACTGTAACAAAAAATGACAAATGTTCGACTGGACCCTCAGGAATTTCCTAATACACTGAGATCGTTTGCGACGGGCGCCACGATCGTGACGACGGCAATAAATCCGGCCGGACCTGTGGGCGTAATCGCCCTCCATTGTCGACTGCAGAATTCCGGGGCCGGTATACCACGTGTCGTTGGCCCCCTCCTCGTTGCTGCTCAGCGTGCGATGACCCGCTTTCAAGACCTGCCAACAGACATGATCTTCAAAGCGATTTTCGAAGATCGCCATATCTTCGCTGCCGTGCACCGGCACCAAATGCCCCTTGTCCGCAATATTGTCGACAATCTCCTGCGGGTGACTGTTCAGTTCGCCAAGCGGCTCAATATTCCATTTGTCGGTCGTCGCCATACTCTCTGTCCGAGTCTCGTTCTTATGCGCCGAATTTGAAATCATTGTCACGACCGGAGGAACCGGATCTACCGAACGCGATGTGACCCCCGAAGCAATCAAACCACTGTTCCGGCGCGTTGCAATAGCGGAACGGACTGGCTGATTCCTAGGATGAGGGCATAGCACCGACCTAGTCCATCGTACGAGTTTCGCTAACCGTCACAATTGTTCTGACAGCACCCTCCAAACTACTTGGCACACAGTTTAAGTTTCAGGTTCAAATTGCGAGCAAGTCATGTTCATTCCCCTTGGCCGGAATGGCTCGGGGAATGTCCGTTGTCTGGCACTAAGAATTTCGGTCGCTACGACCGACAGGAGGGCGCATTTCAGACTGGCGGGAATTGGACCGCAAGCGGAAAGCCCTGTACTGGATATCCATTATGGGACAGCGACCGTTCGTCGAAATGAGATTACACGCAAGGGGTTTTCTCAATCAAAGGCTTTGCTGTCCGAGGCAGGGATGATGGCTATTGATACATTCTTTCTGACGCAGTCAGCAAGGTTGATCTGGTCAAGCTGGTGCGCAGCGTGGCCGGCACCTACCTGTAGGAGACCAAAGTCGCTATCTGCATGACCGATATTGAGCTTCGCCGCTCAGCACACTTTATCAAGGCGCCGAAGATTGGAGATTCCATTCTGCCACCTGCGCGCGCGTATCGGACAACATCTTATCCAAAGCAGCACGATCAAACACTCTTCCCCTCAGCACGACCGCATGGATCGCACGGGTCGCAGCGATATCCTCGAGCGGATTGCGATCGAGCAAAACCAAGTCGGCCGCCATGCCGGGTCGAATCCCGCCATAGCGATCGAGCATGCCGAACCAGGCCGGTCCCGCACGTGTCGCCGATGCGAGCGCCTGTGCCGGCGTCAATCCGCGATCGACGAAAAGTGCAATTTCGTCATGCAGTCCGACACCCGGATAGTTGAAACTGTTGAGAAAGCCGGCGTCGGTGCCGGCAATGATCATTACGCCGGCCTCGGACAACATGGGCAGGATAGCCGCTATGCGATCAAAATGCGCATGTCGTTCGGCAATTTCTGCGGCATCGGCCTTTGCCGCACGCTCTACCCGCCAATTATAAGTCTCACGGAGCCTGGGGCCGATATAGGCGAGATAGGGATCGTCAGCGTGATTCTCGCTGTCGAGCCAATTGATGATGCGGCTGCCGTTCAGGGTTGGTGTGACGAAAACCCCTGCATCGGCAAAGTGACGATAGGCGCGCATTGCGGTGGCAACATCAAAACTAGCATCAATACGGCGATTTGCTTCTATCCTGTCGATACGGCCCGCAGCAAAATCGGCGGCGATAGCTGCTTCGTCCTTTGCCCCCGCCTTATATGCATAGTCGAGGTGCTCGATCGAACTGATCCCAGCGTCTACCGCCTGCCCGACGGTCAGCGCCATCGGGATATGGCCCGACGTGCGCAAGCCAAGCGCCTTCGCTTTGGTGATCGCATAGAGAAATAATTCGGGCTTTAAAGTGCTGTCGGTAATTTTGATGAAATCGACCTTGTCTCTCGATTGCAACCGTGCAAGCGCGGTATCGACGTCCGCCTTGCTACCGACTTCGATGGTCCCCTTCCACAGCGGCGCCACCCCTTCAATTTTGGCTCCGGACGTCAACAGGCGGGGACCAAATTTGCGACCGGCGGCAAGATCAGCGCGCCACGCCAGCACTTGCCCGGGCAAGTCACCCGACGCATCGCGGATCGTGGTGATGCCGTGCGCGACATAGAGCGGCAGCAGCGCTTCATTCTCTTCGATCAGATCGGGACCGCCGCCGAAATGAACATGCATGTCCCACAAGCCAGGGATCAAATAGCGCGCGTTCCCGTCGACTGTCCGATTCGCTCGCCAATCACGCGCTATGGCCGCGTCAGGCCCCACCGCGGCAATATCACTGCCTTTAATTACAACCGCCTGGTCGTCAATAGATGTAGCCGTTTCGACATCGATCAGTGTCACGTTGCGGACGATCACATCGCCCTCGCGGCGGGCGGCATGCGCCGACGACGCGACCACAAGTAAGGTGGAGAAAAGTGCGACAAGCAGGTGTTTCATTACACGGAATCCTTCGAGGCGATGAATCATCTTAGCGCTGTGACGATGGTTCCGATAGGGCTTGGTACATGGAAACCTTCGTTTTATTTGTCGAGGAATGCGAGCTTTGGCGGCCACGGCGACCTCCGGTAATGAAGGATTGAATCTCACCCAGCACCTTTCGATTCAACAAGATTTGGCTTCCATACCAATAGCAGCCGATGGCAATTCAATTGATATCATACAGTTGGATGGTCAGTGGTTTGAGGATTCGCGTAGTCCTGGCCAGATCAATTGACGGGAGTCTGCGAAAAATGCACGATTTCTTTAATCTTGGACATTCGTTTTTGCATAGGATCGGATGATCCCTGTACGACCGGAATGACGGCGCGAAGCGGACATTAACCAAGTTGACAATTTTCCCGTATGTTGAAACCACTAAGGCCGCTCGAGATGACTGAAAATCGTCCAATGTTGGCGGCTTGGAGATGAGTAGGGAGATTCGCAAACCTGCCCCTTGTTGTCTGGCGCGATTGAAGCTCCCCAATCGGAACCATGAGACTATTTCGGACGTTTGCCAGGTGCCCAGGCCTTCCATAGAAGTCTGTACCGCCATCGAAATCTCGCAGAACAATTGCGGGTGTTTATGTCTGCAAACCAAAAAATGAAATTTGCCAGGGGTAAAGCAAAACTGCATTGCCGTTCGGAACGTTGACCGACAAGGCGGTCACCCTGTCTTCTATGTGTTCTTGAGTGGGTTTTTAATGGTAAAATATCTTAGCCATAGATGGCGTCTGTTTAAGCCTGTCCTTGCTGGCGGTAGCCTTAAAGATAGATTGATCGCTTGTATTGGAGCTTTGATTGGAATCTCTTTAACTGCTGTGGTCTGCGCAGCAACAGTGGGGCCAGAGATTATTCCGTGGCTGGTTGCTCCGATCGGTGCAACCGCAGTATTATTGTTCGCTGTGCCTGCCAGCCCTCTAGCCCAGCCTTGGCCTGTGATAGGCGGCAACATAATATCAGCCTTCGTAGGCGTCGCAGCAGCAAGAACCATAGCTTCACCTGCGTTAGCGGCAGGAATAGCTGTAGCCGGCGCTATTTTTGTAATGTCTGTTTTTCGGTGCCTTCATCCACCGGGAGGTGCTGCTGCACTGCTCGCCGTTATTGGAGGCAAGTCAGCAGCTTCACTTGGGTTTTTATTCCCATTATTGCCAGTGGGGCTAAACTCGTTATTGCTGGTAATTGTTGGACTGATTTTCCACCGTTTCTCCGGCCATTCCTATCCCCATAGAGCAATTCCGGTCTCTGGGCACCGGATCGTCCCAGATACGTTACTGGATATCCATCCCAGAGATATGGATCTCGCTCTGGAAGATTTAGGTGAAACGTTTGATATCAGTCGCGAGGATCTGGAGCTTCTTTTTCGCCAAGTAGAATTCCATGCGCGGGAACGCCGAATGGGAGCTTAGCTGGATCCCGTACTCCTTCGTTCGGACTCCGATTGCTTCAACCCATTCATCAGCGAATCCTGTGTATTGCCTCGTGCTCAGGTGACGCGTGTGATCGACCCGATTTGGAAAGTCTGGTTGAGCTGATGGGTTTTATTGCGCATGTTGTCAGAGACGAAGGCTTGCCGGTGTCGTGGGACCAGCAACGCATCCTGTCATCCGGCTTGCAGAAATCAGTGCAATTCGGGAGCAATGAAGGTGGCCTGCAACATTTTCATCGCTGGGCGGAACATTGTGTAAGCGTAGGTGAGAGACAGCCCCTTGACAAACTCAAGGCAGCCGCACCCGACATTTCGTGAATCTGCATTGCAAATCGCGAACTCTTTGCTGCTATGCGGTCGACGGCACTACAGTCCATTTGATTGGTGAGGCATTGGGCGGCTGTTCCATATTCAGCTGCTTCCAATTGTTCCATCTGGCCGACGCGCGGGTCAGTCGGATAGACCCGTTCTTCGCCAATAACCTGCTCGAAAGCCAGGTCTTCGGGCATGCGGTTGAGGCCGATCATCTTGTCGCAATTCTGGTGGCGCTGTAGATGCGCGTCTCCTGATAGCTGAGCGGCACGCTCTTGAAGCCGTCGCTTTCCATCGATTTTTGAATCATTTCACCAAATTGCGTGTCCTCGGGGATGATTGGCGACATGTCGCGGCCATTGGG
>NZ_JBGTDD010000034.1:0-11185 GCF_041748495.1 Parasphingorhabdus sp.
TTGCAATTGACCCTCAACTCGGTGGTCGAATCCGCGCGTTTGGGGCGCGCTGATTGCCACCGGTCAACAACCGGGGATCGGTCATACTGGCCAACCTCTCCAGAATAAGGGACTGGATTACATGAGAAAATTTTCAAACCTAAAAGCATCTGTTGCACCCGTAGTGCTCGGACTCGCTATGGTTTCTACGCCTGCCTTCGCGCAAGACCAAGACGTTCAGGAAGAACGCGCAGCCTCGGAAAGCGTTATCGTCGTTACCGGCTCGCGCATCAGCAACCCGAACCTGGAGCTTTCCAGCCCGGTCGGCGTTGTAACCTCCGAAGAACTGGACTTGCGCCAGACCAACACCGCTGAACAGTTCCTGCGTGAACTGCCCAGCGCGGTGCCAAGCATCGGTTCTGCCGTTAACAACGGCAACGGCGGCGCGTCCTTCGTCAACCTTCGCGGCATCAGCTCTGTTCGTAACCTGGTATTGCTGGACGGACGCCGCGTTGCTCCGGCTGACTCGACCGGTCGCGTCGATCTGAACAATATTCCGCTCGCCATCCTTGAGCGGACCGATATCCTGACCGGTGGTGCATCCACGACTTATGGTGCCGATGCAATCGCGGGTGTTGTCAACTTCATCACCAAACGCGACTTTGCTGGTATCGAAGCCAATTTCAGCCAGCAGATCACCGAAGAAGGTGACGGCAATATTTTCCGTGCTGACGTCACCATTGGTGCAAATTTCGATGACGGTCGCGGTAATGCGGTATTCAGCGTAGGCTATCAGGAAGCCGATCCAGTCTTTCAGGGTGACCGTGACTTCTCCGTGTTCAACGTTAGCTCAGTTACCGGTAATCCAAGCGGTTCTTCCGCTGCTGTTCCATCCAACATTTTCTTTGTTGGGCCCACCAACCCTGCCACGATTTGTGCCGCGACGGCTTTCCCGGACCCAGCAAATTGTCCGGCTGGCACGTCTCGCAGTGGATCGCCATTCGGCACGGTAATTGGTCAAATAAATGCAGCAGGAACAGATATTGTTGGATTTAATCAATCGCCGTTCAACTTTAACCCGTTCAATATTTTTCAAACACCGTTTGAACGTTTCAACATGTACGGTGCCGCCAATTACGAGATTAGTGATGCCGTCGAAGTTTTTACGCGGGGCATGTTCTCCAAAAACTCGGTGAGCACGATTATTGCGCCGGGTGGTACTTTCTTCAACACCTATCGTATCAACCTGAACAATCCGTTCATTCCTGAAGCGATTGCTCAGCGCTTCGGCAATGGCCTTGGCCTGACTGCGGCAGAATATGCGGCAGCACGCAATACACAATTCGGTCCTACTCTTGCAGATGGTTCGGCCAATCCCGATTATACCGAATTCAGCGCACAGGTCCGTCGCCGGACAGTGGAAGCGGGAACCCGCAACAGCGAATTTACGACAACTTATTTTGACTATCTGGCGGGTCTGCGCGGCGACATAACCGACAATATCAAGTGGGAAGTGTTCGGCAGCTATGGCGAAAGCGAACGCCTACAGACCCAGACCGGTTTTGGAAGGTTGACGCAGCTGTCTCAAGCTCTACTCAGCCTGCCCAATGGTCAATGTGTCAATCCAGCCAACGGTTGTGTGCCGCTTGACGTGTTTGGTCCTGAAGGTTCGATTACACCTGACATGACTGCTTTCTCCTTCTCGGGTGAGCAGACCGTGATCAACCGATCATCTCTGGCTCAGGCACAGGCCCAAATCTCCGGTGATTTTGGTTGGGGAATTTCTGACGAACCAATCGCTTTCGCAGTTGGCGGTGAATATCGCAAGTTTACCGCACAGCGGCGCAGCGATGACGCATCCAAGACGCCGGGTGAAGTGGTCGGCGGCGGCGGTGCTGCCCCGGACATTGATGGCCAATATGATGTTTACGATGCCTTTGGTGAAGTCGTCATACCGATCATCTCGGATCAACCATTCTTTGACAGTCTGGTGCTGGAAGCCGGTGCACGTTATTCGGATTATTCAACGGCCGGTGGCAACTGGACCTGGAAAGTGGGCGGAACATGGGCGCCGATCCCGGACATTTCCTTCCGCGGCAACTTTGCAAAGTCTGCTCGTGCGCCGAATATCGGTGAACTGTTTGTTCCTGTCACAACGGGCTTGAGCAATCTTTCCACCGATCCGTGTCAGGGCAATGCACCGGTTGGCAATGCAGCCTTGGCTGCCGTCTGTATCGCTCAAGGTGCTCCGGCTGCCATCGTCAATTCTGGTGGTATTCAGGCGCCTGCGGCGGGTCAGATCAACGTCACTGGCGGCGGCAACCCTGATCTTGGGGTTGAAAAGGCTACTACATGGACGGTTGGTGCCATCGTGCAACCTGCGGCCATTCCCGGCCTCGCGCTCACCATAGACTATTTCAATATCAAGGTAGAAGATGCGATTTCTTCACCTGGTATCAGTGATATTATCGACGGCTGCTATGATAGCGGTAACGTGAGCTTTAGTAATAATGTTCTCTGCCGGTTGATTCAGCGCAGCGCCTTTACCGGCGGCCTTGACGGTTCGCCAAATGAAGTGCGTGGTCTACTGCTTCAGCAGTCGAACCTGGGGCTTATCAAAACGGATGGTATTGATCTGAGCGTTCGTTACAATACTCAGGTCACGGACACGATTGGTCTCGCTCTGTCGTTTGACGGAACATGGACGAACAAAAATGTGTTCACTGCTTTCCCGGGTGCCGAGGCTCGTGACTGCGTTGGTTTCTACAGCGTCAACTGTGGTTCCATCCAGCCGGAATTTGCTTGGACGCAGCGGACCAGCTTGACGTTTGACGATCAGTTTACCGCCTCACTGATGTGGCGTTATATTGATGGTGTTGAACTTGAGCCAGTGTTTGTCCCGGACTTCCTGGGTGGAAACGGCCGCCCAGCCGTGGGTGATTTTTCCGACTTCACCTTCATTCCAGCTGAACATTATTTCGATCTCTCATTCCGGTGGGAAATGACGGATAACGTTCAGTTTAGCTTCTTGGTACAGAATCTGCTGGACAACAAACCGAAGGTTGTCGGTTCCGATATCGGTTCCACTTCGTTCAATAGTGGTAACGTTTTCCCATCAACCTACGATGCTTTGGGCCGTCGCTATGCGGCAGCCGTTAAGTTCCGTTTCTGATCGGATAGGTATCCGTCAGAAGCAATTCTGAAAATTCAGGGGGCAACACAATGTGTTGCCCCCTTTTTTATTAAAAAAGGCTACGCTTGAAAAGTTCAGACTATTGTTTAAACTGAGAAATCAGTCTTGTAAAAATGGGTAAAAAATATGGCTTATCAACCGGGAATGGCTGTTCTCACTGCGGCACTAATCACATTTGGCCTGGCCAATATACCAGCCGCAACGGCGCAGGTGAAGGATGATGGCGCTGCCGAAGTGCCAGCCAAAAAAGACAAGCGTATGGCCGGGAAGATTACCGACCGCTCCCATCCTGACTATATTCGATGCCGCAGCGAACCGGTGATCGGCTCACTGGTACGCAAAAAGAAAATCTGCATGACAAACAGCGAATGGAAAGAATATGCCCGCGCGGGTAATGAGGGATCACGTTCTTTGCTGGATGATATCATGAAAGGCGGAATGCGTCAGGACTAAGTCTTTTAATACTATGACTTCCGGGTAGATCGCTGGGCTAGTTGGGCCTATCGGACCACCATCACCAAAGCCCCATCACCCTCATCTATCTCGACTGTGCTGCCATCCGGCACTTCACCGCGCAGGATCAGGTCGGCCAGCGGATCCTGCAGATATTTCTGGATCGCGCGTTTCAGCGGCCGGGCGCCGTAGACCGGATCATAGCCAACCCGTCCGAGCCAGCGCCGGGCGGCGTCGGTCAGATCCAGTTCGATTTTCCGGTCCTTGAGCAATTTCTGCACCCGCAGCACCTGGATATCGACGATCGGGGCCATATGTTCCTCGGCCAGCCGATGGAACAGGATGATCTCATCCAGCCGATTGAGGAATTCGGGCCGGAAATGGGCGCGAACAATTTCCATCACCTGTGGTTCGACATCCTTGACCGTCTCGCCATCCTTCATGTTCGCCATATATTGGCTGCCCAGATTGGAGGTAAGGATGATCAGGGTGTTGGAGAAATCCACCACCCGGCCCTGACCGTCGGTGAGACGCCCGTCGTCGAGCACCTGCAGCAGCACGTTGAACACGTCGCTATGGGCCTTTTCCACCTCGTCAAACAGGATCACCTGATAGGGGCGCCGGCGTACCGCCTCGGTCAGCACGCCGCCTTCATCATAGCCGACATAGCCGGGAGGAGCACCAATCAGTCGCGATACGCTGTGCTTCTCCATGAATTCGGACATGTCGATGCGGACCATCGCCTGATCATCGTCGAACAGAAATCCGGCGAGCGCCTTGGTCAGTTCGGTCTTGCCGACACCGGTGGGACCGAGAAACAGAAAGCTGCCCAGGGGCCGGTTCGGATCCTGCAAGCCCGCCCGGCTGCGGCGGACGGCAGCGGATACCGCAGCGATCGCGTCCTTCTGGCCGATCACCCGCTTGCCGATCAATTCGTCCATCGCGAGCAGTTTCTCGCGCTCGCCCTCGAGCATCTTGTCGATCGGGATGCCGGTCCATTTGGAAACCACGGCAGCAATATCTTCTGACATGACTTCTTCGCGCAGCATCGCGCCTTTGGTCGCTCCGGCTGCTTCTTCGAGCGCTCTGACCAGATTGGGAATTGTGCCATAGCTCAACTCGCCGGCCTTGGCGAGATCACCGGCGCGTTCGGCCTGTTCCAGTTCGAGCCGGGCATGGTCCAGCTGTTCCTTGAGCTGGGCTTCGGCATGAATCTTGTCCTTTTCGCCTTGCCAGCGCGTGGTCAGCTCGGCGCTATGTTGTTCGAGTTCCGACAATTCCTTCTTGAGCGTCTCCAGCCGTCCCTTGGACGCGTCATCGCTTTCCTTCGAAAGCGCCTCGCGTTCGATCTTGAGCTGGATGATCCGCCGGTCCAGCGTTTCAATCTCTTCCGGCTTTGATTCGACTTCCATGCGAATCCGGGACGCGGCCTCGTCCATCAGGTCGATCGCCTTGTCGGGCAGGAAGCGGTCCGAGATATAGCGATGCGATAGCGTCGCCGCGCTGACCAGAGCAGCATCGGTAATCCGCACGCCATGGTGCAGTTCATATTTTTCCTTCAGCCCGCGCAATATAGAAATCGTGTCCTCGACCGTCGGTTCACCGATGAAGACCGGCTGGAATCGCCGCTGCAGCGCAGCGTCCTTTTCGACATATTTCTGATATTCATTGAGCGTGGTGGCCCCGATACAGTGCAGTTCGCCACGCGCCAGTGCAGGCTTGAGCAGGTTGGAGGCGTCCATCGATCCTTCCGACGCGCCGGCACCAATCAGCGTATGCATCTCGTCGATGAACAATATGATTTCGCCTTCGGCTCCGCGCACTTCGTCGAGCACGCTTTTCAGCCGTTCTTCAAACTCGCCGCGATATTTGGCACCGGCGATCAGCGAGCCCATGTCGAGCGCCATTAGCCGGCGATCCTTGAGACTGTCTGGCACGTCGCCATTGGCAATGCGCAGTGCCATGCCTTCCGCGATCGCCGTCTTGCCGACGCCGGGTTCACCGATCAGGACCGGATTATTCTTGGTCCGGCGCGCCAAGATCTGGATCGTGCGGCGGATTTCCTCGTCGCGGCCGATCACAGGGTCGAGCTTGCCGTCGCGCGCGGCCTGGGTCAGGTCGCGGGTATATTTTTTCATTGCTTCATAGCTCTCCTCGGCCGAAGCCGAGTCCGCTGAGCGGCCACCACGCAAATCGTTGATCGCGCTATTCAGGGCTTCGGCGGTCACGCCAGAGGATTGCAGGGCCTTGCCGGCATCGGTATCCTTGGCGAGCAATAAGGCGAGCAGCAGCCTTTCCACGGTAACATAGCTGTCGCCGGCCTTGTCAGCGATCTGCTCGGCCTGATCAAGCATCCGCACCGCGTCATTGGTCAACCCCGGGGTCTGTTGCGCACCGCCACCGGACACCGCTGCTATCTTGGCCAGCACCGCATCAATTTCCTGATGCGCCTTCTTGGCATCGCCGCCCGCCTTGGTGATCAGGCCCGCTGCCATGCCCTGATCGTCTTCGAGCAATGCTTTGGCGATATGTGCGGCCGTGATTTGCTGATGGCTCATCCGAATCGCTACGGTTTGCGCGGACTGCAAAAATCCCTTGGCGCGATCCGTAAATTTCTCGAGATTCATTTTCCCGTTCCCTCAGTGATGGTTCTCATCAGATATGGCGTGATAATTTTATCACACAAGGGAGCGGGATAAATAATTGTGCCAAAGGCCTATTCGGCGGTCCAGTCACGCGCGAGTTGATCCAGCAAGCGTACACCAAAACCTGAGGCCCCTTTGGGTGCTAACGGCCTTGCCGATTTATTCCAGTCCACACCGGCAATATCCAGATGCGCCCACGGCAGGGTCTCGCTTACGAAATAGCCGATGAAATGGGCCCCGGCACTTGCGCCAGGCGCGTCGGTTACCCCCGAATTTTTCACATCGGCAATATCTGACCGTATCGCTTTGGCATAAGCAGGATGCAGGGGCAGTCGCCATAAATGCTCGCCGCTGTCCGCGGCGGCTTTCAGCAAGCGATCCGCAACATCGTCTTCGCGCGCAAATAGTCCTGCATATTGGTCCCCGACGGCAGCTCCGACTGATCCGGTCAATGTCGCGATATCAACCAGCGCAAATGGTTTGTAACGATCCGCGACATATTGCACCGCATCGGCCAGCACCAACCGCCCTTCTGCATCGGTGCTCAGGATTTCGATGGTCTTGCCACCATAGGTTCGCACCACGTCCCCAGGTCGCTGGGCATTGGCGCTAGGCATATTTTCGGCCAGTGCAGCGACCGCCACGACATTGACCGGTGCACGGCTCTTGGCCAGCGACAATGCTGCACCCATCACAGCGGCCGCGCCGGACATATCGGCTTTCATGGCCCACATGCCAGCATTGGGCTTGAGCGAGATGCCGCCGGTATCAAATGTAATCCCCTTGCCAGCAAGCGCAAGCGGTGCACCGCTTCCTCCGGTGTAGCTCACCAGCATCATGCGGGACCCACGCGGGCTGCCCTGACCGACGCCGACAATCGCGCCCATATTCATTTTGCGCATCGCGGCCTCATCGAGAATTTCGATGCGGATATTCGGGACGCCCTCGAACGCAGCGGTGACTCGGTCAACAAAACTTTGCGGATAGAGCGCATTGGCCGGTTCGCTCTGAAGATCGCGGACCAGCCTGACACTTTGAGCAAGATGTTTGTAGCGATTGTCCCAAAGCGCTTGTGCAGCGGATGGCTGCGGGCCGACGATTGTAACCCGTCGGCTGGTTGGCGCTGTTTCGACATCCGTCTGGTAGCGATCAAAACGATATTGGCCGAGATCCAGACCGAGTGCCGCATCGACCATGGCGGCGGGATCGGGAGCCCCGACGACGGCCAGTTCAGCTGCTTCCTTCATCAGCTTTTGCACAGCGCTGCCGGCTGCTGATTTCCAGTCCGCTCCAGGGTCATCCGGCTGGGAAGCTCCAGCGAGCATGATGAACGGGCGGCTACCGATCCCGCGCAATTCGAGGTTGTTGCCTGTTTTGCCTTTAAAGTCGGCAGAAGCGATCGCCGCCTCCAAAGCGCTGCGTTCGGTGGCGGACAGAGTCGGGATGTTGGGTAATTCAGCGCCCTGCATCATGATCACCAGCCCGGCGCCGGCGGGTGCTTGTTCTGCAAAATCAATCGGTCGTTCCGCGCTGTTGGGAACCATGCTGGCCGGAACGCCTGAACCAAGAATGGACTGCGCCTGAAGGGGCGCTGTGAAAGAGATGGCCGAGAAGGCGAACATTAAGGCAAGGCGAGAAGTTTTGAGCTCCGACATGAATGATCCTTTATGGCGTTGATGATCGGGGGACTACCCAGTTGACCAGTGTCGCAACTTTGCCCAAGAGCGTTGAAAGGGCAAGGTTTAATACCACAGAAAAAGGAAGTGAAATGAAGGTTGTCAAGCGCACAGGAATAGGATTGTTAATCCTGATGTCGCTAGTCGCCTTGGCTTTGGCTATCTGGGAACCGCTAAGTGTTTCTTCCGTGTCACCGCCTCCGAAAAAAGAATATGAGTCTCGCATCGTCCGCGACGAGTTCGGCGTTCCGCACATATTCGGCAAGACCGATGCCGATGTTGCTTATGGCGTCGCTTATGCCCATTCCGAAG
This sequence comes from Parasphingorhabdus sp., assembly GCF_041748495.1. Classification (GTDB taxonomy): domain Bacteria; phylum Pseudomonadota; class Alphaproteobacteria; order Sphingomonadales; family Sphingomonadaceae; genus Parasphingorhabdus. Next base: position 8,259 of record NZ_JBGTDD010000034.1, read on the forward strand.
ATGATTTCGCGACGCTGCAGGAAGTCACGGCAATGACGCGCGGCCGGATGGCGACGCTCAACGGCGCGGACAGCGCGCCGATCGACTATATCGCCGCTCTGCTGGACGTGCGCGGTACCGTGACCCGCAAATATGGCGACCTTCCCCAAGATGTGCGGGCCTTGCTGGACGGCTATGCCTCCGGGCTCAATGCCTATGCCGCCGAGCACCCCGAAGAAGTGAAACTGGCCAAGCTGTTTCCCGTCAACGGCCAGGATATTGCTGCCGGTTTCGTCCTGCGGTCACCCTTTTTCTTCGGGATCAACAATCCGATCGAGGCGCTGGTGCAAAATCAGGTTCTCCCGCGCGAAGGTGGTCCGCGTCTGTCGGACGAACCGGTAAAAACCTCCATTCATCCGCTGAGCCCGGACAAGATTATCGAGGACCAGACGGCGACACCGGTTGGACCGGATCCGGACGACAACGGCTCCAACGCTTATGCCATCGCACCCGAACGCTCGCCCGAGGGCAAGACGCGCCTCATCTCCAACTCGCACCAGCCGTTGCGCGGCAATGTCGCCTGGTACGAACTGGTCGTGCACAGCGAAGAGGGCTGGGATTTTGCCGGAGCGAATTTCCCCGGTTCGCCTTTCCCGTTCCTCGGGCACAATCAATATCTGGGCTGGACCAATACCGTCAACCGGCCTGATCTGGTCGACATTTACGAGCTGACGCTGAACGAGAGCAAGGACGCCTATCGCTTTGACGGCGAGTGGAAACCGCTGGAAAAGAAGCGGGTCTGGCTGAAAATCAAATTTGGTCCCTTTGTGATTCCCTATCCGCAGATCGCCTATCGATCGATCCACGGCCCGGTGATCATGAATGACAGCGGCGCCTATGCGCTGCGCTATGCCGGGATCGACCAGCTCGATATGCTGACCCAATATTACCGGATCAACAAGGCGACCAATTTCGATGAATGGCAGGCGGCGATGGCCGGGCAGGGGGTTCCGGCGACCAATTTCATCTATGCCGATGCCAAAGGCAATATCGGGCTCTATTATAACGCGATGTTCCCCGACCGGCCCGAGGGCTATGACTGGCGCTCGATATTGCCTGGCGATAGCTCGCAAGCCTTGTGGCAGAACACCCTGCCGTTCACTCGCGTCCCGGCGCTGGTCAATCCCGCTTCGGGCTATATCATGAACGCCAATAACACGCCCTATATCGCGGCGGGGCCGGGAAATGAGCTCAAGCCAGACAATTTCTCGCCGCTGCTCGGGGTCGAGGATGACCAGACCAATCGCTCGCGCCGGTCAATTGTCTTGCTGGAACAGGCCAATGCGGACGGCACGATCACCGATGCCGAACTATGGGCGATCAAATATGATACCGGCTACGAGAAGGCGGGCTATGCAAAAGACTGGCTCGACAAGATCGCGGCGCTCGACTTGAAGGATAGCGCCAAATTGCAGAAGGCGCAGATATTGCTTTCCGGGTGGGACTGGAGTCTCGATGGCAAGGGCACCGCCGACGCGCTCGCCCTGATGGTCCTGCGCCCGGCCAACAAGTCGCATTATAATCGCGGCAAGATGCCCGATCCGCGACAGATTCTTGAGGAAACCGTCGACCATCTCACGCAATATTTCGGCAGGATCGATCCACCGATGACCACCGTGCTGCGGATGCGGCAAGGAACGGTCGACCTGCCGGTCGATGGCGGCAATGACACGATCCGCGCCTCGACGCTTTGGGATGTCGATGAGGACGGGCGGCTATCGGTGCGGCACGGCGACAGTTTCATCATGTTCATCGAGTGGGACGAGGCGGGCAAGGTCCGCTCGCGCTCAATCCAGCCCTTCGGTTCCGCCACGACCCGCCCGGACTCGAAACATTATACCGACCAGATGCAGCTATTTGTCGACAAGAAGCTGAAACCTGTATGGTTTGATCCGAAGGATCTGGAGAAGCACAAGACGAGCGACAAGGTGGTGGGGGACAGGTGACTGTGCGTCGTTGGATTGGGATATCTATAATCGTTGCTCTGCCCGCTGTTTCGCTTTTCGTCACAGGAACGGTTGTTGTTATTGATAAAACAAGGCAGATATCGAGCGCGGTGGTAACAAATGATACGAAGGAACAACCGCTTTATCCACTTCCTGGGCGTTTCTTTGTAGGAATTCCCGATTTGGAAGGAAGTATCGAGCTTCGTTGTTTAGACGGTTCCCATACCAGAGTAGCGTATGTCACTGGCCATACGCATACGCGATATATTGCGGTTGGAGAAACCCCGTGTAAGCGTGAACAAAGCGAGAACTAAGGTACCAAAACAGTATCCACCGCCTCCGGCAACAGATCCGGATAATCGGTTATATAGTGCAACCCCCGACTCTCCTTCCGTGCCAGCGCTGACTTCACGATCAGGTCCGCGACCTCGATCAGGTTCCGAAGCTCGATCAGATCCTGGGTCACGCGGAAATTGCCGTAATATTCCTGCACTTCGCCGCGCAACAGATCAATGCGGTGCTGGGCGCGCTCGAGCCGTTTGGTGGTACGGACGATGCCGACATAATTCCACATGAAGCGGCGGATTTCGCCCCAGGTCTGGGTGATGACGACCTCTTCGTCGCTGTCCGTCACCCGGCTTTCGTCCCACGGCCGGATCTTCGGCACGGCCGGAAGCTCATCCCAGCGACCGAGGATGTCGAGCGCTGCGGCTTCGCCGAAGACCAGGCATTCGAGCAGCGAATTGGACGCCAGGCGATTGGCGCCGTGGAGCCCGGACTGGGTGACCTCGCCGGCGGCATAAAGACCGGGCGCATCGGTCCGGCCGGCGCGATCCACCAGCACCCCGCCGCAGGTATAGTGTTGGGCGGGGACAACGGGGATCGGTTCGCGGGTGATGTCGATTCCGAGGCCGAGAAGCTTGTCGTAAATAGTGGGGAAAT
>NZ_JBGTDD010000035.1:0-17629 GCF_041748495.1 Parasphingorhabdus sp.
CCATCTGATCCGCGGCGATGATCATCTCAACAATGCGTTCCGGCAGCTGGCGCTGATCCGGGCGATGGGCTGGGCCGAGCCGGTCTATGCGCATATCCCGCTGATCCACGGCAATGATGGCGCCAAATTGTCCAAGCGCCATGGCGCGCTGGGAGTCGAGGCCTATCGCGACATGGGCATTTTGCCGGACGCGATGTTCAACTATCTGCTGCGGCTCGGCTGGGGTCATGGCGATGACGAGTTCATCTCGCGAGCACAGGCGATCGAATGGTTCGCGCTGGAGGGCGTCGGCAAATCGCCTTCCCGCTTCGACACCAAGAAGCTGCAGAATCTCAACGGCCATTATATGCGCGACGCCGATGATGCACAGCTGGTGCGGCTGGCAACGCCCTGGATCGAGAAGGATTTGGGCCAATCCTTGTCGGCTGCGGACAGCCAATTGCTGGGCCAGGCGATGCCGGTTTTGAAGAGCCGGGCGAAAAATCTGATCGAATTGTCCGAAAGCAGTCTTTTTCTGTTTAAAAAACGCCCACTTGTCCTCGACGAGCGGGCAGAAAATCTGCTAGATGCTGACGCACGGACGCTGCTTAAATCGATTCACCTTGCCTTGACTGATCTGGATGACTGGACCCTCGAGGCAACGGAAGAAGCCATAAAAGCGATCGCGGAGTCTGCCGAATTGGGGTTGGGAAAGCTCGCACAACCTATGCGCGCGGCACTGACGGGAAGCACCAGTTCACCCGGAATTTTTGACGTTCTGATACTTCTTGGCAAGGAAGAATCTTTGGGACGTCTCGCAGATCAAATGGAAAAAACCTGAGTTTCAGGAGCAGAAAGGACAATATCGTGGGCGATAACGCAAAATTCAGCATCAACGGCGACAATTTCGAATATCCGGTTCTGACGGGCACAGTGGGCCCCGATGTCGTCGATATCCGCAAATTATACGGCCAGACCGGTGCCTTCACCTATGACCCGGGCTTTACCTCGACCGCCAGCTGCGAATCCGAACTGACTTTCATCGACGGCGGCGAAGGCGTCCTGCTACACCGCGGCTACCCGATCGAACAGCTCGCCGAGAACAGCAGTTTCATGGAAGTCGCCCATCTGCTGCTGCGCGGCGAATTGCCGACTGAAACCGAATTTGCCGATTTCACCAATACCATCACGCTCCATACGATGGTGCACGAGCAGTTGCGCGGATTCTATCAGGGCTTCCGCCGCGATGCCCATCCGATGGCGATCATGTGCGGCGTCGTGGGAGCGCTGTCGGCTTTCTATCATGACAGCACCGATATCAACGACCCGGCGCAGCGGATGATCGCAAGCCACCGGCTGGTCGCCAAGATGCCGACGATTGCCGCCATGGCCTATAAATATTCGATCGGCCAGCCGTTCGTCTATCCCGACAACAGCCTGTCCTATACCGGCAATTTCCTGCGCATGACCTTTGGTGTTCCGGCCGAGGAATATGTCGTGAACCCGGCGATTGAAAAGGCGATGGACCGGATCTTCATCCTCCATGCCGACCATGAGCAGAATGCCTCGACCTCGACCGTCCGACTGGCCGGTTCTTCCGGTGCCAACCCGTTTGCCTGCATCGCAGCCGGCATTGCCTGCCTGTGGGGCCCGGCGCATGGCGGCGCCAATGAAGCGGCGCTCAACATGCTGAAAGAAATCGGCCATCCCGATCGCATTCCGGAATATATCGCGCGCGCCAAGGACAAGGATGATCCGTTCCGGCTGATGGGCTTTGGCCACCGCGTCTACAAGAATTACGATCCGCGCGCCTCGGTGATGCAGGAAACCGTCCGCGAAGTGTTTGAGACGCTGAAGGTCAAGGACCCGGTATTCGAGGTGGCGCTGCAGCTCGAGGAAATGGCGCTCAACGATCCCTATTTCATCGACAAGAAATTGTTCCCGAATGTCGATTTCTATTCCGGCATCATCCTGTCGGCGATCGGTTTCCCGACCTCGATGTTCACCGTATTGTTCGCCCTCGCCCGCACCGTCGGCTGGGTCGCGCAATGGAACGAGATGATTTCCGATCCAGGCCAGCGTATCGGCCGTCCGCGCCAGCTCTACACCGGGCCGACCAAGCGCGACTATGTGGCGATCGACAAGCGCTAGACTATCGACATATCGAGCAAAGGGGGGCCGTTGCGCTCCCCTTTTTTATGGCTGCTTCCGCTCCGGCAGCGACAGCATGAAGGTCGAGCCTTCACCATCCTGACTGGCAACGGTCAGGCTGCCGCCCATCGCGCGGGCCAGCCGGCGGGAGATGAACAGGCCGAGCCCGCTGCCGCCGTCGCCGGATCGGCCGAGACGCTCGAATTTCTCGAAAATGCGTTCCTGATCTTCAACCGCGATGCCGGCACCCTGATCGGTCACCGAAATCCGGGCAAATCCCGCATCGGTCGAAACATCCAACCTGATCACCGAACCATCGGGTGAATAGCGGATCGCGTTGCCGATCAGATTGACCAATATTTGCAGCGACCGGCGAAATTCGCCGCTGGCCGGCACTGTTTGCCCTTCATCCGGCAATTCGATCCGGATCCGGTGGTCCGCCGCCTTGACGGCGAGCAAGCCGGCCGCGCGGTGGGCCAGGTCAACCAGATCGATATCATCGCCGGCGACGGTGAATTCGGGCCGTTCGATCGCCTCGAGATCGGACAGATCATTGACCAGATCCAGCAAATGCCTTCCGGCAGAGGCAATATCCTTGGCATAGCTGGCATAGTCACCGCGCAACGGGCCTTCCAGCTTGCCGCTGATGGTTTCGGCATTGGCGATGATCTTGCCCAGCGGCTGGCGCAGGGCTGGCCCCAGCTGCGTCCCGAACAGGCTGTCGCTGATCAGTTTGCCGCTGGCGTGGCGGGGGTCTTCGTCGCTGACTTCGGGATCATCCGGTGTCACCAGGCAACGATAGCCGGCGAACAGGCCCGCCTTGTCGATCAGCGGCTGTCCTTGCAGCACGAATAGCCGCTGCGCCCCGGATTTCTCACGCATGCGCTGGTTGCGGATCGGTTGGCGCTCGGCCACCGCCTCGAGCAATCTGGCATGGGCCGATGGCGGAATCACATCGTAAATATCGAGCAGCGACTGGCCAATGGCATCAAAATTCTGCGCCGCTTCGCCGGGCATCTGCTGCGCAATGATCCGCAGCGCCGCATCGGTCCGGATCGCCCCCCGGCCTTCCAGCCGGTCAAAATCACGATCGCGCGCCGCATCCATATTGTCGCCATCGTCGTGCGGAACTTCTTTCCAGTCGATGATCGACAGGCTGAGCGGCTTGTCCCTGTCCGGCGATAGAAGCCGAGCTTCGACCCACATTTCAATACGGCAGTCATCATCGGACGCGCGAACCGGGCGCGACAGGTTCATCCCCAGTCGCCGGCTGAGACGGCAGAGTTCGGCCAGTTCGGGGACCGCCAGCGGCCCACCTTCCTTGCCGCCGCAGCGCAGATGCAGCCGCATCAGCAGCGGATCGGCCGACAGCAGCAAGCCATCGGCATCCACTTGCCCCCGAACCGGTTCGGCGAGTTTTTCGGCGGTCGTCATTTTCCCTGGTCGCCCAACAGGTCGCGGGAAAGAATCCGTTCGGCATTTTGATACGCCTGAGGCGATGCCCAGCGGGATATGAGCGCCAAAGACCGGTCGCGATCCGTCTCGCCATAAGTCGCTGCGGTGAGTATATGGTCGCCATCATCAAGAGCGGCAAAGATCGACAGCGCTTCCTGAGCGGGAACATCCGCCGCGCGCATGGCAACGACGAATCGCGCCATATCCGGTTCGGCCGTGAAGGCCACAATCTGATCGCTGGTCAAGCCGGTTTTCCGGGCCAGTCGCGCGACAAACAGGGTCAGGCCGTCTCTCATCGGGTGGGGGATGCGATCCCTGTCGATACCGGATTGTTCGAGCAACTGGGCGAGGCGGTCGGCCTTGCGCGCCACGCCTGCGCTCTCGTCATGCGCAGCGAGCAACCGTTCCGTCGCCTGGCGCAGCTGCAAGCCGGTAAAACCGGAAAGCCGGGCGAGCGCGGCCGCCACCGGCCAGACCAGGGCATAAGCAATTTCGGGCGGCAAATCGGCGAGACTGGCAGTGATTTCACCCGATGGCCCGCTGCTCTTGGATTGCGCGACCAGCAGTCCCATCGCTGCCTCGGCAACAGCAGGATCATCATGATCGAGATGCCGGGTCAGTGTCGATTCCAGATCCTCCTGCGAAATTTTCTGTAACAATCTTGCCGCCAGTTCACTTTGCTGCGTTTTCACAAACAGATGCTGAACGATTTCAGGGGTCTTCAAAAGGTCGGAACGCTCCAAGACCACAAAGCTCTGGTCTGCACCACCCTGGCTGATCCTGACCAGCATGTCCTGGGTAACGCCCAGGTCCTCGGTCGCGATCTGGCAGATGCGTTTTTCAATCTGGCCGACGATATTGCGCAGATATTGCCAGGCATTGGACTGCATGCGGTCATTGAAGGCCACGTCGGTCCGGGGAAACAGGACCTGGGCAAAATCGCCTGCTACAAAAACAGCCTTATCGGCCGTTGCCGTCGCCAGCCGGATAATATCATTATGCCTGGATCGATCCATCGGAGAAACTCGCTCTGCCATGCCTAGGCCGTAGCCTAATGTGGTTAACAAGCCGCTAAGCCCGCTATCCCGTTAATGGACCGCAACGTCGGATTTTGTCGGTGATTTTCGGGTCCAATAGCGGTCGAGAAGGAGCATCAGGCCGGCGTATAGCGCCGAGGCATAGAGGCCGTAGCTGATCGCGCCCCATAGACTCGCCGCCAGCAAGATCAGCAGAACCAGACGCATATCTGGTTTGGCCAGCACCAGACGGATATTTTCCGTTCCGCTGCGCAACAACAGGAGATTGGCAAAGAGCAGCACCAACACCACCAGATGGGGGATCAAAGTCGATGCATCGGACGCCTGCGCGACAAGGATGGTAACCCCTGTCGCCATAAGGGTATCGAGCGCCAATCCGGTCCAGTCCCGGCCTGCCACGCTGCTCTCGAATTGCACCATAGATGCCCGGGCAAATTGCGCAATGCTGCCGAAGAACAGCAGGACCAGCGCAGCGACACCATAGCCGAAAAATGCGGTGGCGATGCCCGCCAGCCCGGCCGTCAGGGCAAAGGCCTGCAGATAGCGGGCTGCCGCTCTATTGGTCCAGAGCCACGGCAGACTGCGCTTGATCAGAGGGCGCAACAGAAAGCGATTGAGGAAATTGTCCTTTTTTGCCGGCATTTCCCGTAGTCTGCGCCGCGTGAATTGCGCCGCGCTGAGTTCGCTCTGGATATGGGAAATCGCGCCGGAACCCATCCGGCGATCCGAGATGATGGCGCGCGGACAATCCGCCTGAACCGCAGTCCGAAGGAGCGCCGAGCCAATTTCCCACTCATCCGGAATATCGATCATCGCCACCAGCCGCGATGCCTTGAGCGACACGATGCCGAGCCAACGCTGGTTCAGGTCAATCCGCTCGAATTCCTGATATTCCTCGGCATGTAGCACGGTGAACAGCAATTCCTGCGGCGCAGCGCTCAGCTGTTCGACAATCTCGTCATTGGGCAGGATGCCATCGGCGATATAGATGACATGATCCTGATCGCTCGCATATTGCACCAGGTCGCTGGGGCTGCGGACATATTCCGCATCGAAACCCTGCTGCTTCATCGCATCGATCTTCTGCAGGAGTGCACCATGGGTCACCGGACACAGGAAGATGAATTTCTCACAGCCGAACCGTTGCGCGGCGCTGATCTGCAGATCGAGCAGCGTGCCGGCGAACAATGGCAGCAATGCAATCGGCCCGTTTCCGTCAAGATCGTCTTTTGCGAGAGAAATCAGTGCCAGTTTCACGAATATGGGGGTCCCGAACGATGAAGAGGAAGATGGATCCTATCCATAGATGGTGGCGTCCGGACATGCCAAGCGATATTCTGGTGAAAGGAGCGGGTTCAGCGCCCTGCAGTCGGAATGTCAGTCCCGATGGGCCTCGACCGCCAGAACCGCGCGTTCGAGTTTGCGCAAAATGACCGGATCGCCTGGCGCGGAGTGCGCGGCTTCATCGGCCAGCTCCAGTATCTTGGTCGCGGAATAGCTCGCGGCCAGGCCTTTCAGACGCCAGGCGGCATATTCCCAATTGGCGTCGCAGCGCGCGCGTCCCAGCAGGTCAACCTGCCGCTTCGCGCTTTCCAGAAAGGCTGCACGCAATTCTGCAATGAGGGCCTGGTTGTCCCCTACAGCAGCCGTCAGAGCGGCATCCAAAGCCCCATAATTAAATGACATTTGTCCCGTTTACACGCGATATGGTTAACTTATGGTTTCTATGATCTGAGATTGTGTTAAATAGTCGTCATGGCAGGAGATTCTAAAATCATCGGGATGTGGCGCGATCGGGGTGAACATCCCGGCGACGACCAGACAGGAAGCAGCGCCAGCGATGACGCGGAGCAGCAGGGTTTTCCTGAAGAAAACCAGCAAGATAGTGATCAGCCGGTCGAAGAAGACTGGAATCATTATGCCGATGATAGCCTGACTGACTCGTCCCGTTCCCGATTGCTGCCGCTGACGCTGCTCACCCTTGCCGCCGTCGCCTGGACCGGATTTTTCCTGTGGGCGAACCGAGATATTTTTACAACAATCCCCACCGCGAAGGCCGGGATTGATCTGCTGACCCAATGGTGCCTGCCGGTCATCACGCTCGCCATTGCCTATCTGCTTTACATGCGCAACAGCAGCCGGGAAGCCGGCCGTTTCGCCGACGTGGCGCTGTCGCTGCGGACCGAGTCCGATCTGCTCGAAACGCGCCTGAAAACGGTCAATAATGAACTCAGCGTCGCGCGCGAATTTCTGGGTCAGCAAAGCCGGGAGCTGGAATTTCTCGGGGACCAGTCTTCGAACAAGCTCACCACCGCCGCCGACCTGATCCGGAAATCCCTGGAAGACGGTCTCGGCAAGATGCAGAAGCTGGATGATGTCGGTGGTACCGCCTACAGGAATCTGGAACAGCTGCGCGAACATTTGCCGGTGGTGATCAACACCGCCAAGGACGTGACCAACCAGATTGGCAACGCCGGTCGCAGCGCCCAGACCGAAATGACGGAGATGGTGGCCACGCTCAGGAAAATCGGCGAGACCGGCATGGCGGCGGAGCAAAGCCTCGCCGCTCTGACCGACAAATCCGCGCTGTCGCTGGAAAGTCTGGCGATCGAAGCCGAGCAGATCAAATCCAGCCTGGCCGAACAGCTCGACAAGGCCGAAACCGGTTCGAACCAGCTCGCTGCCTTGTTGCGGCAAACAACCGCGGAAACCGTCGAGGCCATCCACGATACGCGCGCGCAACTGGCCACCGAAGCATCGGAATCGGCCGCGGCCATGCGGGCCGATCTGGAGGCGCTGGAAACGGCGCTGGCCAGTGCCGGAAAAATTGCCGACGATGAAGAGATCCGTTTGCAAGCCCTGGCCGCGACCCTGAGCCAGAATATCTCTGATATCGCCGAAAACCTGAAGAATCTCGACAATGAAAGCGGCGAAAAGACCGCAAAACTGGCTTTTGCCATGACCGCCATGGAGCAGAATAGCGCCGCGTTGCAACGCTCGCTTGAAAATGGCTATGGCGTTGCCGATGGCATGATCAAGCGGATGGAATCCCTGCTGGTCGCGCTCGACAGCGGTGCCCGGGAAATGGACGAAACCCTGCCTGCCGCGTTCGAACGGCTATCGGACAAATCGCGGGAAAGCCTGACGCTTTACGGCAAGATCGCCAGCGAGGCGCGCAAGGCGCAGGACGATGCTGGCAGAGTGGCGCAGCAGGTGGCGCAAACCGATCATTCGATCAGCCAGCAGCAGGAAAAGATCAATAGACTGCGCGAGCAGAGCGAGGATGCGAGCAGCTCCATCGTCGAGCAGATTGCCGACATCTCGCAAGCCATTACGACCGTTCGTGAACAGAATGAAGCGCTCGCCGAAAGCGCCGGTGAAAAGATGATCAGCGCCTTGCTGCGCGTCAAGGACACGGCCAAACAGGCATCCGAACATTCGCGACAGGCGCTGGAAAATACCATCGCCGGCTCGACCGAAGCCTTTGAGAAAATGAGCGAAGAGGCGCTGAACCGGATCATCGACGACAAGATCGCCTCGATTGCACCGAAACTGGAACAGGCGGTATCAAGCGCCGTGGCAACCACCCAGTCAACCGCTGCCCATCTGACCGATCAGCTCGCCGCGATCGAGGATATGACCCTCAAGCTGGAACAACGTATCCTGTTTGCCAGGGAAAAGGCGGAGCAAAGCAGCGACGAGAATTTCACCCGCCGGGTGGCGCAGCTCACCGAATCGCTCAATTCCATCTCGATCGATGTCGGCAAGATATTGTCCAACGATGTCACCGACACCGAATGGGCCGCCTATCTGAAGGGCGACCGGGGCATTTTCACCCGGCGCGCGGTGCGCTTGCTCGACGGCAGGGAAGTGCGCGAGATCCTGGCCCAATATTCGGGCAATGATGAATTCCGGGAGCATGTGAACCGCTACATCCATGATTTTGAAGCGATGCTGCGCGGCGTACTCGCAACCCGTGATGGCAGCGCCATCTGCGTGACCTTGCTGTCATCCGATATCGGCAAGCTTTATGTCGCTCTGGCCCAGGCGATCGAGCGCCTGCGCAACTAGCCCCGCGGTCTAACCCAGCCGTGCGCGGCTATTGAAGATGTCGATCGTATCGAGCGTGATCCAGCCGTTGGCATAGTTGAGATAGAATAGCCCAAACGCCGCCGTCGCCAGCAATGTCGTCAGCAGCAAGATCCGCACGGGACGGAAATTGACCGGCGCGCCGTCCGCCTGCCCTCTGACCATTTCAATCCCGGTTTCATGATGGTTGCGGATTCCGATCGGCAGGACGATGAATGCCGCGGTCACCCAGAAAAGTATGTAGATAGCCAGGATCGATGTTGGTTCCATTGCGTTTAAGCCTCTATCGTGAGCACCGAAACGATCGGCTTCTTGCCCGTCCACTCGGTTGCGCTGCGGCGAACGAGCAGCCGGATCGCCTCGTTGAACTTGTCGATGTCGCCAACCGGCTTGCCATGTTTGGCCATGATCTTGTCGGTCACTTCATCAAGAAAATCTTCTTCGTCTTCCTCTAGCGGAACGCCATGCATTTTCAGCACCGGCTGCCCGAAAATCTTGCCCTTGTGATCGAGGCCGATCGCCACGGAGATCATCCCGTTATGCGCTGTCTTGCGCCGGTCGTTCAATGTTTTGCCATCGGCCGGGATGATCACATCGCCATCCACGACCAGCCGCCCGGTGCGCTCCTGGCCCACGATGTGCGGGCCATTGGGAGCCAGCCGCACCACATCGCCATTCTGCTGGAATATCGCCTTGGGGATGCCCTGCTCCAGGCCAAATCGCACCTGCGCCTTCATGTGGCGGATTTCGCCATGGACCGGCACCAGAATTTCCGGCTTGATCCATTGATACATCTCGGCCAGCTCCGGCTGTCCCGGGTGACCGGACACATGGATATGCTCCTGCCGCTCGGTGATCATGACCACACCCTTGGACGCGAGCTGATTCTGGATCTGGCCAATAGCGATTTCATTGCCGGGAATCTGTTTCGACGAGAACAGCACATGATCGCCTTCGGAGAGCTTGATCTGATGGCTGTCGCCGGCGATCCGGCCCAGAGCCGCCCTCGCCTCACCCTGACCGCCGGTGGCTATGATCATCACCTTGTCGCGCGGAAGACGCATCGCTTCTTCAAAATCCACGGTCGGTGGAAAATTCTTGAGATAGCCGTTTTCGCGGCAATTCTCGATAATCCGGTCGAGTGAACGGCCGGCCACGCACAGCTTCCGGCCCGCATGGATGGCGACCTCGCCCAGCGTCTGCAACCGGGCAGCGTTGGAGGCAAAGGTCGTTACCACGATCCGTGTATCGATATTCTCGACCACCCGCATCAGGTTGCGGCGGACTTCGCCTTCCGAGCCGGAGGCCTTGTCGTTGAAGACATTGGTTGAATCGCAGACCATGGCCAGAATGCCATCATCACCGATTTTCTGAAGTTCCTCGGGAGTCGACGGCACGCCCAGAACGGGCTCGTCATCCAGTTTCCAGTCCCCGGTGTGGAAGATACGGCCATAAGGCGTGTCGATCAGCATCGCATTGCCTTCGGCAATGCTGTGGGCAATCGGCAGATAGCGGAACCCGAACGGCCCGAGATCAAAACTGCCTTCATTGGGTATGATGTTGAGCGTGACGTCCCGTTCCAGACCGACTTCCTCCAGCTTGCGGCGGATCAGTCCGGCCGTGAAGGGAGTGGCAAACAGGGGAACATCAAGGTCAGCCGCAAAATAGGGAACCGCGCCGATATGATCCTCGTGCCCGTGGGTCAGGACGATACCAAGCAGATCCTTCCTATGCTTCTCGATAAATTCGAGATCGGGCAGGATCAGGTCAATCCCCGGATAGCTCGGGTCAGCGAAGGTCATGCCGAGATCGACCATCACCCACTTGCCATCGCAGCCGTAAAGATTGACATTCATGCCGATTTCGCCCGACCCGCCGAGGGCCAGGAAGAGAAGTTCTTTTTTAGGTTTTGTCATGAAGCGTGTGTTGCTCGCTGATAGAGGAGATGCAGGCCCTGAAGAGTCAGGTCCGATTCAAGATGGTCAAATACATCAGTATGTTCGTCAAAAAGTACGGCTAACCCGCCGGTAGCAATGATTTTCGTGGGACGGCCGATTTGGGCCTTGGTACGCGCGACCAGCCCCTCGATCATCGCGACATAGCCCCAGAATATGCCGATCAGCATCTGGCTTTCGGTGGTCGTTCCGATCACATTATCGTCTTCCGGCGATTCCAGCGCGATACGCGGCAATTGTGCGGTGTTGCCGACCAGAGCATCGAGCGAAAGATTGATCCCGGGAGCAATCACCCCGCCTTTATAGGCACCTTCATAATCGGCAACATCAAAGGTCGTTGCTGTCCCGAAATCGATGATGACAATGTCCTGCTTATATTTAGCATGCGCTGCAATGACGTTGAGAGCACGGTCGGCACCGACGCTGTCCGGCTGTTCGACGTCCAGCGCGATGCCCCATCCCGCTTGCCCGCGGCCAGCGACCAATGGGGTCACGCCAAAATATTTTTCCGACAATACCGTTAGATTGTGCAGCGCCCGTGGCACGACCGTGCCAATGATCACCGCGTCCACGGCACCCAGTTCCAGACCCTCCAGCTCGAGCAGCTGTCTGAGCCAGACAACATATTCATCGGCTGTACGCCGGGCATCGGTAGCAATCCGCCAGCGCGCACGAATGTCATCACCGTCAAACAGGGCGAACACAACATTGGTATTCCCGGCGTCAATGGCCAAAAGCATGGGCGAATCGTCCTTCTATCCGATCGAAATATCACCGGCGCGTATTGCGATAAGCGTTCCGTCGGCTTTTCTCAAGCGCAGCGCACCGTCTGCTTCCAGCCCGGCAAATGCACCAGTAATTTTTTCGCCGCCATCGTCGCTGGTCGTCACCGCCATGCCCAGGGGATGCGCCAGACTCTGCCATGTTTCGAGGATATGGGCCAGTCCCGCCTCCCGCCAAAGCCTCACGCACGCCTCGAATTCTCTCGACAGGCGATCGAGAAATCCCGGCGCATCAATTTCGGCCCCTTGAGCCGCCAGACTGGTAACGGCCCGGCCCACGACCTCGGGAGTGATGGCAATATTCACGCCGATACCGACAATCACCTGATCTTTTACCCGCTCTAGCAGGATTCCGCAGATCTTGGCGTCGGCGACGAGGACGTCATTGGGCCATTTCAGCATCATGTTCGCATCCGGCAGCACCGACCGGATTGTGCCATGTACCGCCAGACCTGCGACGAAGGATAAAGAGGACGGCGCTGGATCCGCGGGACGAATATCAATCACCGTGCTGCAATAGAGATTGCCTTGCGGGCTTTCCCATTTGCGGCCCCGACGCCCGATTCCACCAGTTTGCCGCTCCGCCCGCAGCCAATAGCCTTCCGGCGCTCCGCCCTTCAGGACAAGCGCTTTCAGATCCGCATTGGTCGATGCGGTTTCAGCGACATTCTCTATGATTATGGTCAGAAGAGCGACGCCGCCGCAGCGGCGGTGATCGGTGCAATCGCCGGGATTGCCAGATAGCCAAGCGGTGATACGAAGAGCGCCAGGACCGCGATCAATCCGTTTTCGGTCTTGTGTCCAGTGGCCACAATCTCGTTGGCGGGATCGTCAAAATAGATGATCTTGACGACCTTGATATAATAATAGGCGCCGATCACCGATGCGGCGATACCGATGACCGCCAGCGGCAACATGCCCGCTGCTACGGCGGCATCAAACACAACGAACTTGCCCCAGAAACCGAATAGCGGCGGAATACCGGCAAGGCTGAACATGAAGACGGCGAACGCCGCAGCAAGCCCGGGACGCGTCTGCGACAATCCGGCGAGGCTGGAAAGGCTTTCCAGCGGCCTGTCATCCTTGTCGCGCATCTCGAGCACACAGATGAAGGCGCCGAGCGTCATCGCAACATAGATCGCCAGATAGAACATCATCGCGGAAATGCCCTGCTCGGTCCCGGTGGCGAGACCGATGAGCAGGAAACCGACATTGTTGATCGAACTATAGGCAAGCAGGCGCTTGATATTCTGCTGCCCGATCGCCGCAACGGCACCGAGCACGATTGATGCCAGCGCGACAAACACGATGATCTGCTGCCAGGCCGATGTCTGGCCACCAAAGGCATCGATGATCACCCGCGCGGTCATCGCCACCGCGGCGACCTTGGGGGCGCTGGCGAAGAAGGCGGTGACCGGTGTCGGCGCCCCTTCGTAAACGTCGGGTGTCCACATATGGAACGGTACGGCGCTGATCTTGAACGCCAGACCCGAAAGCACCAGCACCAGTCCGATCAGCGGCCCGGTCGCCAGATCTCCGGTCAGGCTTTCGCCGATCACGGCAAAACTGGTCGAGCCGGCAAAGCCGTAGACCAGCGAAATGCCGAACAACAGCATACCGCTTGCCAGGGCACCCAGCACAAAATATTTCAGTCCGGCTTCGGACGAGCGGATATCGGTGCGGATGAAGCTGGCCAGCACATAAGCGGACAGGCTGTTGAGTTCGAGGCCGATATAGAGCGTCATCATGTCGGTCGCCGAGACCATCATCCCCATGCCGATGGTGGCAAAGAGGATCAGGATCGGATATTCCGACCGATATTTGCCGCCATCCCGGAAGAAACGCGGCGCCACCATCAGCGAGATGATCGCGGCCAGATAGATCAGGAATTTCGCTGAACTGCCGAACTCGTCCATCCGGTAGAGTCCGTCAAAAGCGTCCGCTCCGCCCTTGAATTCGGTCTGGTGCGCCAGCACCATCAGCAATATCGACGCGCCGAACAGTGCGGCCACCGACAATATGGTGACCAGCCGCGCGGCCTTTTCCGGGCTCCACGCCACGACCAGCAGCAGGATCAGGGCGGAGACCGACAGGAACAGTTCCGGCGATACCAGCCAGAGAGAAGATGCAAGGTCCATTAGTGCGCCTCCCCATAAGCTTCGTCATTGATCACAGGTTTAGCCTCACCCATTTTTAGCTGCGCATCGCCAACCGGCGCCGCGCGGTCGATCCGCGCCACCAGCGCCCCGACGTCGCCGCGGATCGGGGCCATGAAGCTTTCCGGATAGACGCCCATCCACAGGACAGCCGCAGCAATCGGTGCCAGCAGCGCCATTTCCCGCGCCGACAGATCCGGCATCGCCTTGACATCCTCGTGGACCAGTTCGCCAAAGGCGACCCGGCGATAGAGATAGAGCATATAGCCTGCGCCCAATATGATACCGGTGGTGGCAACCAGCGTCACCCAGCTGTTGACCTTGTAGAGCCCGACCAGCGAGAGAAATTCACCAACAAAGCCGCTGGTGCCCGGCAGGCCGATCGAGGCCATCGTGAACAGCATGAACAATATCGCATATTTCGGCATGTTGATCGACAATCCGCCATAGCGGTCGATCTCGCGGGTGTGCAACCGGTCGTAAATCACCCCGACGCAGAGGAACAGCGCGCCCGACACCAGCCCGTGGCTCAGCATCACGATGATCGCGCCCTCGATCCCCTGGCGGTTGAAGGCGAACAGGCCGAGCGTCACGATCGCCATATGCGCGACCGACGAATAAGCGATCAGCTTCTTCATGTCCTGCTGCACCAGCGCCACCAGCGAGGTGTAGATCACCGCGACCATCGACAGGCCGAAGACCAGCCAGATGAATTGCTCCGACGCTTCCGGGAACATCGGCAGCGAGAAGCGCAGGAAGCCGTAGCCGCCCATTTTGAGCAGCACGCCGGCCAATATCACCGAACCGGCGGTTGGCGCCTGGACGTGCGCATCCGGCAACCAGGTATGCACCGGCCACATCGGCATCTTGACCGCAAAGCTGGCGAAGAAGGCCAGCCACAGCCAGGTCTGCGCCTCGGGCGGGAAATCGGTCGCCATCAGCACGGGAATCGAGGTCTCGCCGCCGGCGAAATTCACCATCCACAGCATCGCGACCAGCATCAAGAGCGAGCCGAGCAAGGTGTAGAGGAAGAATTTATAGGCCGCGTAGATCCGGTTGGCGCCGCCCCAGATGCCGATGATCAGATACATCGGGATCAGCCCGGCCTCGAACATGATGTAGAAGAGAAAGATGTCCTGCGCGGTGAAGACGCCGATCATCAGCGTTTCCATGAACAGGAAACAGGCCATGAATTCGGGCACGCGCTCCTTGATCGAGTCCCACGAGGCGGCGATGCAGATCGGCATCAGGAAGGCGGTGAGCACGATCAACATCAGGGCAATGCCGTCGATCCCCAGCGCCCAGGCGAAGCGCCCGAAGACCGGATAATATTCGGCGAACTGCCATTGCGGCCCGCCGATCTGGAAGGCGATCCACAGGCCGATCGAAAGCGCGAACACGGCGAGCGTGGTCGCGAGCGCGATCCAGCGCGCGCCGCGGGCGTCGCTCAGCAGACAGGCGACCGCGCCGAGCAAGGGCAGCAGCAGCATCGCCGACAGGATCGGGAAATTCTGCATCACTGGGCCATCGCCCAGGTGGTGGCGGCGGCGATGCCGAGCAGCATGACCAGCGCGTAGGTGTAGAGATAGCCGGTCTGGATGCGGGCGGTGAGCCGGGTGCCGGCGACGATCGCCGCGGCGGCGCCATCGGGGCCGAAGCGA
Source organism: Parasphingorhabdus sp. (assembly GCF_041748495.1). Classification (GTDB taxonomy): domain Bacteria; phylum Pseudomonadota; class Alphaproteobacteria; order Sphingomonadales; family Sphingomonadaceae; genus Parasphingorhabdus. The sequence continues at coordinate 15,266 of NZ_JBGTDD010000035.1, forward strand.
TCGATCGTGCCTTCGTCGCCGCGCTTCCACAAGAACCGCCCGAGCCAGAGCGACGGACGGACCAGCAGCGCATGGTAGATCTCGTCGAAATACCATTTGTTGAGCAGGAATTGGTGGAGCACGCCGAACTGGCCGACGAACGCCGCCGGGAAGCGCGGATTCCTGAGGTACGCGTACCAGGCGATGAACAGCCCGACGAGCATCACCACGCCAGGCGCCAGCTTCACCCACAAGGGCACATCGTGGATCGCGTGCATCAGCTCCGCGTCGAAGGCGATGCTGCCGCCCCAGAAATGCGGGCCCTCGTGATAATCGATAAAGCCGTGGTGGAAGAGGTAGCCGGCGAAGACCGCGCCGAGCGAGAGCAGGCCGAGCGGCACGAGCATCGTCCACGGGCTCTCGTGCGGATGATAGCCGCCGGTGCCCGTGGGGGTCTCCTCCGCGTTCGCCTCGTGCGGCCGGGTGTCGTGGCCGGCATCCTCGGCATCGGGCTGATCGTGATGGTCGCCGTGGAGCGCGTGCTGGATATGCTCGGACTGCGCCCAGCGCGGACGCCCAAAGAAGGTCAGGAACATCAGCCGCCAGGAATAGAAGCTGGTCAAAAGCGCCGCGAACACGCCGATCGAGAAAGCGAAGCCGCCGAACTGCGCGCCGCTGGCGAAGGCGCTCTCGATGATCGCGTCCTTCGAATAGAAGCCCGCGAAACCGAAGACCCCGATCACCCCGACCCCGGTGATCGCCAGCGTGCCGAGCAGCATTGCCCAGAAGGTGAAGGGGATCTCGCGGCGCAGCGCTCCGTAATAGCGCATGTCCTGCTCGTGATGCATGGCGTGGATCACGCTGCCCGCGCCCAGGAACAGCAACGCCTTGAAGGCGGCGTGGGTGAAGAGGTGGAACATCGCCACGCCATAAGCGCCGACGCCCGCGGCGAAGAACATGTAGCCCAATTGGCTACAGGTCGAATAGGCGATCACCCGCTTGATGTCGTTCTGCACGGTGCCGACCGTGGCCGCGAACAAAGCGGTGGCGGCGCCGACGAAGGTGACGACGGCGAGCGCGGTCTCGCTGGTTTCGAACAAGGGCGACAGGCGGCAGACCATGAACACGCCGGCGGTGACCATGGTCGCGGCGTGGATCAGGGCCGAGACGGGCGTCGGCCCCTCCATCGCATCGGGCAGCCAGGTGTGGAGGCCGAGCTGGGCGGATTTGCCGCAGGCGCCGATGAAGAGCAGGATGCAGATCAGGGTCAGCGTATCGATCCGCATCCCCAGAAAGCCGATCGTCGAGCCGGTCATGTTGGGCGCGGCGGCGAGGATTTCGGGGATCGAGATCGTCCCGAAGACGAGGAAGATCGCGAAAATGCCCAGGCTGAAGCCGAAATCGCCGACCCGGTTGACCAGGAACGCCTTCATCGCCGCCGCATTGGCGCTCGGCTTGTGGTACCAAAAGCCGATCAGTAGATAGGAAGCGAGGCCGACGCCCTCCCAGCCGAAGAACATCTGCACCAGATTGTCGGCGGTCACCAGCATCAGCATCGCGAAGGTGAACAGCGAGAGGTAGGCGAAGAAGCGCGGCTGGCTGTCGTCCTCGGCCATGTAGCCCCAGCTATAGAGGTGGACGAGCGCCGAGACGCTGGTCACGACGACCAGCATGACCGCGGTCAGCGCGTCGACCCGCAAGGCCCAATCCACCTCGAGCGCGCCCGAATGGATCCAGTCCAGCACCGGGTGGAGCTCGCTTTGCTGAGTGCCGGCGAGGAAGCCGAGCAGGATCGGCCAGCTCAACGCCGCCGAGATGAACAGCGCGCCCGTCGTCACCAGCTTGGCGGCGAAGTTGCCGATCATGCGGTTGCCGAGCCCCGCGACGATGGCCGCGAGCAGGGGCAGGAAGACGATCGCCTGGATCACCCCGCTAGCCCTTCATCTGATTGATGTCATCGACCGCGATCGTGCCGCGGTTTCGGAAATAGATGACGAGGATGGCGAGGCCGATCGCGGCCTCGGCGGCGGCGACGGTCAGCACGAACATCGCGAACACCTGGCCCACCATGTCGCCGAGATAGGCGGAGAAGGCGACCAGATTGATATTCACGGCGAGCAGGATCAGCTCGATCGCCATCAGGATGACGATCACGTTCTTGCGGTTGAGGAAGATCCCGAACACGCCGAGCACGAACAGGATCGCGCCGACCGCAAGATAATGACCCAGGCCGATCACAGCTCGACCCCCTGCCCCACGCCCGGCTGCATGTTGACCACCGCGTCCTGCGGGCGCCGCCTAACCTGCGCGGAGACGTTTTGCGGGCGCACCCCCGAGCGTTTGCGCGCGGTGAGCACGATCGCGCCGACCATCGCGACGAGCAGG
>NZ_JBGTDD010000036.1:0-15592 GCF_041748495.1 Parasphingorhabdus sp.
GCGAGGAAATGCCATTCAACCGGGCGGAGCGGGAATGGGTAGACAGAGCCGGACTCGGCATGGACAATACCATCGCATTCGGGTCAACAAAAAACCTGGAGCCGCCCGGCACGGCAATTTTTGTCAATTGCCCGTTCCCGAGGCTTGCCAGTGATGCCGCAGAAACCACAGGCTGCATCATCGGACCGCAGGCGAGGCATCCTTACGAAGCCCGGTCCTTGTTCAATATCTCGGCAATGAGCTTTGGCGCCCTGTCGGTTCCTGCCGTCCGCGCGCTTTCGTATGGTGCCAAATTGGCCGATTGCTGGCTGAATACGGGAGAAGGCGGACTTTCGTCCTATCATCTCGAAGGCGGCTGCGACATCGTATTCCAGATTGGAACTGCGAAATATGGCGTGCGCAATCTGGACGGCAGTCTGAGCGACGAAAAGCTGCGGACGGTGGCGGCGCACGAGCAGGTAAAAATGTTCGAAATCAAGCTTTCGCAAGGTGCCAAGCCGGGCAAGGGCGGAATTTTGCCCGGGGAGAAGGTGAACCGGATGATCGCCGAAATTCGCGGCATCGCCGAAGGACAGCCGAGCATCTCGCCCAACCGCCATCCCGAAATCAACAGCGTCGAGCAATTGCTCGATTTCATCCACCATGTGCGCGAAGTGACCGGCAAGCCGACCGGGATCAAGGCGGTTGTCGGTACCTATGACTGGCTGGAGCAATTGTGCGAAGCCATCCATTTGCGCGGAATCGCCAGTGCGCCGGATTTCTTTGCTCTGGATGGCGGCGATGGCGGCACCGGTGCAGCACCGATGCCGCTAATGGACAATGTCGGCTTGCAGTTGAAGGAAAGCCTCCCGATGCTGTCCGATATTCTTCACCGGTACGGACTGCGCGACCGGATCAGGATCATTGCGTCGGGCAAGCGGATCACACCGTCCAGTGTCGCCTGGGCGATTTGCGCCGGCGCTGATTTCGTCAATACAGCGCGGGGTTTCATGTTTTCGCTCGGCTGTATCCAGTCGCTCAAGTGCAACAAGAATACCTGTCCGACCGGCGTGACCACGCATAATCCCCGGCTGCAACGCGGTCTTGACCCGCAGGACAAGAAGGTGAAAGTGGCCAATTACTGCCGGAATATCGTCCATGAAGTCGAAGTGATCGCGCATAGCTGCGGTGTCGATGAGCCGCGTCAATTGGGCCGCAAACATGTTCGGATTGTGCAGGATACAGGCAAATCCGTGCCTTATGACGAAATATATCCGCGTCCCGACATTCTCCCGCAATATAGGTCATCTATGGAATTTGCCCACTAATACATATTGTGTAGGCAAGTCTTTGGGGTAGAAATAGCTATAGCAAAAAATAGCCCTGAAATCTGAGAGGAAAGAATATGAAGAAATTGTTGATGGCGAGCGCGGCACTGGCGATGCTGGGTGTCAATGCTCCCGCCACCGCCAACCAGCAAGAACGAGCAAGCACTTCCATGGTCGATACCAGCCTGCAGGCCACATTGGATCATGATCGGCGGGCTGATGACAAAGCCCGCGATGCCTATCGCAACCCGGCCGAGACACTCACCTTTTTTGACATCCAACCCGAGCATCGTGTCGTTGAATATGGTCCAGGTGGCGGCTGGTATACGCGTATATTGCTTCCCTATCTCGCAGAAGGCGGACAATATATTGCGGTCAACTCCGATAGCTCGGCAACCAATTTCACCGATCGGGCCCGAGAAGCTCGGGCGAAAGGCTGGACGGAAAACTTCCCTGCAACAGCAGCAAAATGGACCGGTGTGGATACCCAGAAGATAATGGCCGTTGAAAGCGACGAAATGTCGGATGACATGAAGGGCACGGTTGACCGGATTGTAATATTCCGGTCGCTGCATGGCATGCTGAACGGCAACCAGGCGGATTCCGAATTGCGCGCTCTGCGGGAAATGCTGGCGGATGACGGCATGGTCGGGATCGTCCAGCACCGCGCCAAGGATGATGCATCCTATGCGATGTCCAACGGCAGCAAGGGCTATCTGAAGCAGTCATCGGTTGTGAGCCTGTTTGAACTGAACGGCTTCGAACTGGTCAGCGAATCCGAGATCAATGCCAATCCCCGGGATACATCCGATTATGATGGCGGCGTGTGGACATTGCCGCCGATATTGCGACTGGGCGACCAGGACCGAAACAAATATGAAGCCATCGGAGAATCGGACCGGATGACATTATTGTTTAAGAAGCGTCCCTAAACCGCTAACAGGGCCGCTATGACCAATATAAGCGTAGCGGCCCTGCAGCTGCCTCTGGGTGGCGATGTACAGGACAATATTTTTGCCGTTAGCGGCCTGATCGCGGAGGCGGCCGAACAGGGTGCCCGGATCATCCTGCCCCCGGAACTGTTTGCCGGCCCCTATTTTTGCAAGACCGAGGATGAAGCGCTTTTTGCCCTGGCGCAGCCGGTGGCGGAGAGTGCGCCGGTGCTTGCCATGCAAAAGCTGGCGAAACAATTGTCCGTTGCGATCCCGGCCAGCTTTTTCGAGCGGGACGGGCCGCATCATTATAACAGCATCGCGATGATTGATCCCGATGGCGAAATCATCGGTGTGTACCGCAAGAGCCATATCCCCGACGGCCCTGGCTATGAGGAAAAATATTATTTCCGACCGGGCAATACGGGGTTCAAAGTCTGGGATGTCTGCGGTACCCGGATCGGGATCGGGATATGCTGGGACCAATGGTATCCGGAAAGCGCGCGGGCGATGGCGCTGATGGGCGCGGAGATTCTGTTCTATCCAACCGCCATCGGCTCGGAGCCATATGATGCGGACCTCGACACCAGCCGGATGTGGCGCCGGGCGATGCAGGGACACGCGGTCAGCAATTGCATGCCGGTGGTGGCCAGCAATCGCATCGGTATTGAGGATGGCCAGGCCTTTTACGGCCACAGTTTCATCACCAATGAATGGGGTGATCTGGTGACCGAATATGGCTCGGACGAGACCGGCGTGCTGGTCGCATCATTTGATCTTGAAGAGGCGCGCAAGCACCGCGCCGGCATGGGGTTTTTCCGCGACCGCCGACCGGAGCTCTACGGGCGGCTCGTCGAGGACATATAGATCGCCTGTTTGAAAACATCCTCGAACATCTCTGCCGTCAGGCGTCCCGTATTCACATTGTAGCGGCTGCAGTGATAGCTGTCGATCAGGGTGCGGCCATTAGGCAGATTATGCAGCGCCCCATGGGCAAATTTATGATCCGAGAGACGCGCTCCGGATAGTCTGATGATGCTGTCATGCGCAATCTTACCAAGCGCCAGAATGATTTTCAGATTGGCCAGACTGTCCAATGCTCTGGCAAGATAATGTCGGCAATTGTTGATTTCGGCACCGGTCGGCTTGTTCTCCGGCGGCAGGCATTGGACCGCGTTGAGGATGATCGCACCGTTCAGATTGATTCCGTCAGCAGGGTCATTGGCGAACGCACCCTCGACGAATCCATAGTTGGTCAACGTAGCGAACAGCATTTCTCCCGAAGCATCGCCGGTAAAGGGCCTGCCGGTTCGATTGGCACCTTCCTTTCCCGGCGCCAGGCCGACAATGGCGAGCCACGCATGGTGGTCGCCAAAGGCCGGAACCGGTGCGTTCCACCATTCCGGATGATCTTGGCGCAGCCGATTGCGTAGCGCGGTCAGACGCGGGCATTGGCTGCAGTCGTTCGGAGCTTCGGCAAAGGAAAGGGGGGCATGATCGCTCACGACACTCGGCCTAAGTTTAATCGGGCGTGCCGTCCAGCGGATAAGTCATGTCATTCGACGGGGAACATTTCATCTGCTCCGGCGTTTGAGACTCATGGTCTGTCTTTTCAGTGAATTATTTTTATATGCCGCTTCCGGCCCGCTGACGACGTTGTTTCACTGGGTCGCTCGCGCATTGCCGCTGCCGATAGCATGCAAATCTCGGCCTATCCCGGATCGGACGACTTTCGGAATAGGATAACGCTAGGGACCTCTCCCTTGCACACTCGTCGAGCGGCAAATTTGGCGAAGAAGGATGTAGTTGATGACGATTATGGATGTGTTGCAGCAGTCGGGTAGTGTCGGCACGATGGCCAAGGAACTGGGAATCGGTGAAAATGTGGCCGAAGCTGGCACAGCCGCATTGCTGCCGGCGGTTCTTGGCGGATTCAAGAAAGCAGCGCAGTCGCGGCCCGGCGGTCTGGATGGACTGGTTGGATTGCTGGGTCAGCTGGGCGGCGCTGCCCTGTTCGACAGCGTTGTCGATCCGCAGCCCACTCCGGTCGAAAAAGGCAATGGTGTGCTCGATCAGATTTTTGGTTCAAAGATAGTCAGCCGGACGGTTGCCGCCGGCGCGGAACAGCAGACCGGAATCAATAGTGAGTTACTGAAAAAAATGCTGCCGGTGGTGGCGATGATGGTCGCCGGATATTTGGCCAAGCAAGATGAGGAGAATGATAATGGCCGTGGGCTGGGTGGTCTGATCGGCGGTTTGCTGGGCGGAGGCAATAATGGATCTTCCCGTGACGACCTCGGATCCTTGCTCGACCTGCATAGTGACGGCAATCCGCTGGATGATATCATAGGAATGGCGGGCAAGCTGATTCGCTAGGCTTGGCCGCAGGGATCGCTCACGACGCTGCTTTGGTTTCCAGGGACATCGGGCCTTCGAGTGGTTCCAGCCGCAGGACACCAGCTTCCACCGAGGCTACTTTTCCGATCGCGCCTTTTTCCATAGCGGGACCCCGTGCGGGCCATTCGCCGTCCGCCACCTTCACACGCCCGCTTGTTGCCGAAATTGCTTCCACAACGGTTACCGTTCTCCCGATCAGTTGCGCCGAACGATTGTTGAGCAGCGGGCTTTCACTTTCAACATTATGGGTCAAATACCAGCGCCGCCCGCCAAGCACTGCAATTATCGTCAACAGACCAAAGGCAGTGAGTTGACCGGCAATGGTAAAATCGATGAAGAATGACAGAATACCGGTTACCGCCGCCGCACCGGCGACCCAGATCAGAAAAACGCCCGGTACGAATAGTTCGGCCAGCGCGAGCAGTGCGGCGAGACCCAGCCAGACATATTCCGGATTGTTGATGGTGAAATCATCCATGCCCTATATCCCGATTTCTGCAGATCGCATCATGGCTGATTGTCGAACGGACCCTTGCGTGGGGGTGGCGCGAAAGTCTGGCTATTCTCGCCAAGGGCTTCCTTGGCCAGCGCGCCGATGCCGCCCAACGTCCCGATCAACTGCGTGGCTTCGATCGGGAACAAGATGGTCTTGGCATTCGGCGAAGTGGCGAATTTTGCCACGGCTTTCACATAGTCCTGGGCGATAAAATAGTTGATCGCCTGCGCATTGCCGCCGGCAATCGCCTGAGACACCAATTCGGTGGCCTTGGCTTCGGCCTGGGCTTCGCGTTCGCGGGCTTCGGCGTCAAGAAACGCCGCTTCCTTGCGGCCTTCCGCCTGCAATATCTGGCCCTGCTTTTCGCCCTCGGAACGAAGGATTTCGGAAGCCCGCGCTCCCTCCGCATCCAGTATATTGGCGCGTTTTTCGCGCTCGGCCTTCATCTGCCGGGCCATCGCGTTGATGATGTCCTGCGGCGGACGGATATCCTTTATTTCCACGCGGGTTATCTTGAGGCCCCACGGCGTGGTGGCGTCGTCGATCACAGTCAGCAGTCGACCATTGATCTCGTCGCGCTTGGACAAGGTTTCATCCAGATCCATCGATCCCATGACCGTGCGCAAGTTGGTGGTGACGAGATTGAGGATCGCATTGTAGAGATCATTGACTTCATAGGCTGCCTTGGCGGCATCCAGCACCTGGAAGAACACCACGCCATCGGTGGAGATCATCGCATTATCCTTGGTGATGATTTCCTGGCCCGGAATATCCAGCACCTGCTCCATCATGTTCACCTTGCGGCCAACGCGGTAGAGAAAGGCCGGATAAAAATTGAATCCCGGGTGGGCAGTGGTGGTAAAGCGGCCAAAATATTCGATGGTATAATGATAGCCCTGTCGGACGATCTTGATACTCGCAAACAGATAGATGATGATGACCAACAGCACCAACAATAACAGCGAAACGCCCATTTCCGTTCTCCCTTGCGACCGGTCTCATTATCATTGATTATTTGCAGTATAATGCCAAGGAAAAAGCGAAATTTTTGCCTTAGCTCAAGGGTTGCAGTTGAAATGCGTATCATTGCCTTGTGGATTTTTGCGGGCCTGATTTTATCGGACGCAGCGCGCGCCGAGCCGATCAGCGAAGCAGACCTGTTGCGCCATATCGAGATATTGGCGAGCGACGAATTTGAAGGGCGGGAGCCCGGAACGGTCGGCGAAAACAAGACCGTCAACTATATTGCAACGCAGTGGTCCCGTGCAGGGCTGCGCCCCGCCAGCGAGAATGGCTCCTGGTATGCGCCCGTGCCGTTGGTGGAGCGAAGGCCGATGAGCCATCGGATCGATTTTTCCCACAGGAGCGGAGGCAAGACGGTGCGCCTTTCGCGGGAGGGAATCCTTCTGCGGAGCCGGGGTCCAGACTTTCGTCAGTCTGGAATACCGGTGATATTCGCGGGTTTTGCTGACCTGGAGCCCGGCGGGCTGTCGGTTGCTGGTAAACTCGTTCTGCTACCACGCGCACCATCCGCAAATAGCGACAAACTGCCAGATTTTCGCAAGCGCAAGCAGCAGCTGATCGCGGCAGGTGCGGTTGGTGTGATCACTGTCATCGAAGAACAGGCGCGCTGGCCTGCGTTTCGAAGATATTTTCAAAGGGGGGCAACAACCCTGGCTGGTCCGGATCATCACGCCGCTGTCGAAGGATTGATCAGCTTCGATGAGTTTCGCAAGCTGGTTCGGCAATCTGATCTGGATGCCGAAGCACTTCTGGCTGATCGTGATGCGATATCGGCCCTCGATCTCGGGCTGAATGCGGATGCCAGGACCGAAACGCAGGTTCGACCCTATTTGTCCCACAATGTGATCGGAAAGATTCCCGGTTCCGATCCTGATCAGGGGGCGGTGTTGTTCATGGGGCACTGGGACCATTTTGGCATATGCAGGATCGAGGATCCGATCGATCCCGGCAAGGACCGGATATGTAATGGCGCCGTCGACAATGCCAGCGGCATTTCGTTGCTGATCGAGAGTGCCAGGCGCCTGTCCGCCGGAGAGCCTGTCCGGGATATTTATTTTCTCGCAACAACCGCCGAAGAGAAGGGCTTGCTGGGCGCGCATGCGTTTGTCGAGGATGCGCCGATTGCACTCGATGCATTGGTCGTGGTGTTCAATGCCGATACCATTGCGCTTTCGGATAATGGCCGGAATATTGCCGTTATTGGTCTGGGAGAGACGTCATTGGACCGTCATATCGAAATTGTTGCTGCCAAGGAGAATCGTGAAATTGACCGTAGCGGCAAAACCGACATTTATCTCAAGCGTCAGGATGGCTATGTGTTTCTGGAGCAGAATATCCCGGCCTATATGATCAGCAGCGCCTTTGCCGATGAGGAACGGCTTAATGCCTTCATCAACGGCCCCTATCATGATGTCGGCGATGAAGTGAATGACACATTGGTGCTGGCGGGCGCGGCTGCCGATGCCAATTTCCATGTTGCGCTCGGTCGCTATTTTTCCTCGACCCGGACTTATCCGGGAAAAGCCACTAGCGGCGAGACCGATAACTGATTACATGGGCCGCCACAGAATCACATTCACGCAACCGGAAAGTGGCGATCATGAGCAGGCCAGGCAAGCATAAAGAAATTCGGTTGGGGCTGACTTTTGATGATGTCCTGCTGCGGCCAGCCGCGTCCGAAATCGTACCGAGCCAGGCCGATACCAAGACGCGATTGTCCAAGCTTATCGGCCTCAATATCCCGATCCTTTCCTCTGCCATGGATACGGTGACCGAATCGGACATGGCGATCGTGATGGCACAAATGGGCGGAATTGGTGTTTTGCACCGCAATCTCACCATCGCCCAGCAGACCGCTGCGGTACGGCAGGTCAAGCGTTTTGAATCCGGGATGGTAGTCAATCCGATCACGATCGCGCCAGATGCGACCTTGGCAGAAGCCCAGGCGACGATGCAGCAGAACCGGATATCCGGTATTCCTGTCGTCGAGAAATCCGGCAAGCTGGTCGGTATTTTGACCAACCGCGATGTGCGCTTTGCCGAAAATCCGAAGCAATTGATATCCGAGTTGATGACCAGGGACAATCTGGCCACGGTTCCGGCGGGGGTTAGCCAGGAAGAAGCGCGGCGCACGCTGCACCAGCGCCGGATCGAAAAATTGCTTGTGGTCGATGGCGACTATCATTGCGTCGGATTGATCACGGTCAAGGATATCGAAAAGGCGGTCACCTATCCCAATGCGACCAAGGATACGACTGGCCGATTGCGCGTGGCTGCGGCCTCTACCGTTGGGGAAAGCGGTCTGGAGCGCAGTCAGGCGCTGATCGACGCGGAATGCGACCTGATCGTCATCGATACCGCTCATGGGCACAGCGCGATGGTTGCACGGGCGGTGGAAGATATCAAGAAACGGTCGAATGGCGCTCAGATCATTGCTGGCAATGTCGCGACCGCAGCCGCTACCCGCGCGTTGATTGACGCGGGCGCGGACGGGATCAAGGTCGGGATCGGCCCAGGCTCGATCTGTACGACGCGGGTGGTCGCCGGTGTCGGTGTGCCGCAGCTTACAGCGATCATGGATTGTGCGGAAGAAGCGGAAAAATCCGGTATTCCCGTTATCGCCGACGGCGGACTGCGAACGTCGGGTGATGTTGCGAAGGCGCTGGCAGCCGGTGCATCGGCGGTGATGATCGGATCGCTCCTCGCTGGAACCGAAGAAGCGCCGGGTGAAACCTTCCTCTTCCAGGGTCGGGCTTATAAAAGCTATCGCGGCATGGGCTCGGTCGGTGCCATGGCACGCGGGTCGGCGGATCGCTATTTTCAGCAGGATATTACCGATCAGTTGAAACTCGTGCCCGAAGGCATCGAGGGACAGGTGCCGTTCAAGGGTCCAGCCCGCGATGTCATTCATCAGCTGGTCGGCGGCGTGAAGGCCGCGATGGGCTATACCGGCTCCGCAACACTGGAAGATTTGCGCGAACGGGCCGAGTTCATCCGGATCACCAATGCCGGACTACAGGAAAGCCATGTCCATGATGTGGCGATTACCAGAGAAGCACCAAATTACCCGACCCGGTAGAATTCCTGAAGGCATCAGGTGATCGAAGCCAAGATTTTTTTATTCCTGTTTGTCTGGCCTGCCGGACAGGCCGAGGACAAGCCGCTATGGAGCAGCGATGCCTATTTGACCATTGAGAGTTGTGAAGAGAGTGCCGTGAAGCTGAAAGCAGAAATCGCCGCAGAATATGCAACATATGTACGGACGGAGCATCATTGCGTCCACGCCGACGATCGCGTGGGCAAGTGACTCCTTCGGCAAGGCTGCAAGCAGCGATCGAGATGCTGGACTGGATCATAGCCGCTGCCCGGGACAATGGTGCGTCTGCGGACAATATCGCCAAGAAATTTTTCAAGGAAAGGCGCTACGCGGGCTCGGGCGACCGGCGCGCCATTCGCGAGCTTGTTTATGCCGCCATCCGGCGCTGGGGAGACCGACCCGAAAGCGGCAGACAGGCGATGCTCGGACTGATCACCGAACAACCCGAGTTGCGAGAATTATTCGGTGGTTCCCAATATGGTCCCGCCGCCATAGATGCCGATGAACCGGTCACGAGCGGTGCGCAAATTCCGGACTGGCTGACAAGCAGGTTTGCCAGTCTGATCGATGAACCTGAAAAAATAGCGCTGTTCGACCGGGCGCCTTTGCATATCCGCGTCAATGGCCAGCGTTCTACCGACCTGGAAGTCAGATCGGCATGGCCCGAGGCCACAGCGCTGGCCTTGCCGCATAGCTATGAGCTTCCCGCCGGGACCCAGCTGGAAGACAAGATCCTCTTTCAGGAAGGGGCCATTGAAATTCAGGATCTCGGCAGCCAGGCGATTGCCTTCGCCGGGGCCGCCAGCAAGCCGACGCTGGTCCTTGATCTGTGCGCTGGAGCGGGCGGCAAATCATTGGCGCTGGCCGCAATGCTGCCCTCTGACAGCAAGATTATCGCCGCGGATACGGATCGCGGCCGGCTGAGCCGGATCGATCCCCGCAAACGCAGAGCCAGCGCCCGGAATATCGAGACAATCCTGCTGGCACCGGGCCAGGAACTGGAATCGCTTGCATATCTGAGGGCCGGTTGCGACATGGTTCTGGTTGACGCACCGTGTAGCGGAACCGGAACCTGGCGGCGCAACCCCGAACTGCGCTGGCGGATGACGCCGAAACGGCTCGAGCACACGACAGAATTGCAGCAAAGACTGATGGATCTCGGAAGCGAGATGGTGAAGCCTGGCGGACGCCTCGTCTATGCCGTTTGTTCGCTGCTTGACGTTGAAGGCGGCAACCAGACCGAAAGGTTTCTCGATCGCCACCCCGGGTGGCGAGAAATATCAATTGATTTGCCGATTGGCCGCCCATATCGTAGAGGCCTACTTCTCTCACCCTATCATGACGGAACGGATGGCTTTTATTTTACCTGTCTCGAAAAATTGTGATAGCAAATCATGTTAAGCCAGCATGCAGATGATCGTGATTATGGTCGAGAGAGTTTATTGGAGCTGATTATGCGTTTTTCACCGGCCGTCGTCGCCTTGTCCCTAGTTTTTGCCACCGTTTCCAGTGTCAGTTTTGGCCAGTCTGCCGATATCGAGATCAAGCCGCGGTCGGTTGAATATATGCAACTGGGTGAAGCGGCGCAGAAGCGCGGCGAACTTGATCTGGCCGCGGACCTTTACGAAACAGCCTTGGCCGTGGATCCGCGCAATGGATCCGGCTTCATCGCCTTGGCACAAATTGCCCGGGCCCAGCAATTGCCCGGCAAGGCGATCCGTCTCTATCGCGAGGCGCTGATTCTGGATCCGAACAATCTCGATGCTTTGTCCGGTCAGGGGGAAGCGCTGATCCAGCGTGGCGCGTTGGAAAAAGCGAAAGTGAATCTGTCGCGGATCGAGACTCTATGCCGGTCTCGCTGTTCGCAAAATGACCAGCTGGCATCAGCGATCAAGCTTGCGGAAAAGAAGCCAGTGCTGTCGGCCGAAGCGGTGACACCGAAACCCAAAGTCGGTGACGAAGAGCCGAAAGCCGAAACGCCTTGATCGACGATTGCGGAAAAATCCGCTGCAAACACTAAATTAGCGGCTGAAATTCTTTCAGCAGGGACCGGTATAGGTCCCGCTTGAAAGGCACGATCAAGTCGCACAATTCTGTCGGCTGCGCCCATTTCCATGCTGAAAATTCGGCATGGTCGGTTTGAATGTTGATATGGTCGTCCTCACCCGTAAAGCGCATCAGGAACCAGCTTTGCCGCTGGCCGCGATATTTGCCCTTCCATATTTTACCCAGCAGCTCCTCGGGGAGATCATAGAAATATTCGTCGGCGCTCCGGGCGATGATCTGGACATGGTCTGACACGAGCCCGGTTTCTTCCGAAAGCTCCCGCAAGGCTGCTGCTTCCGGTTCCTCACCCTTGTCGATGCCGCCTTGCGGCATTTGCCAGGAGTCGGGATATTGGCTCTTGGCTGCATCCAGTCTCCGGCCAACAAATACCAGGCCATCCCGGTTGGCGAGCATGATCCCGGCGCAGGGACGATAGGGCAGGTCGGTGGCGGTGGTCATCGCTGCATTCCTATATCGGCGAGCGTTTCCTTCATCAGGCCGAACAGCTTGGCCATATCTGCCTGCGTCGAAGGGATTGCCTTGCGCAGGCAGATGAAACCGTGGATGTTGCCCTCGGCCATCATCTCGCGCACGGGCACGCCCACTTCGCGCAGCTTGGCGGCATAAATCTTGCCTTGGTCGCGCAGTGGATCGAGCGAGGCGGTGACGATCACCGTCGGCGGCATATTCGCGTGCGGGAGATGAATCACATCGTTGCGTTCATGCCCGATTTCGGCGGCATATTGCTTGCCGAACCATGCCATCGTCTCGCTGGTGAGCAGGAAGCCCTCGGCGCATTCGCGAAAGCTCTCATAATCGCCGCCCGAATCGACCACCGGATAGAGCGGGAATTGCGCAATGACCGGAACGTCTGCGGGCTCATCCCTGAGCGCGATGGTGGTCACGATGGCCAGATTGCCGCCCGCGCTGTCGCCGCAGGTAATGATCCCGGTCGGTTTGAACGGTAGCGCCTTGGGGTTCGATGCGACCCAGCGTGCCGCCGCTTCGCAATCGTCCGGCGCGGCGGGGAAGGGATGTTCGGGGGCGAGCCGGTAATCGACCGCCACCACCGGCAGATCGAGCTCTTTCGCCAGCGAGGTGCAGAAGGGATGGTGGCTCTCCAGATCGCCGATGACGAAACCGCCACCATGAATGAACAGGATCACCGGGCTATCGCCGCGATCGGCGCGCGCATCATAATAGCGCAGCGGAATGCGGCCAGCAGGTCCATCGCAATGCATATCGGCGATCACGGCAAGCTCTTCCGGTGGCAGATCGGCGAGCGGCGTCAGCATGTTGAACGCCTGCCGCGCCTCGGTGGGAGTGCCTTCATGCGCCGCTTTGCCGCCCATCTGTTCCAGCATATCGAGAAAATTGCGGACATCGTCGCGGACAGTGAGATCGGCCATGGGAGCTCCTTGTGGCTAGTTGCGACCTTCACTGGCCAAGCAGTCCAGCGCTGTCAAAATCTAATCGGAGAACCGCAGGCTGTGCGCGCCACAGATTTTCTAATTTGCGGAAGTGCCGTGCCTGTCCTACTTCCGGGCGAGAGCAAACGGATGATATGAAAGGCCGGGCATGGCTACGGCACCGAACGAAACGAGCAGAGCGGAAAGCGCCGAACGCATCGTGGTCCGCTTCGCGGGTGACAGCGGAGACGGGATGCAGTTGACCGGGGGGCAGTTCACACTGTCATCGGCGCTGGCGGGCAATGATTTTGCGACCTTCCCCGATTTCCCCGCTGAAATCCGCGCGCCGCAGGGCACGCTGTTCGGCGTGTCGGCGTTCCAGATCAATTTCGGATCGACTGCGGTGGAAACCGCCGGAGACCGCCCCGATGTGCTGGTGGCGATGAATCCGGCGGCGCTGAAGACCAACGTAGGATCTTTACGCGAGGGCGGCCTGATCATTGCCGACACCGGCGAGTTCGGAAAGCGCAATCTCGACAAGGCGAAATATGAAGCCAATCCGCTCGAGGATGGCAGCCTTGCCCCCTATGATCTGCTGGCGTTCGATATCAGCGCGCTGACGCTGGAGGCGGTGAAGCCATTCGGGCTGGGCAACAAGGAAGCGCTGCGCAGCAAGAATATGTGGACGCTGGGCCTCGCGCTCTGGATGTTCGACCGCGACCGCCAGCCGATCGTCGACTGGTTGCACGCCAAATTCGCTAAGAAACCCGATATCGCCGAGGCCAATATCGCTGCGCTCAACGCGGGTCATGCCTATGGCGAGACCGCCGAAATTTCCGGTCCGTTGAAGCAGCACCGCGTCGATCCCGCGCCCGCTGCGCCCGGGCTATACCGCACCGTCAACGGCGCCGAAGCGGCGGCGCTGGGCCTGGTTGCGGGTGCGCAACTGGCGGGCCTGCCTTTATTCTTTGGCGGCTATCCGATCACGCCTGCTTCGGCGATCCTGCATCACCTTTCGCGACTGAAAGAGTTCGGTGTTACCACCTTTCAGGCCGAGGACGAGATCGCCGCGATTTGTTCGGCAATCGGTGCCAGCTATGCAGGGCAATTGGGCGTCACGAGTTCGTCCGGTCCAGGCATCGCGCTGAAGGGGGAGGCGATGGGCCTCGCGATCATGACCGAATTGCCGCTGGTGATCGTCAACTCGCAGCGCGGCGGTCCTTCGACGGGCCTGCCGACCAAGACCGAACAGTCCGATCTCTACCAGGCTGTGTTTGGCCGCAATGGCGATGCACCGATGCCGGTCGTCGCCGCGCGCTCACCCGTCGACGTGTTCGACTGTGCGATCGAGGCAGTGCGGATCGCGGTGGAATATATGACGCCGGTGATGCTGCTCACCGACGGTTATATCGCCAATGCCGCCGAGCCGTGGAAGGTGCCGGACATGGATGGCTATGCGCCGTTCGAGGTGCAGTTCCTGGAGGACGTTCCCAAGGGCGGTTTCCAACCCTATGCCCGCGACGAGAAGCTCAAGCGGCCTTGGGTCAAGCCCGGCACGCCCGGCCTGATGCACCGCATTGGCGGAATCGAAAAGGCGGCCGGCACGGGCCATATCGATTACAGCCCGGAAAACCATGCGCAGATGACTGCGATCCGTGCCGCCAAAGTGAACGGTGTACAAAACTCCATTCCCGATCAGGAGACCACGCTGGGTGAACCGGGCGGCAAGCTCGTCATGGTCGGCTGGGGCTCGACCTTCGGGCCGATCCATCAGGCGGTGCGCCGCATGCGCCGGGACGGCCATGATGTCAGCCACATCCATATCCGTCATATCTGGCCGATGCCCGCCAATCTCGGAGATCTGCTCAAAGGCTATGATAAGGTCATCGTGCCCGAGATGAATACGGGGCAGCTCAAGACGCTGCTGCGCGATCAATTTCTCGTCGACGCGCAGCCGCTCAACAAGATTACCGGCCAACCCTTCACTATTGCCGAGTTGGAAATCGCAATCGAGGAGGCGCTCTGATGCCGGGCATGTATGATGATGAAAATGACCCCAAGCCCAAGCCTGTGCTTCCACTGCTTCTCATGCTGGCGGTGGTGCTGTTCCTGATCTGGAAAACGGTTCTTTAAGAGAGTTGATGCGATGAACGACATGACCCCCGTTAAGACGACGCTGAAGGATTGGGAGACCGATCAGGAAGTCCGCTGGTGTCCCGGCTGCGGCGACTATGCGATTCTGAAGGCGGTGCAGCGCACCATGCCGCAGCTCGGCGCCGATCCGTCGAACACTGTCTTCATCTCCGGCATCGGCTGCTCGAGCCGCTTCCCCTATTACATGGAAACTTACGGCTTCCACACCATCCACGGCCGTGCGCCCGCCGTGGCGACTGGCGTAAAGCTGGCCAATCCGGATCTTGATGTGTGGATCATCACCGGAGACGGCGACGGACTGTCGATCGGCGGCAACCACATGATGCATTTGCTGCGCCGCAATCTCGATTGCCAGATCATGTTGTTCAACAACGAAATTTACGGCCTGACCAAGGGCCAATATTCACCGACCAGCCGCGAGGGCACGACCACGCCGTCGACCCCATTTGGTTCGGTCGATCATCCCGCCGAGCCGTGCAGTTTCGCACTCGGTTCGGGCGCGCGGTTCATCGCGCGCGGATTTGACGTGTCGAAGGATCTGCCCGAAGTGCTGAAGGCGGCTCACGCGCATAAAGGCGCGGCGTTTATCGAGATTTTCCAGAACTGCATCGTCTACAACAAGGACGTGTTTGGCGAGTTCACCGAAAAGAAAAACGCCGCGACCGGTCAGCTCTGGCTGAACGATGGTGAGCCGATGTTGTTCGATGGCGGTGCCAAGGGGCTGAAGCTCG
>NZ_JBGTDD010000037.1:0-27512 GCF_041748495.1 Parasphingorhabdus sp.
TGGCAAAAATCTCACCAATAAATTCTACTTTACCGGTGGGGGTACCGCCCCCTCAACCGGTTCCGGCACAGGAACCTCGGCGGCCGTGCTAGGCGATTCGCTCGGATATGGCGCCTTCCCGCGCACGGTCAGCCTGCAGGCTACGGTGCGTTTCTAATCGGCAATACTGATGCGCATGGCGGTCACTTTGGACCGTCATGCCGGACGGGAGATGATTTGGAGATGACGGAAAGTACAGAACGGACCCTCGGGATCGATGGAGCTGGCCGGAACGCTTCGAAGGACAGGCCAGCGCGCGGCATGCCGGGCATCGCCGCCGTCACCCGGACTGGGCACCCGCAACACGCTCGCCCGTGCAGCCCAATGGCCTATCCTGTTCGGCTGCAGCAACGGTCAGCCTGAACAAACCCGAAGAGAATTTTGCTACCGGAGACTGAACCATGACCGAAACCCAATCTGCCGACTTGCCAACCCGGGATCAGCGCATCTCCGACATGCTGGACAAGCAGGACTGTGTCGAACTGGTGCATCGCATGGCACGTGCCATCGACCGCTGCGATGGTCAGCTGATCGACGATCTTTTTCATCCTGATGCAACCGACGACCATGGCAGCTTCAAGGGGACAGCGAAGGATTTTGTGCCCTGGGTGCTCGAGGTCTTATCCGGGATGCAGCGTACCCAGCATATCATCGGCAATATCCTGATCGAGCTGGATGGCGATATCGCTCGTGGTGAATGCTATTTCATTGCCCATCACACCATCGCCGATGAAGATGGCAAGACCAGCTTCATGATCGCTGCCGGTCGCTATCTGGACCGTTTCGAGCGCCGCAACGGCGAGTGGCGGATTGCCCATCGTGGCGCCGTTTATGACTGGAGCAGTGTCAATCCGTCCACCGACATTTGGGATCGCGCGAATATGGCCGATTACGGCTTTGGCGTCCGCGGGGAAGCCGACCCATCCTACCGCCATTTTGCCGGTGAAACGTAAAAATGCTATCATCCGCCCGCAATTGAAAATTTTATAGGAGATCGTTTCATGTCTACTGTCATCAGCCAGGATAAGTCCGACGAGGCTCTTCGGACCGGCACCTCCAAATTGCGCGATCCGGAATTTCGCAACACTCCGATCACCCCGGATCGGTATTTTTCGAAGGAATGGGCCGACAAGGAGTGGGACAAGATCTGGACCAAGACCTGGCAAATCGCTGGGGTCGCGGCGCAACTAGACAAGGCAGGAGACTGGATCACCGCCGATTTCGGACCGGAAACAATAGTCTGTATCCGCGACGAGGATGGCGAGACCCGGGCTTTTTATAACGTCTGCCAGCATCGCGGGATGCCTCTGGTTACCGGCGAACAGGGCAATGCCAGCGGCAAACGACTGACCTGCCCCTATCATGGCTGGGCGTATGAATTCAGCGGTCGGCTGAAAGCGGTGCCGGATGAAGCGGATTTCATCCAGGGCTCGCCCTGCGGCAAGCTCAATCTGGTACCGGTCCAGTGCACGGTCTGGGCCGGCTTCATCTGGATCAACATGGACGAGAAGGCCGCCCCGTTGCGCGATTTTCTCGGCCCGATTGCCGAGCAGATCGAAACCTATGCGATGGACAAGATGGTCCGAACCCACTGGATGACGATCGAAGGCAATTTTAACTGGAAGCTGGTGCAGGACAATTTCAACGAAAGCTATCATGTTCCCTTCGTCCACCCGCAAACCAAGTTCGTGATGGAATATTCGCATCACCACTGCCAGTTTGACCTCTATCCGCAGGGCCATGCGCATATGATCATGCCGGGTGCCGGACCAACCAAGACCCTGCGTGGCGGCGAAAAGGAAACGCTTACGCAACTGGCCGAGGAAATGGAATTCTGGGGGCTGAATCCCGATGATTTCCGCAAGGGCAAAACCGGCGAAATTCGGGCGGCGTTGCAGAAAGCAAAACGGGAACTGGGAGCCGAAAAGGGCTTCGACTTTTCCAAGTACAAGGATTCGCAGCTAACCGATCATTGGCATTACACAATCTTCCCGAACCTGTCGTTCAGCCTCAAGCCGGACGGCAACATCTGGCTGCGCGCCCGGCCCCATGAAAGCGATCCGCAGAAATGCTATTTCGACATGTGGTACATGACCTTGTTCCCAGAAGGCACCGACCGCTATTATTCGCAGAGCATGGCGGAGTGGGTCGACGTCTCGGTTCCCGCCCCGCATGTGCAGGGCAAGGTCGGCGAAGTCTCCATGGGCCCCGGCATCGATCAGGATGTCGAGGTCTGGGAAGTGCAGCAACGCGGCCTCAACTCGCGCGGCTACAAGCGGGACTATCTTGCCTGGCAGGAACGCCGCTTGCGCTTTTTCCACGAGAATCTGGAAAGCTGGATGGCCCGTTAGCCATCTTCAAGGAATCAGGCTTGCAATGAAGGGATCATGAAGTCGATCTTCTCGTCGTAGGCACTGGCTCGGCCGGGCTGACCACGGCGGTTGTGGGCTCGGTCGAGGGACTCGATAAAGCGCTTCGCCAACGAAGCCCGGCCTTACAATGAGCTGGGCCGCGTGATTTATGAGAACAGGGCTCCGCCCGTCTTCATGGTGTTCGATCAGGAAAATCGCAACCGATACGCCATGGGGACCATGCTGCCCGGCATCACGCCGGAGCGCTTCATCAAGGCCGGCTATATCAAGCGCGCCGATACACTCGAAGCTCTGGCCGTTGAGGCTGGCATCGATCCGGCTGGCCTGCAGCAGACGATTGCGCGGTTCAACACCATGGCTGCCGCCGGACGGGACGAGGATTTTCACAAGGGGGACAGTGCATTCGACCGGTACGCCGGCGATCCCGCGCACAAGCCCAATCCTTGCCTTGGTCCTTTGGCCAAGGCGCCTTTTCATGCCATGCAGATCCAGGCCGGCGATCTCGGCACCAAGGGCGGACTTCTGACCAACGCGCATGACAGGTTTTGCGCGAAGACAGCTCTGTCATTCCCGGACTCTATGCAGCCGGCAACAGTTCGGCCTGTGTGGTTGGCAATTTCTATCCGGGGGCAGGCGGTACCATCGGCGCGGCCATGACCTGCGGCTACATCGCCGCCAGGCATGCGGCGGGACAAGAAGAATTCTGACTGACCGGTGCGTGCGCCAGTGCAGCGGTTCAACTGGACCAGGCGCTGTTGCGTGGTATGTTAGCCGGTCATTTCCTGCGCAACGCCACTGGCTCCAACGGCTAGTCTTCCCGCACAATGCCCCGCGCCAGGATGCCATTGGCGATGTCTGCTATCTCGACGGCGGATTTTTCTTCGGACCAGATGCCGTAACGCATCCCGAGGAAGACATTCATACCCATGATCGCCCAGGCTTCAATCTCACCGACGTCCGACCGCAATTCGCCGGCTTTTGCCCCTTCCGCAAGTCGCTCCATGATTCGTTGCGCCGCGTTCTCGTAATGCTCACGATAGCTTTGCGGATCAATAAACTCGGCTTCGTCGATGATCCGATAGATTTCCTGATGCTCGCGGGCAAATTCCAGAAACGCATGCAGTACCGATCGCTCTGCATCAATTGCCGATTGTTTGGGCGCGAGCGCGAGCGCCGCCCGCTCTTTGACCATATTGCTCAATTCCCGTACCAGCGCGCTGAACAGTTCATCTTTTGAATCGAAATAGGTATAAAAACTGCCCAGAGCAGTCCCCGCGCGCTGGGTGATCGCGGTGATCGAGGCTTCGTGAAAGCCCTTCTCGCCAAATTCCAGCGCGGCGGCGTCCAGCAATTTGCGTTTGGTCCTAAGCCCGCGTGCAGTGCGCGGTTGCTTGTCTTTCGACTCGGTGAGATCGCTATATTCAGTGGCCATAATGTCACGGCTAACCGCATTTTATCGGATAAGCAAATTTCTAAGTTGAATTATGATTCATATTTCAATATAGCGCTCTCAGCGACCCGGAAACGCCGGGCACCGATTCAAGGAGGATGCGTTCATGAAATTTCAGCACACCGTTAGCTATGCGGCCATCATCACCGGTCTTGCGGGCGGGCTCATTGCTCCTGCCACCGTCCATGCCCAGAGCGCCGAATCGGCGAATGAAGGCAATGGCGAGGATGTGATCGTTGTCACCGCCCGTCGCCGCGAAGAGCGGCAGATCGATGTTCCGATCGCCATCACTTCCTACTCGGCGGAAAAGCTGGAGCAGCAGGGCGCGATCGATCTTACCGACATAGGCCAGACCACGCCCAATACCACATTGGAAGCGTCTCGCGGCACCAACTCCACACTCTCGGCCTTCATTCGCGGCATTGGCCAACAGGATCCGGTTTCGGGTTTCGAGCAGGGCGTCGGCATCTATCTTGATGATGTCTATCTCAACCGGCCGCAAGCGGCAGTATTGGACATTTATGATGTCGAACGCATCGAAGTTTTGCGCGGGCCGCAAGGCACACTCTATGGTCGCAACACCATCGGCGGCGCGGTCAAATATGTGACCAAGCGGCTGCCGGAGGATCCTTCGTTCAAGGCGCGGGTAACCTATGGCACTTATGATCAGGCCGAAGCGGTGGTTTCCGCCAGCATGCCGATTTCCGACATCATTCGGGTCGGCGCAGCCGGTGCGCGGCTTTCCCGTGGCGGCTTTGGCGACAATCTGACCATCGGCCTCGAAAATTATAACAAGGACCTGTGGGCCGCTCGCGCTTCGCTGGAAATCGGCGGCTATGGCGAACCCATCCTGATCCGCATTTCCGGCGACTATACCAAGGACAAGAGCAATCCGCGCGGTGGTCATCGGTTGATACCCGGCGCGGTTTCGGGTGCACCGATCCTCGATAATGTATTCGATACGCGCGGCGGACTCAACGATCCGATTCAGGATATCGAAGCCTATGGCCTGTCGATGAATATCTCGGCCAATCTGAGCGACACCGTTACCTTCCGGTCAATCAGCGCCTGGCGCAAGGATGACACGGCGACGCCGATCGATTTTGACGCGTTGCCGGCAGTCGATCTCGACGTCCCGGGATTATATCTGAACGAACAGATCAGCCAGGAATTCCAGTTGCTCTATGAAGGCGACAAGCTGAACGGTCTGGTTGGCTTCTATTATCTGGATGCCAAGGCTGATACACTGTTCGATGTTCGGCTGTTCACAACTTTCGCGGGCCTGACTGCATTTACCCAAGCCGAAGTCGATACCGAAACCTATGCGGTTTTCGCCGATTTTACCTATGACTTCACCGAGCAGCTAAGCCTGTCACTGGGTGGGCGCTACACGTGGGACGAACGCACCGCCAGCATCTTGCGGCAGAATTTTCTCGGTGGCGGTTCGCCGACCTTTGGCGGCGCAGGCATACCGTTCGGTGCGCCCGGTACCAATTTCAAAGGCAATGCGAATTTCAAGAAATTTACGCCGCGTGCCTCGCTGAGCTTCAAACCAACGTCCGATCACAATATCTATGCCAGCTTTTCGCAGGGCTTCAAAGGCGGCGGCTTTGACCCGCGCGGGGTCGGTGTGAACGCACCCACCACCAACCCCAGCGGCGTCCCCAGTGATGCCGAAATCGCCTCTTTCCTGAGCTTTGAACCTGAAGAAGTGGACAGCTATGAAATTGGCTATAAGGGCAGCCTGTTCGACGGCGCTCTCAATCTTGCGCTGGCGGGCTTCTATACCGATTACAAGAATGTCCAGATCCCGGGTTCGGTCGCCTGTACGGTCTCGGGCCTGCCTTCCTTCTGCGGCGTGATCAACAATGCCGGCAAGGCCACTCTGAAAGGCGTGGAACTGGAAGCGAGCGCGCGTCTTGGCCGGGATGTTCTGGCCAGCGGCGACCGGGTGATGCTGTCCGGCTCGCTCGGCTATATCGACGCGCAATATGACGAATATATCACCAATGTCGGCGGCGTACCGACGGATGTGGCAGAATTCCGCTCGGTACAGAACACACCGAAATGGACGGCCAGCGGAACATTTTCCTATTCCACTCCGGTCGGGGAAGGGGATCTTTATTTCGGTACGACCCTGTCCTATCGCAGCAAGACCAACCAATTCGAAATTGCCAATCCGTTCATCGATCAGAAGGGCTTCGTCCTGTGGGATGCCAATCTGGTGTATAACGCGCCGGACAAGCGCTGGAGCATTGGATTGCACGGCAAGAACCTGACCAACAAGGAATATAAGACATCGGGATACACCTTTGTGGCCGCCGATCCGAGGACCGGCGTGATCATACCGGGTCCCAACGGCCGACCCATTCCGACGCTCGGGCCCGAAGGCACACTGACCGCCTTTTACGGCAATCCGCGCCAGGTCTTTGTCACCGCCGGGGTGAAATTCTGATCGGCACCCAGGCAAAACATGATGACATATGCCGATCATTTCTACCGGAGCGCTGATGACCGGCTGACCCTCTACGCCCGTATCTATGATGGGAAGGGTCCGCCGCTTCTGCTGATGCACGGGCTGACCCGGAACAGCGGCGATTTTGAAGCGCTGGCCGGGCATCTGGCGGGGACATATCAATTGATCGTCCCCGACCAGCGGGGCCGGGGGCAGTCTGACCATGATGCCGATCCGGACCAATATACGCCGGCCGTCTATGTCGCCGATATGTTTGCGCTGATTGACGGATTGAAACTCGGCAATATGGGCCTGATCGGCACGTCGATGGGCGGCCTGATGGCGATGATGATGGCGGCCATCACACCGGGGCGGTTCGACAGCCTGATCCTGAACGATATCGGCCCGGAGGTGAACGTCGCCGGGCTCGACCGGATCCAGTCCTATGTCGGCGAGATTGCGCCGTTCGACAGCTGGCAGCAGGCGGCAGACCATTGCCGGTCCGTGCACGGCGACATGATGATCGGATTTGACGCGCAGGACTGGCTGACCTTCGCCCGGCATACCTGCGTGGAACGGCCCGACGGCACAATCAGCTTTGCTTATGATCCGGCGATTGCCGCAGGCCTGGCGGGCAGCGAGAAGAGCGTCATTCCGCCCGATCTGTGGACGATATGGGACCGCTTGTCTGCCTTGCCCACGCTGGTCATCCGTGGGGCGTTGTCGGACATATTGTCTTCCGCTACCGTCGCGGAGATGGAGCGCCGCCATCCCGAAAATTTCAGCGCCGTGGACATTGCCTGCCGCGGCCACACCCCGATGCTCGACGAACCCGACGCCCTGGTCGCCATCGAGCGTTTTTATGCCGATCTTGCAAATTAACCGGATGAACAGACAATCATGAAAAGCCGAACCACTTCGCCCAACGTGGCGCTCGGCATGTTGCTGGTCGTCTATATCTTCAATTTCGTCGACCGTCAGATATTGGCGATTCTGGCGGGACCGATCCAGGCCGATCTGCTGCTGAGCGACACCCAGATGGGGCTGCTCGGCGGTATTGCCTTCGCGCTGCTATATTCCACGCTGGCGGTGCCGCTGGCCTGGGTAGCGGACAAGACCAGCCGCAGCTGGGTGATCACCATTTCGCTGGCGGTCTGGAGCGGCTTCACCGCCCTCACCGGTCTGGCGCAGGGCTTCTGGTCGATTTTCCTGACCCGGCTTGGCGTCGGCGTCGGCGAAGCCGGCGGCGTAGCCCCTTCTTATGCCCTGGTCTCCGACCATTTCCCGAGCGAAAAACGGGCGCGGGCACTGGCAATCTATTCGCTCGGCATCCCGCTGGGATCCGCGACCGGCGTGGTGGCAGGCGGCTATATCGCGGCCACCGTGGACTGGCGTCTGGCCTTTTTCGTGGTGGGTCTTGCCGGCCTCGTAATCGCACCCTTCTTCAAATATTATGTGCGCGACAAGATCAAGAAGCCGGCACCCGTCGGCCTGGCAGCGGCACCCTACAGCTTCATGGGCACCGTGCGCCTGCTGGCGAAAAAGCGGGCCTTCTGGTTTCTCGCCTTTGGCGCCGCATCCAGTTCCATGCTCGGCTATGGCATAGCCTTCTGGCTGCCCAGCCTGCTGCAGCGCAGCTTTGGCCTGAGCCTGATCGACACATCGCTGTTCTTTGGCGCGATCTTGCTGATCGGCGGCGTCGCCGGTGTCCTCGGCGGCGGCATGATCGGCGACTGGCTGGGCCGGAAGAACAAGGCGGCCTATGGACTGGTTCCGGCTGCCGCCTTCCTGCTGGCGGTGCCGTTGTTCGCCGCCGGGATCATGAGCGAGTCCGCGACCATGGCCTTCATTCTGTTCCTGATTCCCCAGGCACTGGCCTATGTCTGGCTCGGACCGGTATTGTCGGCAATCCAGCATCTCGTGCCAGCCGATTCCCGCGCCACCGCATCGGCCTTGTTCCTGCTGATCAACAATCTGATCGGCATCGGCGGCGGCATATTCTTCCTTGGCGCCCTGTCCGACAGCCTCGCACCGATTTATGGCGAAGATGGGCTGCGTTACTCGATGCTCTATTCGCTGGTCTTCTATATCATCGCCGCCGGTCTGATGGCGCTGGCAGCCAAGCCGCTGCAGAGCGAGTGGGTCGCGGAAGGCTGAACGCTCGTCGGGTGCGGCGTCAAGCCCTGGCGCTCAATTGCTCATAATTGCATTATGTTTCAGCGTCTGCTTTTCCAGCGCCGCTTCGAACGCCTGCTCCAGCATGGTGATCATCGCCGGGAAGCCTTCACGGTCGACAAAGGCCAGCGGTTCGCCCGCCTTCTGCCGTTCGCGCTTTTCCGCGAGGCCAGAAAATTCGGGGTGGTTGGCGAGAAAGATATCGGGTTTCCAGTCTCTCGCCTTGGCAAAGGTCTTGCGATAATCTGCGACAATCCCCTCATATTGCGGTGGCCCGAGCAGACGGTTGGCGGCGACCGTGGCGGAACAGAAGAACAGCGCCTGATAGCTTTGTCCGCCCTGCTCGACCTCCATGGTCCAGGAGGTACAGCCGCGGCTGTGACCCGGCGTGAGATGCGCGGTGAGCGTGACATCGCCCAGCGTCAATTGCTCGCCATCCGCGATGGTCCGGTCGACCTTGACAGGCGGTGCGTTCATCGAACTATCCTCCTCGGAGCCGAGATAGAAGCCGCCTTCCAGCGCGGACCGGTCGCCTTCGTTTGCCACCAGCTTCGCGCCCGTCAGCGCCTTCAGTTCGGCCAGGCCGCCGCTATGGTCTAAATGCGCGTGGCTGTTGAGCAGGATTTTGACGTCCCCGGGGTCAAAGCCCAGCTTGCGGATCGCGGCCGCGACATATTGTCCCTCGCCCGGCATGCCGCCGTCTATCACGATATGGCCGGCATCGGTCGGGATGAAATACATGCCAAGCCCCTCGGTTCCGACGAAAAATATGCCGCTCTTGTCGGTACCGATGATTTGATACGGTTCGACGGCAGCATACCAGCTGGGAAAATTCTGCTGCCAGTCAAAGGACTCGGAACCCTCGTTCTTGTCCAGTTCAGAGCTATCATACGAGTGATTTGCGGTTTCAGGTCCGACCGGGGGTGCCGCCGGGGCACAAGCGACCAGCGTTGCTGCCATGATAGCCGAAATCCAGCGCATATCTCTCTCCTGTGTCGCTCCCCTTGCTAATGCGCGCAAGATGAATAGGCAATGTCCGCGCTAGCGTCCGAAAAAACCGGTGGTCTGGTCGTCCATCGGGAACATCAGCTCGATCCGGGTTTCCCCCGCCCTGGTATCCTGCACCGAGCCGAATTGCGCGATGACCGAGAACAGCGACAGGCGATTGTCGCCGAGCCGGAAGATGGTCGGGATCACCGCCTGATTGAGATTGATCGAACCCAGATCGACCTTGCGGACCCGTTGGTGGGACGACAATCGTCCGGCCAGCGCAGAGAGATGCGCATCGCCGCCCAGTTCCAGTATCTCGGTGCGCAGGCGTGAGAGGGAGAGGACCGCGACCTCGTCCCAATTCTCGATCAGATCCAGCGCCTCGCTGCTGATCAATATATCGATCAGATTGGCTGGTCCGCCAGGGCTGGCCAGCGCGATGATCATCTGCGCACCCTGGTTGCTGTCCACGATATTCCAGTGACGATCGATCGCATAGCCGGGGAACGGATCATGATGATCGAGCATCGCCGCGATCGCCTGATGGACTGGAGCCAGTTCCGGCGCATCGTCGGAAAGGCTGGGATAGACCGGCGCAAAGCCGGCGGCGTTGAGCGCCTGATTGGCGGCGGGGCGGGGCAGCTGCAGTGCTTCCGACAGGCGCATCACCATCGCCCGGCTGGGATTGGCGCGGCCCGATTCGAGAAAGCTCAGATGGCGCGCCGACATCTCGGCCTCCAGGCTGAGGTCGAGCTGGCTGAACCGGCGGACCTTGCGCCAGTCCTTCAATATCGCGCCAAATTCCGATGGCATCCCATTCTCCTTTGCGTGCCCTGACAATAGCATGGATCGCTCTCCATGCACTTACCCGAGAGGTAATTGTTTTACGGATTGCGGCCTGCTTTACCGAAAACGAAGCTCAACCAGGAGAAGATCATGTCACCCCAAACCACTGGCCGCTATATCCGAATTGTCGGCAGCTTTTCCATTCTGGTCGCCCTGTTATTCTCCCTCGCCGGGGTGAATGACTTTACCGGTGCAAACGACCTGTTCTTCCGCATCGCTTCTTCCGGCGGCCATGGAGTCGCCGGGCTGGACACGGCGGAAGCGAAACTGGCGATGGCGATCGCGGGTGGCGTATTTGGCGGCCTGATGGCCATGTATGTCTTCATCACCGCGCCGGGCGTGGAACAGGACAGCGACCTGATCCGCAAGGGTTCCATCTACACTTTTCTGATCTGGTTCGGAATCGACAGCAGCGCATCGGTGGCGTCGGGCAATGCGCAGAATGTCATCCCCAATATCGTGTTCCTGGCCATCTATCTGACGCCCTTGCTGCTCGTGAAACGCCCCGCCTGAAGATTCGGTGCTCCGCACAAATGGAGCTCTGGATATTTGCGAATTACACGGCTGGCCAAGCTCCGCACCGAGTGTGGAACACATCATTCCCCTGCGCTAGACCCGCTCGTTCACATCCGTGACCCAGGGACCGAAGGGCGAACTGCCCAGCATCGCAACCTGCGTCTGCGCGCTCACGTCATTGATTGCCAGTTGCGGCTTGCGCCCTGGATGGACCGGCAGGCGCAACGGCCGTTTGCCGGGCGCCATTGCGATCAGCGCAGCGATCGCGCGCGGCACATCCTCGGGATCGGTCGACCCGCCGCTGTTGCGCAGCGCACCCGCGACCAGCGCCTGATAAGCAGCCTTGCGCTCATCATCGGCACGCTCCAGCAGTTCCGTGGTCAGCTTGTTGCCTTTTTCCCAGATCTTTGTCGGGAAGCCGCCGGGCTGGACGATGGTCACGTCAACCCCGTGCGGGACCAGCTCATAAGCCATTTGCTCGCTCATCGATTCGACCGCGAATTTGGTCGCGCTGTACAACCCCATACCCGGCACCATCACCCGGCCAAGCTGCGATGAGACATTGACGATCAGCCCGGTTTTCTTCGCGCGCATCGCCGGCAGCGCCGCCCGTGCCACGCGCTGATAGCCCATCACATTGGTGTCAAACAGCAGCTGCGTCATCGCCGGATCCTGCAACTCGACCGGCGCGCCGGTGCCGATCCCGGCATTGTTGATGACCACGTCGAGCGCCCCGCCGTTGAGCCGCTCGGCCTCGGTGACCGCTATGTTAACGGAGTCATCCGACAGCACATTCAGTTCCAATATGGTGACATCCAGCTCGCCCGCTTGTGCGGCCTTGGCCAGCGCGGCGCCTTCGGCCCGCGGCAGATTGCGCATCGTCGCAAAGACCTTCGCGCCGCGCTCCGCATAGAGCAGCGCGCCGAGATAGCCGAATCCGGAGGCGCAGCCGGTGATCAGCACCGACTTGCCGGTCAGATCCGGCTGGCTGTCGGAGGCGGCGGCCGGACCGGCGGCCAGAGCGATGCCGCTGGCGGCAGAGGCCGCAAGCAACTGGCGGCGATTGAGGGAAATCTTGCTGGATGGTTCGGTCATGGGCGGGCTCCTGTTTCACAATCGCCACTACCCTATCATAAATTCTGTCCTTGGGTGAACGGGATATGGTGGAAGCTGTGACTCCGAGAAATCGCTGCGCTCGCCATGCAGGTGATCGTCCTGCTGGATCGCTCCAGGAAGAGTGAACCCACTCGAAATCAGAGCGCGAAACCCAGCAGCAGGAAAAGCCCGGTTCCCAATATTAGCGAGAAGACAGTTTTGCCGCGATAGGCCCGCGCCAGCAGGCCCACGATCAACCCGCCGACGATGACCAGAAACAGAGCCATGCCCGCGACCACCTGGTAAATCTTGAAGCTCGCCGGACCGTGGCCCTTGTGCAATTCCATTAGCCGGGGAGCACGGCCACAAAGCATGGAACAAGCGGGCTTACCCCGGGTGACTGCTCAGAATATCAAGCCGGAGTGAACTTTGACCGGGTGCGGTTGGCAAAGGCCACCAGCGACAGCATCACTGGAACTTCCACCAGCACGCCGACTACCGTGGCCAGCGCCGCGCCGCTGCCCAGTCCGAACACACCGATCGCCACGGCCACGGCCAGTTCGAAAAAATTGGAGGTGCCGATCAGAGCGCAGGGCGCCGCGACATTGTGCGGCACTTTCCAGGCCCATGCGGCGGCATAGCTGACGAAGAATATGCCATAGCTCTGGATGATGATCGGAACCGCGATCAGGCCGATCAGCAGCGGCTGGGTAACGATGGTCTGTGCCTGGAAGGCAAAGAGCAATATAACCGTGACCAACAACCCGAGCACCGACAGCGGCTTGATCCGTCCGGTAAAGGCCGCAACCGCCGCTTCGCCGTCAGTGGACCGGGCCAGCAAGGCCCGGCGAGTGAGCGCGCCGGCTACCAGCGGGATGACGACATAGAGCACAGTCGACAGCAGCAATGTCTCCCAGGGAACCGATATGTCGGTAACCCCCAGCAACAGCGCAACGATCGGCGCGAAGGCAAAGATCATGATGATGTCGTTCACCGACACCTGCACCAAAGTATAGGCAGGATCGCCCCTGGTCATTTGCGACCAGACGAATACCATCGCCGTGCACGGTGCTGCGCCGAGCAGGATCAGCCCGGCAATATATTGCTGCGCATCGTCAGGCGACATCAGGCCGGCATAGATATATTGGAAGAACAATACCGCCAGCGCGGCCATGGTGAACGGCTTGACGAACCAGTTGACGATGATGGTGATGACCAGGCCCTTGGGCTTGTCCCCGATATGCCTGAGGCTGGCAAAATCAACGCTGACCATCATCGGGTAGATCATCGCCCAGATCAGCACCGCCACCACCAGATTGACCGAGGCATATTCCAGCCGGGCAAGCAGGGCGACCGCATCGGGCGCGATATTGCCGATTACAATGCCAGCCAAAATTGCGGAAGCCACCCAGACCGACAGCCATTTTTCAAACAGGCCCAGACCTGCATCTGCAGCTGTTGCCAGTTTTTGTGTCGCCATAGTCTAAGCCTCGGCTTTCTGCTTGCCAATGTCCTTGAGCCGGTTTTGCAGGCTCATCCTGTCGATGCTTTCCAGTGGCAGCGCCAGAAACAGGCTGATCCGGTTGAACATCATGCGATAGGCCTCGGTAAAGGCAGCGCGCTTTTCTGCTTCGCTGCCGGTCTCCGCCGCCGGATCGGATATGCCCCAATGGGCGGTCATCGGTTGCCCCGGCCAGACCGGGCAGGTCTCGCCAGCGGCATTGTCGCAAACGGTAAACACGAAATCGAGCTGCGGTGCACCGGCGCCGGAAAACTCGTCCCAGTTTTTCGAACGCAGATCCTCCGTAGGATGGCCCAGTGTCTTGAGCAGATCGAGCGAATAGGGATGGACCCGGCCGGCCGGTTTGCTGCCTGCGCTATAGGCCCTGAAGCGCCCCTGGCCTTCCTGCTGCAAAATCGCCTCTGCCAATATCGACCGAGCCGAATTGCCGGTACACAGGAACAGGACGTGATAGACCCGGTTGCTCATGACATGGCGGCTTTCGAAGGCGAGCAGCAGCTGGTTTCGGACGCATTGGCCGAAACGGCGGACAAGGACGGCGCATCGCCATATACTACCGATTCACCATTGGTATAAAAAGCTTCCCAGACCACGCCATCCGGATCGGATATCCAGCTTTTTTCGGATTTGGCATAGCAGCAGGTGGTTTGCCCTTCTTCGAGCACCGGCGCATCGGCTTGGCGAAGACGGCTGAAGACCTGCTGTAGTTCGTCCGGATTTTCGGCCTGAATGCCGAGGTGCTCAATGCCCTTGGTCGCGTGATTTTCCGACGAGATCGCAAAATTGACCCGAGGATCATCGAGCATCCATTTTGCGTAGTCGTCCTTTGTCACGGTCGGTTCTGCCGCGAAGAGCGTCGAATAGAATTTTATCGAGGCATCGAGATTTTCGACACCGACATGGATGTGCATGCGTTTCATTGGCTTAACCTTTCGAGTTGGCTGCTAATCGGTGCGCAATCTTCGCCGGAACAGCAATTTTCCAGCATGAATGCCATCAGCGCATTCATGGCCGCCAGATTGGCGCGGTAAATGATCAGGCGACTGTCCCGCTTCGAGGAGACCAGATCAGCCCGTGACAGGATCGACAGATGGGAAGACATTGTGTTTTGCGGCACCGCCAACCGCTTGGCGATCTCGCCCGCGGGCAGGCCCGAAGGTTCGTGGCGCACCAGCAGCTTGAAAACATCCAGCCGGGTGTTTTGGGCGAGAGCGCCTAGCGCCTCTATTGCTTTGATCGAATCCATATATCGATAATTATGGATATATGGATATCTTGTCAAGCAGTAATATGCTTATCCGTTGTCGCCTCTGCCTTTCAAACAGTCGGGAATGGAAACCAGTGACCTAGATCGGCCCGCTTCGCTCAGCTATTTCTTCCGATGGCTTCGTCTTCATGATACCGTCTGCAGCTTCAAGGTAACTTGAACCTGACGGTATTCCGATAATAAGACGCAATCGGGCTCCCTTTATGGTCGATAGCCGGAGAAAATTTCGCTCGCTTCATCATTGATCGGCAAACCACTTCGTCGAATTCCTTGGGTCTGGTAGACTGCTGGATATGGCAATCGGTTGCATCACCATTTTCATCAACGCTCATGCGAAAATGTACGATCGCCTCTTTTCCTCTTGCGAGCATGCCACTGGGATAGTCATTGGCATTGACCCATCGGCCAGGATTGCCTTCCGGCGACGCAAGCGAGGAAAGATTGCGATGTTTTTCGACATCAATGCCCCAATGTGTCATCAGTTCATCTTGGCATTCAGAAAGAGCCGCGAGGGGCTTGTCCATTGCTCCGAGCTTCAGGGTCACGGGTTGCGACAAGGGACGTCCGATGGTCAGTTCGGTGACCGCTGCTTTGCGTTCATCGCTGATCGGTGGCAAAATATATGCTCCGTTTTCAGGGTTTGCCAATTTTTCTAGTTCGCTTTCAGTCGGCGGCGCAATCCGCATCTGGCCAGAAAAGACAAGCGCGGACTTTCCATCGCCCATTATGCCAGCGGCGAAACCATGTTCCTGCTCAGCCTCTGTGGGGCCAAATCGAATGGAAGCAGGTCTCGTCGTGCGCCTGAGGGCAACCGGGTTTCCGGCAACCGTCAGCTGAAACTGGTCACCTGGAGCGAATCTGTTGAAAATTGCGACGACAGTGTCGTTTTCGGTCCCAAATTGGCGGATCAGTCTGCAACTATCATCGGCGTAATCGACGGTCCAGTTTGAACTGGGTTGAAGCGAAATCGGTCCCCGCTCCGCTGCAGCAGCAATCGTGTTCGTTGCACAGCCACAATATAGGATCAGCAGATGAAGCATATATCTTTTCATCTTGTCTGGATAAGGAGTGCCAGAATAAATGCAATATCCATGTGGCGGCAGAAATGCTTATAGATTGTTGGAAATTGTGCTTTTTATCGGCCCGGAATTCGAGATCAATCTCCAGCCACTGACCGTTGACCAATCCCTTGTCGAACGCCGCCGCTCCCGGTAAAGCCATGGATCAAATCTCCCTATTCCGATGGAAATTCCGCATGAACCTGATCGGCCCCGCCTCGCACAGCTATTTTTCCCAGCGGCTCAAGCTGCATTATGCCGACTGGGGCAATGAGGAAAAACCGCCGTTAATCCTGCTCCACGGAGGCAGGGATCATTGCCGCAACTGGGACTGGACGGCGCAGGCTCTGCGCGACGACTGGCATATTATCTGTCCTGATGTCCGCGGCCATGGCGACAGCCAGTGGAGCACCGATGGCAATTATGCGATCATGCCGATGGTCACCGATCTGGCGCAGCTGATCCACCAGCTCGACCTTTCCCCGGTCACCATTGTCGCGCACAGCATGGGCGGCAATATCGCGCTGCGCTATACCGGCCTTTACCCGGACACGGTGCGCAAGCTGGTCGCGATCGAGGGGCTGGGCCCCAGCCCGGAGATGCTCGCCGAACGCAACAAGACCGGACCGCTGCAGCGCGTACGCGACTCGATCGAGGAAAAACGCAAATCCGCTGGCCGGCAGGTGAAGCGCTATCCGACCTTTGACGACGCGCTCAAACGGATGCAGGACGCCAACCAGCATCTGTCAGACGAGCAGGCCCGGCATCTGACCACACATGCGGTGATCCGCAACGAGGACGGCAGCTACAGCTGGAAGTTCGACCCCTATGTCCAGCACTGGGACAGCATCGACCTGAGCGAGGACGCGATCCACGACCTGTGGCGCAATATCAGCTGTCCGACCCAGCTCCAATATGGCGCGGACAGCTGGGCAAGCAATCCGGAGAAAGATGGCCGGCTGCAATATTTCGGTGACAATGTCTCGGTGAAGGAATTCCGGGAAGCCGGCCACTGGCTACACCATGACCAGTTTGACGAGTTCATCGGCACCTTGCGGTCGTTCCTGTAAGGACGGTCGTTCCTGGAAGGCGCGATCAGACCGGCTTGCGGCTCGCGCGTTCACCGACCGGCGCCCCCCAGCGTTCGGCACCGGCCCTTTGGTACATATTCTAATCGGCAGCGAAAATGGTCAACCTGATGGCGAATGTTTAACTTGGTTTTTGTTCTGCGCATCCTTTAGACAGGGATAAATTTGGCCGAAGTTTAGGGTAGTGTAAAAAATGTCGATCAAGCGCGCGCTCTCATTGGGATTGGCCCTTGCTTTAGCGGCCTGCGGCGACGCTGGTGATGGCGGGGATCGGGGCGGTGTGCCTGTGGTCGTCGGCGGCACGGTCACCCAGGCGGAATTTGTCAGTGCGATTGAAGCGGTCGGGACGGCCTTTGCCAATGAGCAAACCATCCTCACCTCTCCGGTGACCGATCGAATCGAAAGCATTGGCTTTGCCGATGGCGCTATCGTTCGTCGCGGCGCCGTTATCGCGCAATTGTCACGGGGGGAACAATCTGCCGACCTCGTCGCGGTGGAAGCCAGGGCACGCGAGGCGGGCCAGCAGCTGGACCGGTTGCAGACGCTGCAGGAGCGCGGCTTCGCCACCAATGCAGCGGTCGATCAGCAGACCGCTCTGCGCGACAGCGCCCGGGCCGAGGCCAATGCGATTCGCTCGCGCATTTCCGATCGGGTCATTCGCGCGCCATTTGATGGTGTCTTGAGTTTGCGTACGGTTTCGCCCGGCACGGTCGTCACGTCCGGCAGTCCGATCGCAACGATCAGCGATATTTCCTCGATCAAGCTCGACTTCACCATACCCGAGAATTTTCTGACCGCGGTTGCAGCCGGACAGGTCATCGAAGCCAGATCCGTCGCCTATCCGGATCAGATATTTTACGGCACGATCGACAATATCAGTCCGCTGGTCGATCCGTTGTCGCGCAGCCTCACCGTGCGCGCGCTCTTGTCCAACAAGGCGCGGCTGCTGCGGCCCGGCATGTTGATGTCGGTCCGGATCGTATCGGACACACGCACCGGCCTGGCGATCCCGGAAACGGCTTTGCTGGCGCAGGGTGACCAGAATTATGTGTTCCGGGTCGACAAGGAAGGCATTGCACGGCGTACGCCGGTCGAAGTCGGATTGCGTTCCAAGGGAATGGTCGAAATCCGCAGCGGCATCCAGCTGGGCAGCAAGATTGTTGCCGACGGCACCGTCAAGGTCCGCGATGATGCGCCGGTGAAGGCGGTTATCCGCGGCCAGAAGGCGCCCGTGGACGCAGCAAGACCGCAGCCGTCGGCTGACGGCAGTTAGGGACGCAGGCCGATGATCCTATCCGACGTCTCGGTCAAGCGACCGGTTTTTGCCATCGTCCTGAGCCTGCTGCTGGTTCTGGCCGGGATAGTCGCGTTTCTCGCCCTGCCCGTGCGGCAATATCCGGCGATCGAACCGCCGATCGTTTCGGTCGATGTCAACTATCCCGGCGCCGCCGCCAATGTCGTCGAATCGCGGATCACCCAGATATTGGAAGACCGCATCGCCGGGGTCGAGGGTATCGAGATGATCCGTTCCTCGTCCCGCGACGGCCGTTCGGACATCACCGTCGAATTCGCGCCCGACCGCGACGTCGATTCCGCCGCCAATGATATTCGCGACCGGGTCTCCGGCGCGCTGGACAATCTTCCCGAGGAAGCGGATCCGCCCGAGATCAACAAGGTCGACGCCGATGCGCGGCCATTCATGTGGCTGAACCTGACTGGAGAGGGCCGCGATCCCCTGTGGCTGGCCGATTATACCGACCGGGTCCTGGTCGACCGCTTTTCGTCGATTGACGGCGTGGCGCGCGTGCAGCCCAGCGGTGCATCGCGTCCGGCGATGCGCATCTGGCTCGACCGCAAGGCCATGGCCGCCAACGCCATCTCGCCCAATGATATCGAAACCGCGTTGCGCCGGGAGAATGTCGAATTGCCGGCGGGCCGGGTAGAATCCTCGGATCTCAATCTCACCGTCCGGGTCGCCAGAGCCTATGGCAGCGTCGACGATTTCAAGGCGCTGGTGATCCGCCGGACCGAGGATGGCGCCTTGCTGCGTCTCGGCGATATGGCCCGGGTCGAACTGGGACCGGAAAATGTCTACACCCATTTCCGGTCCAACGGACAACCCGGTGTCGGCATGGGCGTCATCCGGCAGTCGGGCGCCAATGAGCTGCAGGTTGCCAATGACATCAAGAAGCGGATTGAAGAAATCACGCCACTGCTGCCATCCGGCGTCGAGCTGGCCGTAAGCTATGACAGCAGCGTCTTCATCGCCAAGGCGATCGACAATGTCTGGCAAACGCTCGCTTTTGCCGCGATCCTGGTGATTGCGGTCATCTATCTGTTTCTGGGCTCGGTGCGGGCGACGATCATTCCTGCCGTGACCGTACCGATTTCGCTGATTGGGACCTTCTTCATCCTCTGGCTCCTCGGCCTGTCGATCAATCTGCTCACCCTGCTGGCGCTGGTGATGGCGATCGGTCTGGTGGTCGATGATGCGATTGTCGTGCTGGAGAATATCTATTCGCGAATCGAGCGCGGCGAGAGCCGGTTGATCTCCGCGTTTGAAGGAGCCCGGCAGGTCGGCTTTGCCGTCCTCGCGACCACCGCGGTGGTGATCGCCGTATTCGTGCCGCTGATGTTCCTGCCCGGCGAAACCGGGCTGTTGTTCCGCGAACTGGCGATCACCATGATTGTCGCGGTCAGCATTTCCACCTTTGTCGCGCTCACGCTGATTCCGGTGATGTGCTCGAAAATACTCAAGAAAGGCGGCGGTGAAACCAGGCTCAGCCGTTATGTCGATGACAAGTTTCAGAAAACCAGCACCGGCTACGAGAGTCTGTTGTCACGCTGGCTTCGCCGCCCCCTCCTGCTCGGCGGGATTGCCTTCGGGCTGGCCGCTCTGTTCGCGGTGATCGGGCTGCAAACGCTGAAAAGCGAGGTCGCGCCGCCGGAAGATACCGGCTTCATGTTTGGCAGTGCATCGATTTCCGAAGGCGCTGGCTGGGACCGGCTGGTCCAGGTGATGCTGGACCTGGAAGAGATCGCATTGCCCTATACCGAGGAAGACGGGCCGCTGCGCCGCGTCTTGTTCCGCGCGCCCGGTTCGTTCGGCCCATCGGGCGATTTTTCGTCCGGGCGGATCATCATGTTCCTCAAGCCCTGGGCAGAACGCGACATGACCACGGCGGAAACCGTGGCCGCGCTCAATGGCTCGTTTCGCGATTATCCCTCGGCGCGCGTGTTTGTTTCCGGTGGCTCGACCATCGGTGGCCGCGGCGGCGAGGCGATCCGTTTCGTCATTGCCGGGGATAGCTATGAAGAGCTGACCCGCGCGCGCGATGCCCTGTTCGTGGCCGCCGACGAATATCCAGGCATCGCCACGCTGGAATCGGATTACAAGGAAACCCGGCCGCAACTGGTGGTCAATGTCAACACGCTGCGCGCCGCCGATCTGGGCGTTTCAGTGCAGGAAATCGGCCGCACGCTGGAGACCATGATGGGCTCGCGCAACGCCGGCACCTATGTCGATCGCGGCGAAGAATATGACGTGATCATGCAGGCCGAGGCGGAGGACCGGGTGACGGCAGAAGATCTGTCCAATGTCTATGTGCGGGGCCGGGAGGACAATCTGGTGCCGCTGTCGGGCCTGGTGACTCTAACCAGCCGGGCCGAGCCTGGTGAACTCAACCGGTTCAACAAGCTGCGGGCGATCACCCTCGAAGGGACGGTCGGCGAAGGCTATTCGCTGGGTGAAGCACTGGACTTCCTCGACCGGGAAGCGGGGTCGCTGCCGGAAGTGGTTGCGATCGGCTATGAAGGACAGAGCCGGGCGCTCCGGCAGACCGGCGGTTCGATCTGGCTCATCCTCGGCTTCACGATCATATTGGTCTATCTGGTGCTGGCCGCGCAGTTCGAGAGCTTCGTCAGTCCGCTGATCATCATTCTCGGTGTGCCGCTTGCCGTCGGTGGCGGCATATTGGGACTCACGGTGATGGGGGGGACACTCAATCTCTACAGCCAGATCGGGCTGATCATGCTGGTCGGGCTGGCCGCGAAAAATGGCATATTGATCGTCGAATTTGCCAATCAGCTGCGCGACGAGGGGCTGGAATTTGAAGCGGCGATCCTCGAATCGGCCAAGCGGCGCTTCCGTCCGGTGCTGATGACGTCGATCGCCACCATCGCCGGCGCGGTGCCGCTGATGCTCGCGACCGGAGCCGGCGGGGCCAGCCGGGAGGCTATTGGCATCGTGATCGTCTGGGGCGTCGCGGTTTCCACCTTGTTGACGCTGGTGGTGATACCGGCCTTCTACTATCTGTTGGGCCGCCAGACCGGCAGTCCGCTTGCGGTCACGAGGCGGCTTAAAAAGCAGCAGGAGGGCCGGGAAGCTCTGAATACCGCCTAGCTTCGCGGCAATGCTCAACGCACCATCGCGGCCAAGGTCGCGATCCGGTCTGCTTCCTCGGCAGGCTTGTCCTTCCGGATCCGGTGAATCCGCGGGAAGCGCATGGCGAGGCCGGATTTGTGGCGCTTGCTCTCGTGGATCGAATCAAACGCAACTTCCAGCACCAGCGACTTTGCCACCTCGCGCACCGGACCGAACCGGTTCAATGTATTCTGCCGGACAAAGCGGTCGAGCCACTTCAGCTCCTCGTCGGTAAAACCGGAATAGGCCTTGCCGACCGGCAGCAGTTCGCCCTCCTCGGTCCAGCAGCCGAAAGTATAGTCGGAATAGAAAGAAGCCCGCCGGCCGTTGCCGCGCTGGGCATACATCATCACGCAATCGGCATTCAGCGGGTCGCGCTTCCACTTGTACCAGTGGCCCGTGACCCGGCCCGCCAGATAGGGGCTGTCCCGGCGCTTCAGCATCACGCCCTCGATCGCCGCATCGCGGGCACCGGCGCGCATATCCTGCAGCGCGGTAAAATCATCGACCTCGACCACCGCTGACAGATCGAAATGATCGGGATTCAGCCTGGGCACAAAGGCTTCCAGCCTGTTGCGCCGCTGATGCCACGGCAACAGCCGCAGGTCGTCGTCCCCGTCCATCAGCAGATCATAGACGCGGACAAAGGCGGGCGATTCCTGGCGCATTTTCTTCGACACGCTTTTCCGGCCCAGCCGCTTCTGCAGCGCGTTGAAACTGGCCGCCTCGCCGCCCTGGTCGGTGCCGCGGACCAGCAGCTCGCCGTCGATCACGCCGTCGCGGTCAAACGCCTCGACGACATCGGGAAAGGCCGCGCTGATATCATCGCCGCCGCGGCTGTAGAGCCGGGTCTCACCGCCCATATGCACGGCCTGCACGCGGATGCCATCCCATTTCCACTCGACCGCATATTCGCCGAGATCGAGACTTTCGCCCTCGAACGGATGGGACAGCATGAACGGCCGGAAGAACGGCGTGGCCGACAGATCGGGACGCGGGCCACCCGCTTCTGCCCAGCGAAATAGCGCTTGATAAGGTGGATCGAGCGCGTGCCACAATTCCTCGACATCGTCGAGCGGCACGGCGAAGGCCTGCGCGAAGGCGGTTTTCGCCAGCCGCGCCGATACCCCGACCCGCATCCCGCCAACCGCCAGCTTGAGCATGGCATAACGGCTGTTCGCATCCATGCTGTCGAGCAGGGATGCGACAATATCGGGCGCCGTGGCGCGCGTGGCGGCGGACAGCGCCTGCACCACTTCGTCGACACTCGGATCGCCCTGCTCCCGGTTCGGCACTTCCGGCCAGATCAGCGCAACGGTTTCGGCGGTATCGCCAACATGATGGCGCGACAGGCGAAACAGTTCGAGATCAATCCTCGTCCCGGCCAGCGTGCGAATCGTCGAGGATTTGACCGCCGGAAAATCGAGGCTGTCGGTCAGCGCCGCCAGCGCCCAGCCGCGATCGGGATCCGGCGTTTCGCGCAAATAGCTGGCGATCGCCGCCAGCTTGGCGTTGCGCGACCGCGTGTAGATCAGACTGTCAATCAGCGCCGCAAACCGCCGCATCAGCCGTCATCCCCTTCTTCGCGCCCGACCATGGCCAGCGCCCGCGCCCTGATCTGGTGCAGCTCGCACCAGCGCAGCAGCCCGTCCTCGCTGCCATGGGTGATCCAGGTTTCCCTTGGTGCCAGTTCGCGGATAGTAGCGGTCAGCTCGTCCCAGTCGGCATGGTCGGAGATCACCAGCGGAATCTCCACGCCCCTTTGCCGCGCCCGCCCGCGCACCCGCATCCACCCGGATGCCATGGCGGTCACCGGATTAGGCAATCGGCGGCTCCATTTGTCGATCAGCGCCGAAGGCGGGCAGATAATGATCTGGCCGCGCATCTCCTCCTTCGGCGTGTCCATCACCAGCCGCAATTCTCCGAGCGACACGCCGAGCTCTTCATAGAGTTCGCACATCTTGACCATGGCGCCGTGCAGATAGATCGGCTGGTCCCAGCCGGCGCGGCGCAGCTCGGCAATCACCCGCTGCGCCTTGCCCAGCGCATAGGCGCCGACCAGCAGGCAATGATCCGGCTGCGCTTTCAGCCGGGCAAAGATTTTTTCCAGCTCGCCGACGATCGGCGGATGTCTGAACACCGGCAGACCAAAGGTCGCCTCGGTAATGAAAATATCGCAAGGCACCGGCTCGAACGGCGCGCAGGTCGGATCGGGCCGCCGCTTGAAGTCGCCGGTCACTACAACCCGCTCGCCTTCATATTCCATCAATACCTGCGCCGACCCCAGCACATGGCCCGCCGAATGCAGGCTGAACCGCACCCCGCCCCGCTCGAACCCCTCGCCATAAGCGACCGGCGTTCCGGCATCCGTGCCATAGCGCAGCCCCATGATCGCCAGCGTCTCCGGCGTCGCCCAGACCCCGCCATGCCCGCCGCGCGCATGATCGGCATGGCCATGGGTCACCACCGCATGTTTCTTCGGCACCGACGGATCGATCCATATGTCGGCCGGGCGCACATAAATGCCCTGCGGATGCGGCTCGATCCAGTGTTTCGCTTTCGCCATCATGGGATAGCGTATTGGATAGGGAAAGGTTCCGGTCAAATGGAAAGGCGGTGGGGTGAGAGAGCGGGAGCGGTAACAGGCATAGATAGCCCCTCCTCTTCAGAGGAGGGGTTGGGGTGGTGGCGATGCGCAGCATCGCTCGCGTAG
This sequence comes from Parasphingorhabdus sp., assembly GCF_041748495.1. Taxonomy (GTDB): domain Bacteria; phylum Pseudomonadota; class Alphaproteobacteria; order Sphingomonadales; family Sphingomonadaceae; genus Parasphingorhabdus. The sequence goes on from NZ_JBGTDD010000037.1 coordinate 24,010, forward strand.
CGAAAGCGCTGACGCGTGCTTTTGGCGCTACAATTGAGGGACGCCTTTCAGAGGAGCGAAACCACCCCAACCCCTCCTTCAAAAAGGACGGGCTAAAAATACCGGGTGTGCATGGAAGATCTCGGGAGATCTTCGATCTGAGCCTGCTTCGCCACTGCACTCCCGTTGCGAGATCATCCCCCTTTTCCCTTTCCTACACGCCCGCTGAGCACTTATCTTCGCAATCACTCGCGCGATCCGGATTCCCCTCCCGGATGAAAGGTCACACTCGGCGCGTGATAGCTGGACCCGGATTAGCCGAAATCCTAGGGTTTGGCACAAAGGTCACAGAAATTAAAAACGGACGTGTCTGTAAAGCAAGACTATCGTGAAACACAGCATGTGAAGCCAATGTGATATTTAACCTAGACGTGTCACATTAGGATGTGATATTCGATTCGCCATATCACATTGCAAAGGCGAAACCATGAGCAAAATATTGATCGAGCAACTGATCGAACTGATCGACTCCGGCAAGGAAACCCGCGCCGGCCTGGCCCGCGCCGCCGGCCTGCACGCCAATAGCCTGCGCAGCCTGGGGCAGGAGGACTGGAACCCGACCGCGGAAACACTGGGCAAGCTGGAATCCTATCTGGCGCGCGGCGGCCGTGGCGTGATGGCGACGGCGGAAGAAATTATCAACGAGGCGCGCAACGGCCGCATGTATATTCTGGTCGATGACGAGGACCGCGAGAATGAGGGCGACCTGATCATCCCGGCGCAGATGGCGACCCCTGATGCGATCAACTTCATGGCCAAATATGGCCGCGGCCTGATCTGTCTGGCGATGACCCGCGACCGGGTCGAGGAACTGGGCCTCGACATGATGAGCCAGAATAATCGCGGCGCCTATGAGACCGCCTTTACCACCTCGATCGAGGCGCGCGACGGCGTCACCACCGGAATCAGTGCGGCCGACCGGGCGCGCACCGTCGCGGTTGCGATCGACCGGACCAGGGGCAAGGACGAGATCGTCACCCCCGGTCATGTCTTTCCGCTACAGGCGCGCAATGGCGGCGTGTTGGTGCGGGCCGGGCATACCGAAGCGGCGGTCGACGTCTCGCGGCTGGCCGGGCTCAATCCGGCCGGGGTGATCTGCGAGATCATGAAGGATGATGGCGAGATGGCGCGGCTCGATGACCTGATCGAATTTGCCCAGCATCATGGCATGAAGATCGGTACGATCCGCGACCTGATCGCCTATCGCCTGCGCCACGACCATCTGACCGAGCGCCGCGAGGAAGCGCGCTTCACCAGCCGCTGGGGCGGCGAATGGAACGCCATCACCTTCTACAACACGGCTACCGAGAGCGAGCAGATCGTGCTGCAGAAGGGCCATGTCGATCCCGACCGGCCGACGCTGGTGCGGATGCACGCGACCGCGATCTTCCCCGACCTGTTCGGGCAGGACACCGGCCGCGCCAACATGCTGCAGGAATCGATGAAGATCATCGGTGAGGATGGCGCAGGCGTCATCGTGTTCATCAGCCCGCGCGTGCCCGATCTCTATTCGCGGCAGGTTCGCAGCCTGAGTGGCGGCAAGCCGCCAGCGATGGATCAGCTGCGCGACTATGGCGTCGGTGCCCAGATTCTCAGCGAACTGGGCGTGCACGACATGGAATTGCTGACCAATACCAGCCATGATCTGGTCGGGCTCGACGCCTATGGCCTCAGGATTATCGGGCAGCGTGCGGTGCCGGCCGAAGAGCCGGAAGCAGCGTAGCAATTAATATCAATGCTCCACGAAAAGGAGCAGAAGAAACGGAAAGAAACAGAAAATGGCAAAATTCCTGATCGTCGAAGCGCGTTTTTACGACCATCTCAACGATATGCTGATCGAAGGCGCCACCGACGCGCTGCAAGCGGCTGGTCACGAACATGACCTGCTGACCGTCCCCGGCGCACTGGAAATTCCTGCCGCCATTTCGCTAGCGATCGACAGCGATCTCTATGACGGCTTCGTCGCCATCGGCGTGGTGATCCGCGGCGAAACCTATCATTTTGAAATTGTCGCTGGCGAAAGCGCCCGCGGGATCATGGCGCTGACCATGGATGGAGCGGCGATCGGCAACGGAATTGTCACGGTGGAGAATGAAGAGCAGGCGCTGGCCCGGGCCGACAAGACGCGCAAGAACAAGGGCGGCGAGGCGGCGCAGGCAGCGATTGCCATGTATGAACTGGGCTTGAAATATAGCAACTGACGGCGACAAGACCCGGGTCCAGTCGCCGTCAGTGCAATCGCCTTACTCTGTAGGGGCGGTCGTTGTCGCGGGCGCCTTGGCACCGGCCACCGCGGCATCAAACTCGGTTGCGGTCATCGAGATCGCAACTGCGCCATCGGCTTGGGTCATGAAGGCATCAACCGGAAGCTTCACTTCCTGGCCTTCATGATCGACGGTAACGAATTCCGCATCATTTCCCGCGATGGTGCCAATCACCGCATTGCCGTTGACGGATTTCACTTCGGTGCCGGGCGTCAGGCTGGCCAGCAGCTGCGCCTTGGCTTCAGCGTTGGCCTTTTCCACCGCAGCATCCAGATCAGCCTTTGTCATCATGATCGCCAGGCCATTGTCGGCCGTGGCAAAGGCATCGGTGCCAAGCGCGGCTTTGTTCGTGCCGGTGTCCACCACGATAACTCCATCGCTCAACGATTCGACCATGCCCACTTCACCGCCATTGGGTCCGTAAACTTTCATGCCCACCTCGGCTTCGACAGCCGGTGCGGCGTCCTGGGCCAGCGCAGGCGTAGCAGCAAGCAACGCGGCGCCGGTCATCAGGGTCAGAAAATTCTTCATATCTTTTACTCCATAATAATACAAAAATTGCGGTTGAAATCTGTCACCAATGGCTAAAAAGTGTTGACCGGATTTGTTAAGGCGATTGAGGCAAGCCGATGGTTCGACAGGATAAGATGCGCCAGCCCTGCGCTCTGCGGCAACATTTGTGATGCCGGTCAGGCGCAGCTGGTGCCCTGTGATCCAGCCGTTTTGCCGGTTAGCCGGTCAGGCCGCCTTTCTCGCGCGCTTGTGCAGGCCTTCCTTCACTTCCTCGATGATCTTGGCGCTGAAAGCATCCAGATCGCCGGGGTGACGCGATGTGATCAGGCCATTGTCGACCACCACTTCGCTATCTTCGAACTTTGCACCGGCATTGATCAGGTCGGTCTTGATCGACTTGTAGCCGGTCACCTTGCGGCCCTGCACCAGATCCGCTTCGATCAGCAGCCACGGTGCGTGACAAATGGCAGCAATCGGCTTGTCGGCGTTGAAAAAGGCTTTCACGAAATCGACCGCCTTGGCTTCGACCCGCAGCAGATCCGGGTTGATCTGTCCGCCCGGCAGAACCAGTGCATCGAAATCGGCTTCACGGGCCTTGTCGACGGTAATGTCGACGTCAATGCTCTCGCCCCAGTCCTTCTCGTCCCAGCTTTTGATCGAGCCGGATTCCAGAGACACGATGGTGAC